>CAZIPY010000386.1:0-20646 GCA_964541125.1 uncultured Luteolibacter sp. | reverse complement strand
GTTCCCGATCTTGCCGCACGCCTGGGCCTCAAGCCCTTCAACGTGATGGCCGACCTGATCAAACTCGGTGTCTTCCCCGCCCCCAACCAACCCTTGGAGCCCGAAGTCGCCGCCCAAGTCTGCGACATGCATGGCTTCACCTTCGAGCGCGAGAAGCGCGACAAGGACAAGGGCTTCCACAAGGTGGAGGAAGTCATCGAAGCACCCGCACTTCCCGCCGACGAGCCCGAGGACGACCTCAAGACCCGTCCGCCCATCGTCACCATCATGGGTCATGTCGATCACGGCAAGACCACCATCCTCGACTACTTCCGCAAGTCCAAGGTGGCCAGTGGTGAGGCCGGCGGCATCACCCAGCACATCGGCGCCTATCAGGTCATCCACGAAGGCCAGGAGATCACCTTCCTCGACACTCCCGGTCACGCCATCTTCACCCACATGCGTGAACGCGGCGCCAACATCACTGACATCATCGTCATCGTGGTGGCCGCCAACGACGGCATCAAACCGCAGACTCTGGAAGCCATCAAGCACGCCGAGAAGGCCGGCAAGACCCCCATCGTCGCCATCAACAAGTGCGACCTCGATGCAGCCAACGTCGACATGGTCAAAGGCCAGCTCGCCGAGAATGGTCTGCAAACCACCGATTACGGCGGCGACACCGAATTCGCCGAAGTCAGTGCGCTCACCGGTGACGGCATGGAAGACCTTCTTGAATTGATTGCACTCCAAGCCGAAGTGCTCGAGCTCAAAGCCAACCCCGACACCACCACCCGCGCCGGTGTCATTGAGGCCAAGGTCATTCCCGGCCGCGGCACCACTGCCACCGTCATTGTCGAAAGCGGCACCCTCAAAGTCGGCATGCCCTTCATCTGTGGCCCCTTCTCCGGCAAGGTTCGCTCCCTCATCAACGACCGTGGAGAATCCATCAAGTCCGCCCATCCCGGCATGCCCGTGGAAGTCGTCGGTTTCGAAGAACTCCCCAAAGTGGGTGACAACCTCACCGAGATGAAAAACGAGCGTGAGGCCAAGAAACTGGCAGGTGAACGCCAGGAAGCCGAACGCCTCGAGCGTCTGCAGCCGCAAGGCCGCAACCGACTCGCCGACCTCCACAGGATGGCTACGGAAGGTGGTGAGAAAACCCGCCTCAACATCATTCTCAAATGTGACGTGCAGGGTTCGGTCGAAGCGATCAAGACCGCCATCGGCGACATTGATTCCGAGAAGGTCGATACCAACTTCATCACCGCCGCTGCCGGTCCCATCACCGAGTCCGACATCGACTACGCCGCATCCACTGACGCCGTGGTCATCGGCTTCAACATCAAGGTGGAATCCAAGGCCGTCAAAGCCGCCAAAGCCAACGATGTGGAAGTGAAACTCTACTCCGTGGTCTATGAGCTCATCGATCAGGTGCGCGAAGCCATGCTGGGTCTTCTCGATCCCCTCACCCGCGAGAACATCATCGGCCACGCCGAAGTCCGTCAGGTCTTCAAGCTCAACAAAGGCGCACGCGCTGCCGGTTCATTTGTCACCGACGGCAAGGTCCACCGCAAGGCCCACGCTCGCGTCATCCGCGACGGCGTTCCTGTCTTCGATGGCAAGATGTCCACGCTGCGCCGCTTCCAAGACGAAGTGGAGGAAGTTCGCACCAATTTCGAATGTGGTATTCGCTTGGGCGACTTCAACGAGTATCAGGAGAACGACATCATCGAGTGCTACGAACTCGAGAAGGTTGAACAGGAGCTCTAACTTCAGGAGACCGACGTATGCCCTCCCACCGCATGGATCGCGTCAACGAGCTGTTGCGCCGCGAAATCAGCAGCGTCATTCAGCACGACTACGAGTGGAATGGTGTCCTCGTTACCATCAGCGGCGTGGAAGTGACCAACGACCTCAAAGAAGGCAAGGTCTGGACCAGTGTATTGGGAGGAAGCTCCGAGCCCGTACTCAAGAAGCTCAACCGCGACCACGGCGCCATCCAATCCAAGGTCATGAAGCGCGTGGTCCTCAAGTCGACTCCTGTGCTGCGCTTTGTCTGTGATCAGTCCGCCGAACGCGGCGTGGACATGGTCAACTTATTGGACGAAGTCGATAAACTTCCGAAGGCGCCGGCTGAGGAGTCAGAGAGCGAGTGAGCGTAAGCGGCTTTCTTTTTACCACAGAGGGACGGAGGAGACGAAGATCACGGAGGTGATTTATAATCTTTTGGCCACCCATCGGGCAAAACATGCCCCTTAGATTCTGCACAGGAGCATCGCACATTATCTCTGCCATTGAGTGAATAAGTAACATCACTCCAGAATGCATAGTCTCCACCGGAAGGACATTTTGGCAGTCCTTCGAAATTATGGGAACGCTCAAGCAGACCCTTAGCACCGCCTTGAACCGTGTCACCAGGGAATGAATTTTCCATACCTGCCTGCGAGTAAATCGCTATGTGCATGCCCTCAAGATTCATGATGCATTGCTTTCGATTGGATTCTTTCCGCCAGAGGAAAAATCCTAGGGCTCCACTTGCCACAGCCATGACCATAATCAGAATGAAGAGTCTTTTCGTCATACCCTTGTAACACCCATACAAGATAGCAAGGAAGGCAACAAGCCTGACCCCGGAAGGGTGGTAGGGACGTCTCTCCGAGACGTCCGTTGTTATAGATGCGGACATATTCCCACATCTCCTCGAAGTCAGCATTCAGACATACGGACGCCTCGGAGAGGCGTCCCTACCTTCACTCTCGTGCCTTTTCGTGTCTTTCGTGGCCCTAAATCCTTGATCCCCGAATTCAGTTTGCCTGTCCGATCCTGTCGCCGTAACGTCCCCCAGCGCCATGTCTGACAAGCCCTTCGTTTACCAGGACCCCTATCCGCTCGCCGAGGACCCCACCGAATACGAGTGCATCAGCACCGAACACGTCTCGGTCACCGAATTTGAGGGCAAGCCCGTCCTCAAGGTGTCTCCAGAAGCCCTGACTCTCCTTTCCCAAGAGGCGATCAAGGCCATTAACTTTACGCTCCGCACCAGCCACCTGAAGCAGGTCGCCGCCATCCTCGACGACCCGGATGCTTCCGAGAACGACCGCATGGTCGCACTGATGATGCTCAAGAACGCGGAGATCGCCGCCAACGGCATCCTCCCCTTCTGTCAGGACACGGGCACCGCCACCATCATCGGCAAGAAGGGCCAACAGGTGTGGACCGAGGGCAACGATGCCGAGCATCTCTCCAAGGGCATCTACAACACCTACACCAAGGAAAACCTCCGCTATTCGCAAACCGCTCCCCTCACCATGTATGAGGAGCAAAACACCAAGACCAACCTCCCCGCGCAGATCGACCTCTATGCGATTGAAGGTGACGCTTACAAATTCCTCTTCGTCACCAAGGGTGGCGGTTCGGCCAACAAGACCTTCCTCTACCAACAGACCAAGGCGCTCCTGAATCCGGACAGCCTCAAATCCTTCTGTTTGGAGAAGCTCGCCTCACTAGGAACGGCTGGTTGCCCGCCCTACCACCTGGCCTTCGTCATCGGTGGCACCTCGGCCGAAGCCAACCTCAAGACCGTCAAGATGGCGACCACTCGCTACTACGACGAACTACCCACCAGCGGCAACGAGCATGGCCGTGCCTTCCGCGACGTGGAATTGGAGGAAGAACTCCTCGCGCTCGCTCGCGAGACGGGCATCGGCGCTCAGTTCGGCGGTAAATACTACGCCTTGGACATGCGCGTGATCCGCCTCCCCCGTCACGGCGCTTCCTGCCCCGTCGGCATCGGCGTTTCCTGTTCCGCCGACCGCCAAGCCAAAGCCAAGATCACCAAGGACGGCATCTTCTTGGAGAAACTCGAGAAGAATCCCGGCCGCTTCATCCCCGAGGAATACAAGGACTGGAAGTTCAAGGGTGTCTCCATCGATTTGGATCAGGGCATGGAGGAAACCCTCAAGACCCTCAACAAGTATCCTGTCACCACGGCTCTGTCACTCAACGGCACCATCATCGTCGCCCGCGACATCGCCCACGCGAAGCTCAAAGAAATCTTGGAAAAAGACGGCGCGCTGCCCGACTACTTCAAGAAATACCCCATCTACTACGCCGGCCCGGCCAAGACCCCCGAAGGCATGGCCTCCGGCTCCTTCGGCCCCACCACCGCTGGCCGCATGGACAGCTACGTGGATCTCTTCCAAGCCAATGGCGGCTCGATGGTGATGCTGGCCAAAGGCAATCGCTCCGACGCCGTCACCGATGCCTGTCACAAGCACGGCGGCTTCTACCTCGGCTCGGCAGGTGGTCCCGCTGCCCTACTGGCGCAGAACCACATCAAGTCGCAGGAAGTCGTCGCATTCCCTGAACTCGGCATGGAAGCCGTGTGGAAGATCACCGTGGAGAACTTCCCGGCCTTCATCCTGGTGGACAACAAGGGCAACGACTTCTTCAAGAATCCTAATCAGTGCCCGGTGGCTTAACTAAACTCATCGATAGATGGTGCGGTTTGCAAGGAACCTAGCAATATCAAAGGAGGCTGACTGCACCTCCCCCTCCCACAGGCGGGGATTGAATTCTTGATACCAATCGACCTTCTCCAGGGGCTTCATTTGCATGAACTTGTGATTCATGTGGTAGGTCACGGAGAGTGAGCTAACCTTCTCCGGATTTGCCAGCTGGCCTTGCAATCGGAGAGTCATGCCAATGGACTGACCTTGATAGAGCAGGACCAAACGCTCCCTTCGAGGAATCATTGGCTTGGGACTCGGGGGCGGCCCTGGCCATTTCAACTTGGCAGCTTTTCCATCGGGCCCAATGAAATGGAAACTCCAGCCTCCGATTTCGGTCCCCGCGCTCATATTGAACCATGGATCTGGCATGATCACCCGCCTGGGTATTTCTCCAACATTCTCAAGAGTGATCTTGAGTTGGACGACATCGTTACCGCCCTTGTGAACCGCACGAATGCGACACTCCAGTGGTAATTTTTTCTCCTCTTCAGCAGACAAGACCACCGAAGAGAAGAGAGTCAGAAGCATGAAGCATCCAGTCAGTTGCATCATCATTTCTTTTTGGCTTTAGAAGAACCGGGCTTGAGGAAAATCACTCCGGAGATCGCCAAGCAGAGCAGGATGCTAAGGATGGAGAAGCTTCCACCTGCACGCTCGAGTTCGATGTCGAGCGTCATCGCCTGATCGCTACCGACCTGGACGCTGCGACCGAAGCTCAGCACGGTGCCACGCTCAGGCAGGTTGATGTCCAATGCAGCAGGAGCCGGCTCGGCGGCGAGCTGCTGGGCAACCACCCGATTCGCAATGGCCTTGATCGCGGCGTTCTCATCGGCGCTATTGCCATCGAGAAAGCGCTCGAACTGGTTCGGGTCGAAGTTGTATTTGCCCTGAAGCACCGGATTGACGGCGGCGGCCTGATCGATCTGAGCGTTGGGTGTTTGCTGAGTGTCGGCAGCACGGTTATCGATGATCAGACGCTGGCGACGAGAGTTGAGACCGAGCACGGCCTGCTGGGTTTTCAGCTTACGCAACTGGACGCGGGCATCCTCGTTGGAGGCTTCATCCAGGTTGCCGCTGTTGAGAGCGTTACTGTAAGCCATGATGGCCTTCTTCTGATCTCCCTCGGCAGCCCATTGATTGCCCCGGTCGAGCAGCTGCACCGCGTCGCTCTTGCGCACCTCACTCTGGACGGAAACGATCTCCTGATAGCTCTCCACCTGCAGTAGACTGCCTTGCTCTTCCATCTGCAGATCGAAGTCACCACTGTGGCCACTGTATGCAAAACCTTCAGGGACAAGGACGCGCCAGGTGAGATCTTCCATGGGCACATCGAGAACGGGTCCCTGCAGTTGCTTGCGACCTTTCATGGTGTCGGCATAGGTGAAGCGAAGCTCTGAACTTTGGCCATCCGGACGTGGGAAGACGTAGAACAGCCACTCACTACCTTCACGGACCAAGGGTGCACCCTCACCGTTGACGAACACGTTGAAGAGCTCGGCACCTTCGGGAAGCTTCAGGCGCATGGTGCTCTTGGCGACCACTTCCAGACGCATGGTGGCAGTGGTCAGAACGTTGCCGCCGGGCTTGGAAAGCAGCGAGGTGAGCTCACCTTTGGAAACACGGATCTTGCGCAAGTTGGCCAGATCGTGGCGCTTCATGACCACCTCGAGTGGACCTTCCGGATCAGCAACCTTGAAGGTGAGGTGCGGTGCCTCGATGCCGGCATTGCTGCCGATCAGACCCTGAACGGCGGCCCAATCGGTGGACTGCCAGCCACGTGGCATGGCTTCGGGTTCGAGTTCCAAACGACCCCCGGCGCGGAGTGCCACGATGGTGTTGGTCTGACGCACATCCATCAGTTCGATGGGCGTGATGGATTCAGTGCCTCCCTCGGCGCTTGGACGCTGATATTCGATGGTCACCTCGGCATTGCCTGCAATGCCACGACGGAAGCGGATCTCCCAGATACCTTCAGATCCCTCGACCGGAACGAAGTCTGCAACGGCAGAGCCGGTGGCGCGCAGGGTGGCGGCCGCTTTCTCATCGAGACCCGTGATTTTCACCCGACGGGATTTCACAGCGGCATTGTCGATGCGGTAGTTGATGTTGAGGCGGGTAAGCACCTGACCCTCACGAATGGTGGAATCGTGGAAGACACTCGCAGTGACCCAAGGGTCGAGACGACGAATGGACAGGCCCAGTTCCCAGTCACTCTGCAGCAGGCGGTAGGACAGAGCATCCGGACGCACCGCAGCACGGGACACAGCGTTCTTCTGACCGGCCAGTTGTCGCGGGTCGAGTTGGGCGATATTCTTGCGTTTGATGGCACGCACACGCAGGCCACGCTCTGGCACCACGGTGAGGACACCGGTTTCACGCGAAGCTTCCTGTAGCTTCACCTTGGGCACCATCCACTCCTTGCTGTCGGTGATCGGACGGCCAACCATCTGCAAATTGAAGCTACGCTGACCCATGGTCTTGCCGGAGAGATGCAGGGTGACGGTGCGGATGCCATTCTCCCCTTCCTTGCTTTCGATCTGGGTCCAGTGACTGAGACCATCACCCGTAGCGCTCTCTACTTCGAGACTGTTGGGCACTTCCAATTGCAGACGGAAGACGCCGGCGCGGGTGATCATCACATCGATGTCAGCGACGACCGTCAAACGATCTTCACCCAGCGAGACCAACTGCCAGATATTGGAGCGCAACTCGGGAGCCACCGGGTTCACACGCAAACTGAGAGAAGCATCAGCAGCCCCATAGCGGAAAGCGTGAAGGAGCACGGCGATGGGCGTGCGATTGCCAGTCACAGGAATCAGCGAGGCATCAAAGTCACTCGGGTTGACTTTGGACAGACCCTCAGTCTTGAGACCCTCAGGCTGCACCTCATTGCCGAAGGCCATACCAATGAGACCGACTTCGCCGGCGGCTCCATTGACGCGTAAGGGTGTGACCTTGAGATCGGTCGGCAAATCACCAGCGCTGCGCTGGGTTTCGACCACAAAGCCGAAGCGATTACTTTGTGCGGGCTGCACGATCACACGCAGCTCACGGCTATCGGGATCGAAGCGCCAATTACCGACTGGCCCGTTGATCACATCACTCACGGTGTAGCCTTCGGGCACTTTGAGGGTGAGTTGTCGGATCTGACCCTGAGCCGGGCGAATGATCACCTGATGGCGACCGTTGACGACACCGGGGCCCGGCATGAAGAGGTTGGAGACCTCGCTGTAGAAGCGAGTGACCTCGGTGGAAACGTCACGTTGACGAGCCTGGGCCTTGATGACCACCTGCTGCATTGGGCTCAGTGACATCATTGCCGCACTCACTTCCTTGCCGGACCCGGGCACGGGCTCGACCTTGACTGCGGCCGGACTGATAAACTCCCAGCCCGATTCATCCCACTGCACCTTGACCTTCTGCATGGCAGCAGGACCAGTGGGCAGCTTCCAGCCGGCAGCCGGATTCACGGGCATTTCAAATTCAGCAGTTCCGGTGAGACGACCGTCTTCGGTGGCCACCAGCCAATAAGCGCGCTGCTTGTTGTGCACGCCGTTGATGACCTTGAGACCATTGCCGGTGAACTCATTGAGCACCGCGGGATGCTCGAGCAGAAGATAGCGATCCCCGGCTTGCCCACTGAGAGTGATGTCCACGCTGCCATAAAGGCGACCGTCGCGGATGTCCCAGTCGTGCTGTACGGATTCAGCGGAGTGAATGGCCTCCTTGGGTGCAGCCTCAGCAGTCGCAGGCATCATCCAAGCCATCAGGGCCAGCATGGAGGCAGCACCTGCGGATGCAGCGGCCTTTGCTCTGGCAGCCAGGCGCTCCCTGCGGCGTTTACCCCAGGCCGACACCTCCCGATAGAATTGCGGCAGCCACCAGATACCCAGGGAGAGCGCGATCAGCAGCAGCAAGGGTGTGGCCCCTCCGCGAATGAAGAGCAGACTTCCGAGAAGCACAGCCATGCCACCAGCGAGCCAGTTGCGGCCACCACCAAAGCAGCCTCGAACCATGAGACCGAGGCCGATGATGATTCCCATCACCGTGGCCGGAGCTAGGCGCGAGGCGAGTTCCTCCTGATTGGCCACCTCAATGGTGATGGCCTGATCCGCGCCCACCACTGGAGCAGCGTATTCAAGAACGGCACTGCCGGTATCTGTGGTTTCATAAGCATGGATGGCAGCACCCAACGTGAAGAGCACAGCAAAGAGTGAAATCACCAGACCGATGCCAGTGGCGACACCACCGGGCTTGCCTTGCAGCAGAGTCCACGCGCCGATGGTGAGCATCATCAGGATCACCATGATGGGTGTGTTGAGCGAAAGCCATTGCCAGCCGGTCTGCATCTCCACGGGCGCAATCAGACTGGCAGTGCCACCCTTCGGGCTGAGGCGCTGACCCTCATCCCCTTCCACCAGCCATTCACCGATGACCACCGGCACTTCGAACTGGGGTGCGGCAACTACTGGACGAGTGTCGTTCTTAGCTTGTGCACCGTAGCGCAAGGAAATCTCAAGCGACTGGTTGGGATCGATGTCGGAGGCCAGCGGCACGAGAATGTCGCCGTTGTCTGAGCGGGCGTTGACCGCCTTGCCATTGACGCGAGCTTCCCACAGCTTGGAACCCTCAGGGAGTTTCATCCGCAGCACGCTGCGACCCTTGGACTTCACGAAAATCTGCGAGTCGGTCACCCATTGACCGTCGCGGGAGATGTGGGTCTTGAGTTTTTGGAAGTCGACCACCTGGCTGATCGTTTCACCGGGCTGGAACCATTCGATCTCCATGCCGATCTCGAAATCACGAGCGGTGTATTGCCAAGCTTTGAGAGTGGGAGCGGTGCTGAGCAGCTGAAACTCGGTGGGAATTTCGCTGGGGTCGATTTCGAGCAGTGATCCACTGCGGGTCGAGCTGTGATTCACCTGTTGAGGGCTGACCACTTGGATAATGCCGCGCTCACCTTGAACATCGAGCGGACGAACGGATCCGGGAACCAGCTTACCGCCTTGAGCGCTCATCGGCTTCTCAAAGGTCAGCAGAACGGTGCCGGCACCGAGCACGGGGCGCGACAGTGGCACCACCACGGTGTTGCCATTGCGGCGCCAGTCGCGACCGACGTTCTGGCCGGTGACATCGATGTTTCCAATACCTTCGGGCACTTCAATCTTCCATTCAGAGGCGGGCGCACCCACCACAAAGTAGTTGATCAACACACTGCCGTAGATGGCACCAGACTTGAGCGAGTAGAGATGGAAAACGTCAGCCTGAACACTCTGACCGAGCGCCTCGACTGTGAGATCCAACGACCAGGTCTTCTCACGCAGACGGAAAGCCTGCTGCAGTCCGCTGGCGCGTCCCGGAAAGAAGCTGACGGGGATCTCCGCCAAGCCTTCACTGCCTGCAGCCTCTAGACGATAGCCGGGCGCAGCCACCGCACCAATGTAGCCACGGCGCGATTTCACCTCGTTGAAACCAAGAGGCTGGATCTTCCACGGACCCGCCTTGGGAGCCTGGTTGCGAGCCATCACTACCCGCACCAGATGACGGTTCATGATGGGACCCTTGAATAGAACGGTGAGACTGCGCATGCCCTTCTCGACATCGGTGCCCACGGCGTAATCGGCAACCTGTGCACCGGAGACGGAAGACACGGCGTGATCTGCTGGGATCTGAATCACCCACTCGCGGATGGGCGCCTCACGGATATCAAGTTCGAGATCGGCGTGGATGCGGCGGTCGGATTCGCCGAGTTCATAAACCGTGGTTTCGTTGACCGAAATCTCTGGAAGGACTTGGGAAGCATTGACGGTGTAGTCGTAATCAGCAGAGGGGAAACGGTAGACCACGGCTTGGCGCAGCGACTTATCGACACCGCCCGGGAATTGGGTTGGGGCGAGTTGGATCAGGCCGCTGGTTTTCATCACCTCCACCCGCACCGAACCCTGATTGGCGACGCGGAGATAACCACTGTGGCGCAGGGCGCCAACCGGAGACAGGCGGATGGCCTGGGCCTCGAGCGGCTTGCCCTCCATACCGACTTGAGCCTCGATCACGATCTGCTTCGATTTCTCGACCGGACGACTGAGGCTGACTTCGAGCTGACGCTTGCCGCCGTTTTCACTGACTTTCCAGCCAACCACCGTGGAATCGCCATGCACGGAAAGGATCTCGCCCTTGCCAGAGAGATCGAAGACCAGCTTGGTCAGCTTGCCCTGCAACACCCGCAGATCGATGGTCGAACGCTGGCGCATCAGACCGCTACCCACCCGCACATCCGTGGTGCCGGTGCTGGAGAAGAACAGTGAGCCATCCTTGACCTCCTCGATGGTCTGCCAAGCCATCGCAGCCTTGCCGGTGGGTGGCAGGTAGCCGATGAGCTGACCACGACGGAGGCGTGGAACCAAGGGATACTGGGGTGAGAATTCGGCCTCCTTGTCGAAGCCGGAGAGACGGACGGGAACCACCACGCCACTGAGCATGGTGAAGTCGACTCGCTTCCAGTCACCTGATGTCGTGACCGGTGCGGCGAAGTTCAAACGGATGGGAAAATCACCGGCGCGGGTGGCAATGAGTTCATGAGCCCACTGACCATTGTCCAGCTTGCGCAGCCCGATGCGCCAGCCATCACCGGAGGTCTGCTCCATGATGGCAACCGAACCGGCCAGCAATTGCAGGCGGGCGTCGGCCTTTTCAGAACGGAGCCTACCTTCAAGACGATAGCTCACACTCTTGCCTCCCTTTTCGAGGGTGGCATATAGGCGGCTGCTCTGCATCTCGAGGCCATCCACACGGAGACCCGAGGGCATCACCTGCACCTTGAGCATGGGGCTATCGCTACCTACGAAGCGACGGGTCTTGCCCACCAACACATCTTGGGGCTCGAGCTCCATCAGGCCCTGAATGGCGAGAACCTTGAGGTCGACTGCACCATCGTGGACCAATTTCAGGTCCATGCTGTAACCGGTGGCATCCGCTGGGCCGGCGAGCAGCAACTCGGTATCCGTGTCGTTCTTGTCCTTCCATTCGGACTTGGTGGTCACCACCACCTCAAAGTCGAAGGAGCGATTTCCCACTCCGCCCTCGACATGGATATCGAGGAAGCGCTTGCCGTCCGGCTCGGTGCGGATGGCCCAGCCCTTGTAGGCAAGTTTGTTGAATTGATCCACCTGCTGACCCGCGGCCACTGCCGCCACCTTTCCTTCGCCAATCAAAGCCACCGAAAGCGTCTCAGCCTTGCCTTGATGCACCCGGAACTTCACCCGCTGGATCGAGATCGCACTGCGGTTCTTGAGAGTGGTAGTGGCATCGACCTTCACCGAGTAAAAGACCGGCACTTCCTTGTGAGGACGATACCACGGAAGGACGACCATGCGGTCCGCATCCATCTTTTCGACTTCCGGTTCGGTTTCCTGAGCGGATGCGGAGCCAAGTAGAAACAGGCTCGCGGTCATCAACGCAAAGAAACGGGTGATGGATGGCCAGGCAGGAAGCACTGACAGGATTGGGCTTTGGTTTTTGTTCATGGGGGTATGGGGCGTTGAATGGGCCTTGCGCCACTACGGATGTATCAAGGTGGCGTCAGAGAGGGGGTAAACGGTCGGTAAATTGGTCGTGCTATTGTAAAATCTAACAGATACGGTTCTGGTGCTCGGACTTTTGTAGGTGGCAATTTGATCACTTCAGTTGATCGATCATTTCCAGCATCTCAGCGGCCTTAGGATCGCCTTTGAAGTGCTGCTGGACCTTGGCGATCACTTCGCCCATGTCGTTGAAGTTGATGGCATCGGCTAGCGGTCCACCCTTGAGTTTCTCGCCGGCCATCATGGCGAGAGTGGCGAGCTGCATGGTCGGACGGGCCTGGTCGAGAGCCGCAGTGGAGATCTCGTTGGAAATGGTCCAGCTGCGTTCGACCATGTCACCACTGGCGACATCGCGGAAGCGCACACTGACCTCACCGATCTCACCCTTCCCTTCGGGCAGAGTCTCAACTTGGTAGATAGCGACACCGGCCTCTTCAGCTGCCATCTCGGCGGCATCGACGGTGTCATCGTGGAAGTCCTCCTTGTTGAGGCGGTCCTTCTCGAAGCCGATCAGCTTGTAGCGGCCAACGCGCTCGGGGTTGAAGTGAACCTGCACTTTGACATTTTCGGCGGCGGGGCGGAAGGCGCCGGCAAGTTGCTCGGCGAAGCGGTTCTTCTCACCCTTACCAACCACGTAGTAGCGGCCGTTGCCATGGCGGGCCATTTCACCGAGGAGTTCGTCGTTGAGACCGTCGGCAACAATGCCGGCGATATCGAAGGCAATTCCCTTCTGGCGCAGCTCCTTGATCTTATCGGAGAGCGAGTCGGGATCAGCATCACCGAGGTTGGCAGCACCGTCAGTGAAGAGAACCACGCGGTTCTGAGCACCTTCGAGTTGGTGACGCTCGGCGAGTTGTTCACCCAGCTTGAGTGCTTCCTCAAGATTGGTGCCACCTTCATTGGCTTCAATGTTGAGTAGATTGGCGAGTTGACCTTGCTTGCCGTTCACCGCTTCAGCCAGCAGACGCGGGGTACGAGAGAAGCCGATCACGTTCACTTGATCGTTCTCGTTGAGCAGGCCACGCAAACCTTCGAGCGCGTCAACCATGGCCTGGCGGCGGTCTTCACGAGCCATGGAGCCACTCTGATCGATGAGCAGGGTGAGGCGCAGTGGTTGGCCCTGGTTGCGGCCCTCGGAAGCGGTCTTGATGGCAACACGCACCAGATTGCGACCGGGGATCACCGGGTGAGCGGTCTGCTCAATGGTGCCGGCGACCGGCTGACCTTGAGCAGGAGCGGGATCACCGTAGTCAACGGCGTTGTAGAACTGCTCCACCTTGATGCCTTCGGGATCGGGCATCTCACCCTTGGCAAGGGCGGCCTGAGCCATGCGGAAGGAAGCATCGTTGATATTGAGCGAGAAGGTCGAGTAGGGCTCATCGGCGGCGATGATCTCCTCTTCGGTAACGACAGGACGCTTGCGCTCCTCCTTATCCTCTGGAAAACGCTCGCTGAGGGCCTTTTCGGCATCCTCGAGATGAGATTCAAAGACCTCTCGACGATCCTCAAACAAAGGCGCATCGGGAACCGCCTGCAGGGCCGCTTTGAACTTCTCCACGGCGGAAGCATAATCCTCTTCAGCGTATGCTTTACGGCCATCCAGAAGCAACACATCTGCCTCGGCCACATCACTCTGACGACGAATCATCTCACGTTTGGCCAGAGCCGAGAGATTCCCCAGCTGCTCACCAGTCGCAGCATTGAGGAAGGACTGGAACTCGCCATCTTTATTGAGAGATTGATTGAGCTCAAGCTCAGTGGATTCCGTGAGGCCACGTTCGGCCAGCATGTGCTTGGCCGCATCAATGCGGTCACGATGATCCAAATCATCACCATGGAAAAGACCATCGACGACCTTGAGCTTGTCGATTTCGCCACTAGTATCCAGGTCTTCGGAGCGACCCTTCTTTTCAGGGGTTCCGAAGCTCAGAAAATCGTCAGTTTCCTTCGCTTGGTTGTCTTTGAAGCTGTAGTTAACATCGGGGGCATCCTTAAGACCTTTCCGGTAAGCGGCTGCGGGATCCGCCTGAAGACCACCGGGAGCAGCTTGGTTTTTGCCTAGGAAACCCTTCTCGGTTTGACGGCTATACGATCCTCCGTTGGCCACATCGAATCCTGGCTGGCCTTCGCCTTGGGCCTGTCCTTGACCTGTCTTCCCATCCTCGTAATGGAGGCTGTTGTTATTGCGCCCGGCAGGCACCGGCGGTGCTGATGGGGGCGGCACAACCGGCACAACTGAAGGGGTGGGCTCACGGGCAGGTGCCGGGCCATTTGCATCCAGACCACCCAGACCTTCCGCCCACTTCTCGTTGGCGTAAAAGCGAGTTTCGGAACTTGGAGCGCCTGAGAAGCCGGCTTGATCCTTGCTTTCGCCTCTAGTGACCTCCTTGCGAAACAGCTCACGCTCAGCGCCTTCTTTAAGCCCCGTGGAGCGGCGGCTGGCATAATCAGAGAGGGAGTTCCCAGCAATGGTGCCGGTTTCAGCCTCATCCATGGGTGCGGCATCGGGGGTGGACTGAGGCTTAGGTGCGGAAAGCGCAATTTCGGTGGGAACTTTGGGTCCACCCTTGGCCCTGAGACGCTCGCGGTCACCCCCTCCAGCTCCCCAACCTTCACCGAAGTCCTTATCAGCTCCGAAGTTGACCTTAGGAGCCTCCACTTCCACCTCGGGAACAGGAACATTAGAAGTTTCGGCGGATGTAATCACCCGACTGACATTGTTCGATGGGCTGGAGGGTTTCTTGCTGACTGTTTTGCTGACTTTTTTCTCATCAAGGACGATGGCATCACCGGTGGCAGCATCATCCCAGCGGTAGGCCTGTTCGGATTCTGCTCCATAATTGGCGGCGGCATACTTGGTGCTCTGGAAGACCACCGGCCAGGTGAGGGTAGCGACCACCAAAGTCATCACCAAACAGGCGGCGATCGCCATCATGGCACGACGGCCACTGCGGCCGGCGCGGATGTCGCGGGCCAGATCTTCGGCAGCTTCTTCTTCGGCGCCGATCAGCTCTTCAATGGCAGCTCGCTTTTTGATCGAAAGCTTCCAGCGGGCGTCCTCCTTGTCGTCGTGGGCTTCCTTGGCCAGACCGTGGACGGCCTCGATGCGGCGTTTGAAGACAGCCAGTTCCGGCCGCTCTTCGCAAAGGCGTTCGAGCTCCTCCGCTTCGAAGGCCGAGGCCTCGCCGAGAACCCAGGCAACAATCCTGGCCTCGACCGGCTCGTCGCCGTGGGTGGTGAATTTGGAGTCAGACATGATCGTGGGGGGTAAAATTATCCTTGGGTAGGAGAGTGGGATTATCCTTGGGTCGGTGGGTGGGATTAACCTGTGGGGGATTCGATCCCGAGACTGCGAAGTGAGTCCGCGAGATCCTTGAGCAAGTGGTGAAGTTTGTAGCCGACATTGCCGACACTGATGCCGGTGCGCTGGCTGATCTGTTGATATTTGAGGCCTTCGCCGTATTTGAGAGTGATGAGCTCGCGGTCCTCCGGTGGCATTTCGGCGAGTAGGAGTTGGAGCGTGCCGGTCGCTTCCAGACGTCCGAGTAGTTCCTCGGGGACATCGTCCTGTCCGGGCGTGTCGTGTTCTGGGTCGAGTTCGGTTTCACGGCGATGGTCTCTGATGTGGTTGAGTGCGAGATTGCGAACACATCGATAGAGCCAGGCTCTGGGCTGCTCCACTTCCTCCCAATGACCGTGGAGTTTCAGAAACGCATCTTGCACGAGGTCTTCCGCCGTCTCGCGCTGTCCCACGAATCCGTAGGCAAAGCGGAGTAGAGGAGATTCTTCCGCTTCAAAGACCTCACGAAATGTTGCTTTCTCGTCCATGGGGTCTTTTAGCGGAATCACCTCCCGGCGCTTGGCCTCAGCTTCAGGCCTCATGCTGGTCGTTTGAGTTTCCACAGCTTGGCAGGACTTGGAAAGTCCCTGTGTTCATAGGAGAAGACACAGGAGCTTTGGAATCCTTAGTCATTTTTCGCACTTTTCTCAAAATGAGACCCCTCAGACTCCAATATCTGATAGGCGGTGCCAATATTTCTCTGGAAAAACAGCCCTCCCCCTCCCCTTCGAACATTGACGTTCAATGACTTAGCAAATCCATTGTTTAAGACAACCGGATCAATGCTTGCCATGGGTAAGTCACTCCACTAACTCCATGCACCCATTATTCAACGAACCACCCATCTATGAGTACCGACGCATCCGAAAAACCGAGTCAATTGCTGTTCTGGGGCTGCTTTGTAGCCCTGATCACCACCGCCTTCGGCTTCATTACCCGCATGTTCCTTCTGGACGATGACACCATCACCCAGGAGCTGCTTAAACTCGACCCTGCTGAGGTCGGCCGCTTCAAGGGCATCCAAGTCTGGCCCTTTGCACTCAGTATCATCCTCTTCTCCCTGATCATCGATAAGGTCGGCTACAAGTTCTCGATGATCTTCGCCTTCGTCTGCCAATTCGGTTGGGCGATCATGGGCTTCGCCGCCATCAAGATTGCCGGTGAAAACCCCGAACTCGCCGGTCAGCTCATCTTCTGGGGTGGCCTGGTTCTCGCTCTCGGTAACGGCACCGTGGAGGCCTTCATCAACCCGGTGGTGGCCACAATGTTCGACAAGGATAAGACCAAGTGGCTCAACATCCTTCACGCCGGTTGGCCCGGTGGTCTGGTGATCGCCGGCATCATCACCATCCTCATGGGCTCCGCCCCTTGGGAGTACAAGCTCGGTATCATTGCCATCCCCTCTGTCATCTACTTCCTCATGCTCATCAAGAGCACCTTCCCCGTGCAGGAGCGCGTGGCAGCCGGTGTCTCCTACCGTGAGATGCTTGCTGAATTCGGCATCCTCGGTGCCGGTGTCGTCGGTTTCCTGATGACCCTGCAGCTGATGGACTTCTTCCCCAACGGCAACAAGTGGCTCTTCATCGGCATCGGCATGGCCATGGTCATCGCTTTCGGTGTCTACACCAAGAGCCTCGGCCGCCCACTGATGTTCATCCTGACCCTGATCATGATGCCGCTGGCCACCACTGAGATCGGCACCGACGGCTGGATCTCGGGCATCATGGCCAACGCTGTGACCTTCCACGGCGGCTGGATTCTGGTTTACACCTCCGTCATCATGATGGTCCTGCGCTTCTTCGCCGGCCCCATCGTTCATGGTCTCTCTCCGCTCGGCCTGCTGATCCTCAGCGCCGTGCTCGCCATCGCTGGTCTCGTTGCCCTCTCCGGCTCCGCTGGCGTGGCCGTCATCTTCGGTGCTGCCACCCTCTACGCCCTCGGCAAGACCTTCTTCTGGCCCACCATGCTCGGCATTGTGGCTGAGCAGACCCCGAAAGGTGGCGCTCTGACCCTCAACGCCATCTCCGGCATCGGCATGCTGGCAGTCGGCACCCTCGGTTTCCCCTACATCGGTGCCCTTCAGTCCGGTAAGGAAATCGACGCTGTGAAGACTGTGGAGCAGGCTCCCGCCGTTCCCGGCCTGATCGTTGACGGCGAAGTCAGCGACGAGGTCCTCAATGACAAGGCCATCTACGAGATCATCAAATACCAGACCCTCGACGGCGAAGCCGTGGATGCCATGGTTGCTGAAGTTCCCGAAGCAGACCGCGAACCGATCGCAGATGCCATCGGCAAGGCTCGTGGCGGCAGCGCCCAAAAGGCCCTCGCCAACATGGCATTCTTCCCGGCCATCATGCTGATCGCCTACCTGGCCATCTTCTTCTACTTCAAGTCCCGCGGTGGCTACAAACCCATCGTCCTGGACGGCTCTGACAAGGCCAAGGAGTCCGAGCCCGGCATGTAATTGCCAGCCAACCTCTCACAGCGGCATGCCTTCACGGGCATGCCGCTTTTTTTTGCCCCATGGACGGCCTCGGGTCGGTGCTTGCCCTGACTCCCCCGCCCTCATAGAAACAAGCCCACATGAGACGCCTTCTGACGCTTCTGTTCTGCCTGCTCTCGGCCGCGGCCTTCGGAGACGAGAATCCCCTCGTCAAACTCGAAACCAGTCATGGTGACATCGTCATTGAACTCAATGCCGAGAAGGCCCCCATCAGCACCGAGAACTTCCTCAGCTACGTCAACAAAGGTCACTACGACGGCACCGTCTTCCACCGCGTCATCTCCGACTTCATGATCCAGGGTGGCGGCTTTGCTCTGCAGGATGGCGGACTGGTGCAGAAGCCGATGGACCCACCCATCCACAACGAGGGTCAGAACGGACTCAAGAACGTGCGCGGCACCATCGCCATGGCGCGCACCCCCGCCCTTCACAGCGCAACCTCGCAGTTCTTCATCAACGTGGTCGATAACTCCAACCTCGACTACCCCAGCAATGGAGGCTACGCGGTCTTCGGCAAGGTGGTGAAAGGCATGGACGTGGTCGACAAGATTCGCGTGATCAGCACCGGCAGACAGAACCTGACGAGTCGACTGCCCAACGGTCAGATGATGACCCGTCCTACTCCCAACGTGCCGGGTGAGCCCGTGGTCATCAAGTCGGCCAAGGTGGTGGAGGCTTCCAAGCCCGAAACCGAAGCGAGCCCCACGCCGAAAACAGATGAAGACAAAGGCACGGTAAGCCTTCTTCCTAATATCCATACCATGAGCATTTGGTCACTGACCATTTCCTGGGCCATCTTGGCATTGGCCTTTCTCTTAGGCTCCATCCCCTTCGGGCTTCTCATGGCGAAATCTCAGGGCGTGAACATTCGCGAACATGGCTCAGGCAACATCGGGGCCACCAACGTCTGGCGCACTCTGGGTAAGAAATTCGGCATCCCTTGTCTCATTCTCGACGCGCTGAAAGGTTTCATCCCCGTGGCCTTGGCAATCAACTTATTCCAAATCGGAGGACGGGGCCTGATGGTCGATTTCTCCATGCCCGAAGCCTGGATCATCACCATCGATCCGGCACAGGCCACCTCGGTGCAGATCCTACACATACTCACTGCTCTCTTAGCCGTCCTTGGCCATAACTATTCCCCATGGGTCGGATTCAAGGGTGGCAAGGGCATTGCCACCTCTGCAGGGGTGCTGATCGCCCTGATCCCCGTTGCCACGCTCATCCTACTCGCCATCTGGCTGATTCTCTTCTTCACCACCCGCTACGTCTCGGTAGCCAGCGTGCTCGCCTCCTGTGCACTACCCTTGGTCGTCCTCTGGGGCTCTTGGCATCACGGCCGCCTCCAAGACGGCACCTGGAACAAGCCCCTCTTCATCTTTGCTCTCGTCATTGCGGTGATGGCCACGTGGAAGCACCGCAGCAACATAAAGCGGTTGATTGAGGGTACCGAAGCCCGTTTCTCCCGCAAATCCAAATCCAGTTCTGAAACCGAATCCTGATCCGATGGCTGATTACTCCTTTCCCACCGCAGCCATTCTTGGCGCGGGCTCGCTGGGCACTTCCCTCGCCCGCCTTCTCGCTCCCAAAATGGAGTCCATCGTTCTCGTCGGCAACGAGCCTGACGTGGTCGCCGGCATCGCCGACAATCATCAAAACCCGAAGTATCTGGTGGATGTCGAATTGGGCTCCAAGGTCACCGCTACCGGAGATCACACCGAGATCATCTCTCAACCGCTCATCATCTTCGCCGTGCCGACGGTGGGCATCCGCTCCGAAGCAGAGAAACTCAAGGAACTCGGCCTCCCGGTCACCACTCCGCTGCTGACATGCGCCAAGGGCATCGAGCGCACCACCGGTGAGCGCATGAGCGAAATCCTGCGCGATGTTTTCCCCGACAATCCCATCGGCATCCTTACTGGTCCCAACCATGCCGAGGAGATCGCCAAGGACATGGTGACCCTGGCGGTGGTTGCCTCTGAGAACGCCGAACTCGCAGCCGCACTCCAGGAGCTCTTCACCCTGCCTCACTTCCGCGTCTACACCACCACCGACGTCGCCGGCGTTGAGCTTGGTGGGGCCGTGAAGAACGTCTACGCCATCGCTGCCGGCATGGCCCACGGACTCGGACTGGGAGACAACGCCTCCGCAGCTCTCGTGACCCGCGCTCTGGCCGAGATGACGAGACTTGGAGTCGCCATGGGCGGTCAGCCCGAGACTTTTGCCGGCCTCTCCGGTGTGGGCGACCTCATTGTCACCTGCTTCTCCGAGCATTCCCGCAACCACCGCGTCGGCCTGGCGCTCGGCAAGGGCCAAACTCTGGAGGAAGCCGTCAATTCGCTCGGCATGTGTGCGGAAGGCGTTCCCAACACGCTCTCCATTCACGAGGCAGCACGTAAGCTTGGAGTCCGCACCCCCATCATCGATGCGGTCTACGCCATCCTTTACGAGAACATGCCCGCCGAAAAGGCGATGACCGCTCTCCTTGAACGAGACCCAAGACCCGAAACCGAGTAACCGGTACAAAAAAGAGCCCCGACGGATCGGGGCTCTCGTGAATCAATTTTGGCGGGCTTGTCCGCCGTAGCCTTCTTGACCTCCATAGCCTTGACGAAGGAGATGGCGAAGGCGGAAGCTTACTTGCTCAACAGTTCGAGCATCAGCTTACCCATGCCTTCACCCACATTCTGGTAGGTGGCTGCATCGCCACCGTAGTGACCGCAGCTGCCG
>CAZIPY010000385.1:0-3440 GCA_964541125.1 uncultured Luteolibacter sp. | reverse complement strand
AACTTGAAGATGGCCAACTACGAGTCCAACCCCTTGGACGACGAGGAGCTCAAGAAGAACTACGAGGTGCTCTCCATCGACATCTCCGGTCTCGCCGTCGAGGCCCTCAAGGACAGCGAGCTGGCCATGAAGGACAAGCTGCGCACCAAGAACTTCTTTGCGCTCGGCTTCACCTACTGGGTCTATGGCCGTCCGCTCGAGCCCACCATCAACTTCATCAACGACAAGTGGGGCAAGAAACTCCCCGACGTCGCCGAAGCCAACATCAAGGTCCTCAAGGCCGGTTACTTCCTCGGTGAGACCACCGAGATCACCCGCAACCGCTACATGGTGAGTCGTGCGGAAGTGGCTCCCGGCACCTACCGCAAGATTTCGGGCAACGAGGCCCTCGCCCTCGGTCTCATCGCCGGCGCGCGCAAGGCCGGTCGCGACCTGACCTTCTCCGGTTACCCCATCACTCCCGCCTCCTCGGTTCTGGAAGCTCTGGCCAGCTACAAGCACTTCGGTGTGAAGACCGTGCAGGCCGAAGATGAGATCGCCGCCATCGGTGTGGCTCTCGGAGCGAGCTTCGCCGGCGATATCGGTGTGACTGCCACCTCTGGTCCCGGCATGTGCCTCAAGGGCGAGTTCATGGGTCTGGCCACCATCACCGAGCTGCCGCTCATCATCATGGACATCCAACGCGGCGGCCCCTCCACCGGTCTGCCGACCAAGACTGAGCAGTCCGACCTGCTGCAGGCCCTCTACGGTCGCCACGGTGAGAGCCCCATGCCCGTGGTCGCTCCCAACTCTCCCTCCGATTGTTTCCGCGCGGCCTTCGACGCCATGCGCATCGCCATCACCTACAACACCCCGGTGATTCTCCTGAGTGATGGCTACATCGCCAACGGCTCTGAGCCTTGGAACATTCCCAGCGAGGACAGCCTGCCCGACATCAGCCGCCCCTTCGCCAAGGAAGGCGAGCCCTACCTCCCCTACCAACGCGATCCCGAGACCCTCGCCCGCACCCAAGCCATCCCCGGGCAGAACGGCCTGGAGCACCGTCTCGGCGGCCTGGAGAAGGACGAGACCGGCGCCATCAGCTACGATGCCGAAAACCACCAAGAAATGACGCGCCTGCGCGCTGCCAAGGTGGAAGCCATCGCCAAGTCCAACCCCGAACTCATCATCCGCGGCAAGAAGACCGGCAAGCTGCTCGTAATCGGTTGGGGTGGTACCCACGGCGCCATCGCTTCGGCCGTCGACGGCCTCCACAAGGAAGGCTTCGACAACATCACCAGCGTCAACCTGCGCTACCTCAATCCGCTTCCCGCCGACCTCGAAGAGCTCATCAAGGGCTTCGACAAGGTCCTCGTACCCGAACTCAACTCGGGCCAACTCGCCATGATCCTCCGTTCCAAGTTCCTGGTCGACGCCAAGAGCATGAACAAGATCCAAGGCCGCCCCTTCAAGGTGACCGAAGTTCAGAACCGCATCCTCGAAGTCCTCAGAGACTAACCATTACTCATTTAAGATTATGTCTGCTCAACCCGCCGCTCCCCCAGAGGAACTGAAGCGCAAGGATTTCATGACACCCAACGATGTCCGTTGGTGTCCCGGCTGTGGCGACTACGCCATCCTCAACTCCCTGCAGCGCACCCTTCCCGACCTCGGCATCAAGCGTGAGGACTACTGCATCATTTCCGGCATCGGCTGCTCCAGTCGCTTCCCCTACTACATGCAGACCTACGGTTTCCACACCATCCACGGTCGTGCGCCGAGTGTCGCCACTGGCGTGAAGGTCGCCAACCCCGACCTCTCCGTGTGGATCATCACCGGTGACGGTGATGGCCTCAGCATCGGCGGCAACCACACCCTGCACCTGTTGCGCCGCAACCTGGATGTCAACGTGCTGCTGTTCAACAACCGCATCTACGGTCTGACCAAGGGTCAATACAGCCCAACCTCACCCGAGGGCACCCGCACCAAGACCACTCCCACCGGCTCCATCGATCATCCGGTGAACCCGCTCCTCTTTGCACTCGGCGCTGAAGCCACCTTCATCGCCCGTACCGTGGACAACAATCCCAAGCACATGGTCGAAACCTTCAAGGCCGCCCATGCACACAAGGGAGTGTCCTTCGTGGAGATCTTCCAGAACTGCGTGATCTTCAACGACGGCGCCTTTGACGATGTCTACTCCCGCACCACGCGTGATGAGCAATTGCTGGTTCTTGAAGAAGGCAAGCCGCTGACTTGGGGTGGCAAGGAACATACCAAGGGCATCCGCCTCAACGGTCTTGATCCCGAAGTGGTCAACCTCGCCGACGTCGATGAATCCGAGCTGGTGATCCACGATCCCAAGCACGAGAGCCCCATCCACGCCCAAATGCTGGCCAACCTCGGCCTGCCGGACTTCCCCACTCCCATCGGAGTCTTCCGTCAGATCGAACGCCCGGTTTACGAGGAGCAGGTGGGCGATCAGATCAAGGCCGCTCAAGACGCCAAGGGCGAGGGTTCTTGGAAGGAGTTGCTCCATGGCAAATCCACCTGGACCGTCAACGAGGACGGGAGCGAAGGATAAGCTCAGAACGCTGAGCAGATTACCGGATAGAGGCATTTTCATGTCTCCGTATTTCTGGCAGCTTGGGAGAGCAATTTCCCAAACAACCAGAGCACGCCCATGCCTTCTATTCCTATTCTCCTGCGCGGACTCTTCGCGGCCCTAGTCCTCTCGCTCTCTCTGAGCGCACGTCCCGCAACCGAAAAGCCCAACATCATCCTGGTGATGGCGGACGACGTCAGCTGGGAATGCTTCGGCTGCTACGGTGCCGAGGACTACAAGACCCCCAACCTTGACCGCTTGGCGGCTGAAGGCATTCGTTTCACCCATTGCTACTCGACTCCCATCTGCACGCCGAGCCGGGTGAAGTTGATGACCGGACAGTATAACTTCCGCAACTACACCCACTTCGGCTACCTCAACCCCAAGGACAAGACCTTCGGTCATCTCCTGCAGGAAGCCGGCTACAAAACCGCCATCGCCGGCAAGTGGCAACTCAACGGCCTCTACAACAAACTCGAAGGCCACGATGATCCCAAGCGCCCGCTGAAGGCCGGTTTCGATGAATCCATGCTGTGGCAGGTGCGTGTCGGCAAGGGTGTGAAAAACGGTGGCGGCGAACGCTTCTGGAGCCCGCCGTTGGAGCACAACGGCAAGATGACCACGATCGAGGACAACAAGGACAAGTATGGCCCCGACCTGATGTGCGACTTCCTCTGCGACTTCATGGAGCGCAACCAGAAGTCCCCCTTCTTTCTCTACTACCCCATGGTGCTCGTCCATGACCCCTTCGTGCCAACGCCAGACACGATTGGTGACCGCTCGCGCGGTCATGAGTCCAACAAACAGCCCAAGGATCCCGCCGAGATGAAGGAGAACTTTGTGGCGATGGTTGCCT
>CAZIPY010000384.1:0-4005 GCA_964541125.1 uncultured Luteolibacter sp. | reverse complement strand
AACTGAAACTCAACCTGCCCAAGCGCAAACCGAGCTTCAACGTGGAGACCGTCGGCCGCAACGCCCCCTGCCCCTGCGGATCCGGCAAGAAGTTCAAGAACTGCTGCGGCCGCCAAGCGTAGCGCAGCGGCACAGAGAATTCCATGGCCGGCGGGCCATGCACACCGCATGACCCGAGCGGAGGCGAGGATAACTGCTGCGGCAGACAGGCTTAAACGCCAATGGGCGGCCTGCTGGGATGGGCGGCCCTGCGGGGTATCCTGCAATGGGAACCCTATTGGAATAAGTTCATAACTCACTTATAATGTGAGTTTTATGATTACGTATTCACGTAAATAGGCATATTGGCCATTCGGCATGACCATCCGTTGTCCAGAGATGAACGATATTGCATTATTTCGTTAGATCTCAGAATCCCCTCACCCCCCGGAATCCCCACAAATTCCGACTTTGAAAGCCAAACTGTCAGCCCTGACCCGAACAGCCCGAATCCACATCCTGTGGATGACGGGCCTTCTTGCTTTCAGCATCTCGGGACTACATGCCCAAGGCAACGGTAACGGCAATGGAAATGGCGGCGGCAATGGAGGTGGCAACGGCAATGGAAATGGCAACATCTCCCCTCCAACTCCGACCATCGCCTCGCTGGCTTATCTCACTCCTGGAACCACTACCGATCTAGCCATCGGGGGCATCGCGAGCGGCAATGAGGCCTACAATGCAACTCAGGGCAGCAAAAGTATCTCTGCATCCTTCAGCATCGGTGGCGTCATCGTGAATAGCATCACCGTCAACTCCACTACCTCCCTGACCCTCAACATCACGGTCACAGGCACGGAGCTGGGCGCAAGCACGCTCACAATCACCAACCCGAACGGCACGGCTGCCACCAGCTCCACCAACATCATTCACGTCACTGATGTGCCCGTCATCACCTCAACCCAACTCAGCCCAAGCCCCGCAAGCGTCATCGAGGATATCACGGCTTCGGTAACTAGTCTGACCAATAGCGACACCAGCCTTACCGTAAACTACACTTACCTCTGGTTCGAGGATGGCATCGCCATGGCTGAAACCAATGCCACTCTCCCCGCCTCCGCCACCCAACAAAGCAGCAACTATTACTGCCAAATCACCCCCAGCAAGGTCGGCAGTATTATCGGCATCACCGTGACCACACCCGTAGTCACCGTGACCGCCGACAAGGATGGCAACAACATCCATGACCAATGGGAAGATGAGGTCGTCATGGTGGCACCCGGAATTAATCCCAGCGCTGACCTCGATGGAGATGGCCTCAGTAACCACTACGAATATCTCTTCGGCCTGGATCCAAATGACCCAGCTTCCAATCAGCCTGTCGTCCAAGCGCTCAACCGCAGCACCGGAAAATTTGCCTACAGCCGTCCGACCAACCTTCTCGATGACCTCACCTACACCGTAGAGACTTCAAGCGATCTGGTGAACTGGACTGCGCTGAATGGGCCGACTCAGACGATAAATAACGCCAACCCCAACAGTCAGGTGGTCACGGTAGACATTCCTCAAGGTCTATTGAACGCCAATGCACGTCTCTTCGTACGAGTTAGCGTCAACTGAGGGATTCTTCCCAACGTCCAGCCAACTCCACCATCAATGGACACACGGAGAACTCTTTGCCCTCAAAGCGGTGGGCAGACATCACCCCGTATGTCGCAGAAGTGAGAAAGCATCCATCGGCCTGCTTGAGATCATCGAGAGACAACGATTCTTCGTGAACGGTCACTCCCATCTCACGAGCGAATTCAAGGATCAGCCCACGGGTCACACCAGGCAGACAGCCCGAATCCAAACTCGGCGTCAGCAAGGCTCCATCCTTAATCAGGAAGACATTGGCAGTTGCCGCCTCACAGAGGTTTCCCGTCGTATTGACGAAAAGCACCTCGTCGTAACCGGCACTTCTCGCCCAATCCAGCACCACCAGATTATCGGCATAACTTGCACATTTGAGTCCCGCCAAGGGTGAATCCGCATTGCGGCGCCAAAGGCTCAGACCAAGGGACAGTGATATCTTGTCGTCAACATACTCGCTCACAAGGCTCGATGCGCTCATCCAAATCCTACTGTCATCACCGGAAGCAAGGTCACGCAAAGAACCACTGCCTCCGGTGACCGCAAGACGAATGCGGGCGTTCTCCTCGATCAGCGCATTGCGCACCAACAGCTCCTGCATCGCCGCCTTGAGGTCGTAGTCCGGCAACTCCCACCGCAGGCGAGTCAGACCTTTGCCCAATCGCTCCAAATGGCGATCCACATGTTTGGGTTCACCATCCTTCGCCAACAGCGTTTCAAAGAGGCCCAGCCCATGGAGCAAGCCTCGATCCGTCCAAGAAACCGAAGAGGTTTCAGAATCCTGCCATTCACCATTGCACCAGATCGTTGCCATTGCCCATCAATCTGGATGAGCGGCATAGCCTTGTAAATCCTCCATCAAGGCATCAGCGTCCATTCATGCGCATTCAGATCTTTGCCAGTGGGCTGATCATTTTGGTCCTTGGCTCCTTTGCCATGACCCAGCTTGAGAAAGAAGCTGCTCTTGGTATGCTGCAGGGCACTCTACTGCTGGGCGGCGGACTCATCATCTGTGGAGCGTTTACTTTCAAGATGAAGTGGCACGGCATTACCGGGGCCGGAGTCTTAGGCCTGCTTGGAGCCGCCCGTGGACTGGCAAACCTTCCGGGATTCGCCCGTTGGATCGGTGGTGATCCAAGCCGTGGCTTCACACCAGCCATCGAACTGGCCTTCACGCTCATCTGTGCTGCCCTGATGTTCAGGGTGATGCGGGCTCTTCAGAGGGAGCGGACGCGCCGCCTCCTGGAGCAGGAGGCGATGGAGGAGGAGTAGGCGCAGGCTTGGGTTTCAGCAGGTCCTCCCAGCTGTGGAGCTCATAGCCTTCACCCAGACCACCGACATCCTCGAGCAACTCGGCGCAGCGCTGCTTCCACTTCACATAGTCCGGCGGACCCTTCTTCTCGTCGCGACTGCGGGGAAACACCAAATAAGTCACCGTCAGATCGGAAACCGGGCGACTGTAGGGACTCGCTTTGGCATTCAATTCCTTAGCCATGCGCAGAGAGGCTTCTCCCACTTTGAAGGTCGGACCACCGTCACCGACAATGACTGGGTAGAGCTTCTTGCCATAAATGATCACCGCATAGTCTCCCACCTTCGGCGCATAGGTCTTCGAGGAAGTCAGCTGATTCACTGGAATCACCATGAAGGGGTCGTATTCGGCGATCAGGAAACTGCGGTACTTCATATCCTGAATCCCCCTCTTCAGATACTCGATGCGGTTACGAAGCCATGTCCTGCGCTCAGCCGTGGTTTTGGGATCTTTGATTTCTGCATTGGCATTGCCGATGCGTTTGGTCCAACCCGCTACCATAGGATTGGGAGTCTTCGTGCGTTTGGGCCATCCGTAACTGGTGAAGGGCTGGTAGTGAGTCGAGTTGACGATCTTGTCCGGCATCTTAGCGAGGCGGTCTCCATCTGAACCATCCGACACCACATCCATCTCGGCCTGCATCAGATACACCTTTCTCCCGTTCTTACCCTCGAATTCCAGGATAGTCTCACAGTCGTAGAAATTGTGTTTGGTCAGCAGCTCGTTGAAGGTGTGGGCCTGTTTCTGAATCCGCTCCGCCTTGTTTTCGTAGAGCTGATAGAACCAGCCGGAAACCTTGGCCTTCTGAAGGTAGGGCTCGAGACCAGGAAGGATATTGGGCAGCTCCGGACTGGTCTTCTGAAGCTCCGCCATGGTGGTGGCCGCCGTGGGCAGCTTGAGCGTCAATTCGTAGCGGGCCTGATAACTTTCATCCAGGGTTCGCTCAACCGAAGCCAATCCGCCCTGCTGCTTGTCCACCTCGGAGACAAAGGGAATGTCGTAACGGAATTTCCGCACATCACTCACCTTACCCAATCGAAAACTCGGGACGACGGGTTCATCGTCCTTGGCCTTTTTGATGG
>CAZIPY010000383.1:0-22144 GCA_964541125.1 uncultured Luteolibacter sp. | reverse complement strand
TGACGATCAGCGCACCCTCATTCATCTGCGACATGCGCTCCTTATTGAGGATGTGCTTGGTCTCCGGGGTCATCGGAATGTGCAGGGTCACCACGTCGGCGCCCTTGAGGGCTTCGTCGGGGCTTTCCGCGAGCTCCACCTTGAGCGACTTGGCGCGGGCGGCGGTGAGGAAGGGATCGAAGGCGACGACGGTCATGCCGAAGGCCTGAGCGCGCTTGGCGAACTCCGAGCCGATGCGGCCCATGCCAAGAATCGCCAGCCGCTTGCCGTTCATTTCGACACCGGTGTAGAGTTTGCGATCCCAACGACCGGCAATCATCGAAGCGTGGGCTTGAGGAATGTTACGGGCCAGGGAAAGCATCAGGCTGAAGGCGTGCTCGGCGGTCGAGATGGTGTTGCCGCTGGGGGTATTCATCACCACCACGCCGTTGTCGGTGGCGCAGCTGCGGTCGATGTTGTCGACACCCACACCGGCACGGCCGATGACCTTCAAATTCGGGGCTGCTGCAAAGACTTCGGGAGTGACCTTGGTTTGGGAGCGGACCACCAGACCGTCGTAGTCACCGATGATCTTGAGCAACTCTTCAGGAGCCAGTCCGGTGTTCACGTCGACCGAAATTCCATCGGCTTGTTGGAGGGCTTCCACCCCCAGTTCAGAGATCGGATCCGAAACCAAAACGCGTAAGTCTGCCATAGCGGCGATGGAGGTAACTCAGCCCACCCCTGCTGGCAAGGGTTTGGAGGGAAAAAAGCTGCCATGCGACAAGATTGCCACCTGTCGCGGGGTTGCCTTCCATGCAGGCATGGTCCACAGTCCCCCAAGTGAATCTCCCCAACAGCATCACCGTCGCCCGCCTGGTCCTCACCGGGGTCTTCGTGGCCGGGGCTGCTTGGCAGGAGCTCCCGGGCCACTGGATCGCCCTCGTGGCCTTCGTGATCGCGGCCATCAGCGACTTTCTGGATGGCTACCTCGCCCGCAAAATGGGGCTGGTCACCAACATGGGCAAGCTGCTCGACCCCCTCGCCGACAAGATTCTGGTCAGCGCCGCCTACGTCTACCTCACCGCGATGAACCTCTGCCCAGTGTGGGTGACCGTGGTCATCATCGCCCGCGAATTTCTCGTCACCGGCCTGCGCCAGCTTGCGGTGGAAGCCGGTGAAGTCATCGCCGCCGACAATCTCGGCAAGTGGAAAACCGGAGCGCAGTTGTGTTTTTGCATCACCTGCCTCCACCACTTCGCCTATCAGGATCTCAACCCAGAGAACCCTTGGGTAAAGTTCTTCCAGTATCTCTCCCGCCCCGATGGCTGGCTGACCATTGGCTCACTCTGGGCCTCGCTGATCATGACCGTCTGGTCCGGCTGGAACTACACCTGGAGTGCCCGCGGCCTGATCCTGAAGAAGGGTTGATTACTTCAACTTGATCTCGAACATCTCCGACCAGTGTTTGCCGGTCACCCAGAGATGACCCGTATCCGGATGATGGGCGATGCCGTTGAGCTCCTCAGCGATTCCTTCTTTATCAGTCAGCTTTTTCCTGAGCTCAGCCAGATTGAGAACGCCAGTAATCACTCCGCTTTTCGGATCGATGCGCACGATGATGTCATCTTGGTAAATGTTTGCATAGATCACCCCGTCCACGTATTCGAGTTCGTTGAGGTCGAACTGCGGCTTGCCGCCCAAGGTCACCTCAAGCGTCGATTTCACTGAGAAGTCCTTGGGATCGCGAAAACTCAGACGGTTTGAGCCGTCACTCATGACCAGATGCTCGCCATTCCAAGCGAGCCCCCAACCCTCGCCCTCATAGTTGTGGGTCGTCTTCAGCTCGAAGCTCTCTCGATCGAAGACGTAGGCCTTGCCCGCCTGCCAAGTGAGTAGCCACAGATCATTCCCCACCACGGTCAGCCCCTCGGAGAAGATGGTCGCCGGAAGGCGACGCTCTTTGAGCACCTCGGCGGTCTTGGGATCCATCCGCCGCAACTTGGATTCGCCATACTGTCCCCCACTCTCGAACAAGACCTCACCGACAAACTCCAAGCCCTGAGTGTAGCAGTCGGTCTGATGTGGGTAAGTCTCCACCAATTCCCATGCCAACGGATCACCCTTCGGCTTGCAGGCCGAGAACAGAATCAAAGGCAGGAGAATGGCCAGAGAGCGATGCATCACCGTTATCATCCACCTTCCTTGAGCGCTTTCCAGCATTCGATGAAGCCGGTGGCAAAATCTTCAGGTCTCGCCTCCAGCCAGGCCTGCACTTCCTCAAGCGGAAACCACAGGGCCGAGTCGATCTCCGCCGCCGGATAGGCAATGGGTCCCGAATACGGCACTCGGAACAACTTCACGTGTTCCCAGCCAGTTCCTTCACAGGGCTTGATATGGCGAAGTTCCTGAGGCGGTTCATCGATCACAATGCCCATTTCCTCCTCCAGTTCTCGGACGACGGCCTGCTCGTAGGTCTCTCCGGCGTCCACATGTCCGGCAACACTGGAATCCCAATCACCGGGGTGCACATCCTTGAGCAGTGATCGCTTCTGCAGAAGCAGTTGCCCCTTTTTGCCGATGACAAAGACATGAACGGCGCGATGAATCAGCCCCTCGGCATGTACTTCGGCGCGGGTTTTCTGATCGATGACCTGATCGTCCTCATCGACCACATCGAAGAGCTCCTCCCCCTTCTGTGGCGTATCCTTCAACGGATGAGTGTCGCAGAGCTGAGTCAGGCGAATCCACTGCTCCAATTCCAACTCCTCAGCCCTTGCCGTCACAGGGACTCCCAATGACTCGGCCGCCCTTTCCCAATCACAGTCCTCGGGCAGCTGTTTCTTGAGCTGTTTGCGGCGTTGGGAAAAGCCTCGACGGATGAGTTCATCGAAAAGTCGATGATCGAAAGGTGACTCATCCACCCGCGGTGTAAGGATGGCCACGCTGGAGTCGATGCGCGGGCGCGGATGGAAAGCCTCTGGCGGTACCGTGCGCTGGATATCCACCGCCCAGTTCACTTGAGTGCGCAGGGTTAGCACGCCGTAGTCCTTGCTACCGGGCTTGGCCGCGAGACGCTCAATGACCTCCTTCTGCAGCATCAGCACCGCCCGCGAATAGGGGTGCGGACGGCTGAGCAGGTTCTTCATGATGGCGCCACCGGCGCTATAGGGCAGGTTTCCCAGAAACTTCACCGGGCCATGCTTGAAGAGTTGGCGACCATCGAACTTGGCGCCGTCGGCGTGATGCACTTCGACAGACGCTTCATCGGCATACTTTTCTTTGAGGCCGGCAGCCAGTTTGTTGTCGAACTCGATAAGGATGACTCGCCGACAATTCCCCACCAGATGCTCGGTCAGTGAGCCCACGCCCGGACCAACCTCAACCACCGCATCCTCTGGCTGCAGGTCCAGACAGGAGACAATCCACCCCGCCATATTGGGGTCGATGAGGAAATTCTGGCCGAGCTGCTTGTTGGGCATGACGCCCAGCTGCTCGAGCCGATCCTTGATGTCGCGGCCGGTCACGAAGGAAAACTCGGATACTGAGACCTACTTGGCCAGCAGTTCCTCCTTCTTGGCCTCCAATGCCTCACTGAAAAGCTGTTGAACGGTTTTCGACTGCTCTCTGGCTGCCTTGTTGAGCTCGCGCATCTCGGCATGAGACAATCCGACATTCAACCGGATGTTGTTGGTGCCGGGAATGTTATCCCAGTCCTTCTCGGCCGCCTTCAGTTCATCCTTGGTGAAACCCATGGCTTCAAGCACGCCCTTGGCCATCATCATGTTGCCGGCGGAATTCATGTGCACACCATCCGTGGTGACTGTATTCCTGCGATCGTTCTTCTCCATGGTCTTGATCGTTTCTTGCATCAGGGCATTGAGGTCCGCTAAGCGGCACCGCTTCTCCTTACTGAGCTGAATAAGGAAGTTGTTGTAACTTTTGAGCTTCTGATTGAGGTCATTGTCTGGGTCCTCCTTGATCATGGTGGAGGTTAGGATGATGACGTTGATTCCAGCCGCCTGGGCCTTGTCGACAATCTGAGTGATGTTCTTTTTGTAGTCCTCGAGATTCACACCACGGGCACCGTGCCACACATCGTTGACTCCACAGGAAAGAGTCATCCAGTTGGGCTTGTGAGCGATCACGTCTTTCTCAAGACGAGCGAGCATCTGATTGGACTTGTGACCACTGATGCCGGCGTAGCGCGGAGTCACCTCCAAGCCCTTCTTGTTGAGGGTCTCAATGACCAAATTGCAATATCCCCCCGGTCGAGCACCGGCTTGGGTAATGGAGTCGCCAAGGAAGGCAATCTTCTCACCCTTCTGAATGACGACCTGCGCCTGCAGGCCGAGGGTGAGCGAAAAAAGAACGAGAGCAGAGCGGATCATGATGGGGCGTGGGTTGAACACCCCATAATAGGGTTCAACCCGCCCCATTCAAGAACGGAAGCTCAGTTACCGGAAAGACCGGCGTAGATATGATCCAGGCCGCGGCGCAGCATCCAGGCGCGATCGGTGTCGCTCTTGATTTTGGAGGATTTCTCCACCCATTCGCGCATCACCTCCGCGACCTCTTGCTCCACGATGCCACCATCGGCGATGGCCATCATGCAGTCGCGGTAGATGTCGGCACATTGGCCATGGTGGCCGCGATTGAACACCGGAACACCCTCGCCAATGGCGTCCTCGATCTGCTTGAGGGCAGTTTTCGGATCGGCCGACTGCTCCTTCTTGCCGGACTTGGGCAGAATCACGGAGTCAATCACGTGGATCGTACCGTTCTCACATTCGATGTCGGTCTTAAGGATGGTGGCTCCATTCACCTGGAACAGGCCTTTATTGATGCTGAACTCAACTTCCTCCCAACTGAAGGGCTTCGCTTTACCCGCATTGAGGGCATCGCCGGCGGAGACATTGCCAGGAATCACGTGCATGGCGAGGATGCCGGCGAGCTGCTTTTTGTTCTCGGGCTTGAGCAGAGTTTCGAGCGTGCCCTTGGGCAGTTTGGCGAAGGCTTCGTCGGTGGGAGCCAGAACGGTCACCGGCTTGTCACCAGAAAGTGCATCAGTGAGGCCGGCCGCTTCCACGGCGGCGAGCAGGGTATTGAAACTACCGGCTTGCTTAGCGACATTGAGAATCGTTTTGGAGGGCTCGGGCGGAAGGATGACCGAATCAATCACATGGATCACACCGTTGCTGCAGGAGATGTCTGCATTCACCAGCGAAGCCTCGTTCACTTTCACACGACCATCGGTGAAGGAGATCTTCACGGGAGCTCCCTGAACAGTATTGGCCTCACGGGCAGAGAGAGCCGCGGAGAGATTCACAGAGCCCGGCACCACATGATACGTAAGGATGGAAACGAGCTTGTCCTTGTTCTCGGGCTTGAGCAGAGACTCAACAGTTCCCTTAGGCAGTTTGGCAAAAGCTTCGTCAGTCGGAGCGAATACGGTGAATGGGCCTTCACCCTGAAGAGTATCGACCAGGTCAGCGGCACCAAGCGCAGCCGCCAGAGTCTTGAATCGACCGTCACCGAGAGCCACGGAAACCACGTCCTTGCCACCGGTTGATGCGAGCTTGGTGTCACCGCCGTAAGGGCGGACCCAATCGACCTGAAGATTGAAGGAGCCCTCCTTCTTGTCGGCGAGCAGCATGCCGACTCGGGAAATTTTCGCGGGATCGAATTTCTCATTACGCAGAGTCATGCCGCGGAAGCTGCCGACAAAGTCACTGAAAGGAATCTCAACCTCCGTCCACTCACCCTTACGGGTGTCGAAATCAGCCTTAAAGGAGACCTCCATGCCACGGAAACGGGCGTTGGTATTGAAGCGCATTTGGTAAGTGCGGCCATCACCCTTGACGCGCAGCTTCACGCCTTCGGCGTCGCTGAGATCCATGGATAGGCGTTCCGTGCGCAGCGACGAGAATCCGCCATTATTGCGAAGCGAAAGATTGCCCTTAAAGGTCAGGATACCGTCTTCAGAGACATCGAGCTGGCCCTTGGAAAGTCCACCCATGACACCATCATTTACGATGCGCCAGCCAAGCGACTTGGCCTCTTTGGGTGAGAATTCAGCAACAGTCTCGGGAGCGGCCAGAGCAGCAGATCCGAGGGCGAGAAAGCCAGCGAGGAACTGGACAGCGGGTTTGCGGGGGGAGGTTTTCACCCGCCAAGAACGCACCGGAATCCGATCCGTCAAAGGAAAGGTCAAAGAAAAGTTCCCTTTCTTTCCTCAGGAGGGCGTCAATTCCGAGCGCTTGAGCGTGATTTCGAAGAGAGACTGGCCGCTGTGCTCCATCAGACGATAGGTCACTTCTGGGTCGGCCTTGGAGGTGTCGAAGGTGAACTCCCCAAAGGCGAACTTGTTCTCAAAGCCGTAGAGTTGGCCCTTCCACTCCGGCTTCGAAACCGGCGGACCGCTGCGACCGCCGAGGCTGGCGGGCTCGAATTCGTAGAACACATGCCCGGAAGGACGCGTGTGCTTGAAGCCGCGGGCGCCATGACGGTCGCCGGAAAGCAGCAGGACCCCACCGATCTTGTTATCCTCGATAAGCTTGAAGATCTCCTCACGACCTTCCGGATCGAATACCTTCCAGGAGTCCTTGCCGTTGGAAACCATGTCACTCCACATGGTGCCGCAACTCATGATGATAAACTGACCCTTGCAGGCGAGCAGCGTCTTCTTCAACCACGCCATCTGTTCCGGGCCGAGGAAGCGATGCTTGCCGTCCTTGGTGCGGAAGTAGCGGTTATCCGTCATGATGATGTCAATGGGACCGATGCTGGTGTGATGGAAGATACCGCCACCCTCGTCACCCAGACCGTAATAGGGATTGTTCCAAGCTTGGGTCCAGACCTTGCGGACTCCCCTTCGATCCTCGTCGGTGAATTTCTTGGGGATGCCGGAGAGGTCGTTGTCGAAGTAGTCGTGATCATCCCAGGAAGTGTAGAGTGGTGTGGACGCGGAGAGATCCTTCCATGTCGTGTGCGCATCACGCAGGGCGTAGTCGGCACGGTGCATGCCGAGGATGTTATTGCGGTCCTGCACGGCGATATCGCCATACATCAGCATGGCATGGGGTTCGCGCTTGAGGATTTGCTCGGTGTTGCCGACGTGGGCAATCCCCCAACGATGTTGGCAGGTACCAAAGGCAATGCGTGTGGCTTCACCCTTCTCAGCGGGTGGCGTGGTGATGACAGCCTTATCGGAGATGGTCGCGGCCTTACCATCGATAAGCACCTGATAAGGTGTGCTTGATCCCGGTTTGAGACCACTCACTTCAACAATCGCAACCAAATCGCCGCCTAAGGTGGTCTGCGCAGGCCCGAAGGTCTTCTCCTTACCTCCCACCTTCAACTTCACCTCCACCTTGGCGGGCTTGAGGGTGCGGAGCCACACCTTGGCCCCATCGGCCTTAAGACAACCCAGCATGGGACCGCCTAGATGAGTAATCCCCTGCTCCTTGCAAAGCTTCTGAACGGTCTCATCCGAAGCCACTGCTGCGTAGGTCGCGTTTTGCTCGGTCGCGAGGGCCTTGTAGACCGCAGAATAGAGATCGAGGGTCGCCTGCGGCTGCTTTTGGAAAAGATTGAGAATCTGCAGAGCAGAATCCAGGTCACCTCCCTTGGGCCCACTGAAGCCATGGCTGATTCCTGGCTTCAGGCCCACCGCCATGGCGGCTCCGGCGAGGGCAGTGGTTTTGATCGATTGGCGGCGGTTCATGAGCATTTGGCGATCTTTGATCTTCGCCTTACAAATGCCATTGCAGCCCGTTCCAGGGCAACACTTCTGTTTGCCGTCCCCTGTGTTGGAAATGCACATCTCCAACATACGGGGCTCACTGGCCTGGTCCTATCTAAATCTTCAACCCTTGAGGCTAGGCCTAGCGACGACGGCGCATGAGAAGCAGGAGCCCGAACCCGCCAAGTAGAACGCTGCTCGGCTCAGGAATCACCTGCCCAATAAATCCAATGTTATCAATTGATGCAAAGTTACGCAAATCGGTGGCAGCAGTATCCGTCCAGGTTGAATGAATTCTGAAGGTAGCTGATTCCCCATCAGCCAATGTGTAATCAGCAAGCCCGGTGAGGGACCAATCAAAATCGGCATAGTCAGTATTAGACCCAATCCCATCGGTTGTACGGTGTCGTGAGAGCCCTGTTGCCTGATTGATGAGTGTGCTATCCGTTAAGGACAAGTCTCCGCTGACATAGTACAGTGATACGATGTCATAATAATCACGGGTGGATTCGTCGTTATTGAAAAGATCAAAAGAAATTTGCTCAATACTCACATCCTGCCCAGTCGAGTTAGTGATCGTGAAAGAGGCTCCAACTGTATCATTCTTATCAATTGCAGCTCGATAGCTACCCGTCCCCGAAACACTGGAAGAGGCAGCAATAGCAGTGCCGCCGTAGAAGCCGTCATTGCTTCCCCAATTTGTCGCCCGCCCCCTACCATCAAAGGTTGCCGTAATTCCGGCATGTGTAGTGTTGGCCGCCAGATCAGCCACCACTGCATCCGTTCCCGAGTTATCGAAGCCTGCAAGCAAAACGGTAGCTGCCTGGATTTTTCCAGTCGCCATCACCAAGCTAAAAACAAACAAAACCAAAAAGGCATGAACCTTAAGAGACTTCTTCATAGAAAATCGAATGGGCATATCAATCAAAGGCTTATCGTCTCTGGACGATGCCTTTAACACCAGAGATTGATTAGCGACACCCAGCCCACTAAATGGGTCACCCCCTATCCTCGCTTTAGAGCCGGACCCACGGTCCCACCATCCACAAATTCCGCCTCAATCGTCGATTTGCGGGAATCCTGTCTGCCCGAAGCAATGCCATTCGCCCAATTTAGCACTCTTTTGACTAGAGGGCTGCTGTCCCAATGAATGTGGGCCACACTGGGTCTGCAGATCCCATACCTGGGATCCTCGTCACCACTAATCAACGAGACCCCCTCAGGCGCCAGAATCCCCTTTCGAGCCAAGTGAAGCTGAACTGGAAAGAACAGCAGCCTGTCATTGATGATCAGCGCGGTAGGAGGCGTCACCTGAAATAGCGAATCAAGCATCGTCATCAACCCCTTCATTCCGTCCTCCATGACCGGCAGGTTGTATGCACTGGTTTCGATGCCATGAGCGGTCAATTCATCGAGAAAGAGCTGCTCCGTGTAGCCTCTCGAAGGACACACCCTCTCCCGATGGGAAAGCATCACGATGCGACGATGACCCAACTCGATCAACCGATTGACTGCGCTAATGATGGCCGGGCCTGTGGACGGCGCGATTCGTGGCAGCCTTATTGGTCCGAGATTGCCGAAAAGTGCGAAACTTGGAAATTCCTGTTCGGAGAACCACTGAAGAACTTCGCGCGATCCCGCCTGCACAATCCACGCATCCGCCTCAGTCTTTTTGACCAACTGCGCAATCTTTTTGGGATTCATGCGCAACTCCACAAGGGATTTAGAAGCGATCACAGAACTGTGCCCGGCCTCAGATAAGCGATGCTGAAGGTCGACGATGAAATGCACCCGTCTGTCCTCGGGCTCGTAATTGAGGATCGCCACGCGGATCATTTTGCGTTTCGCCCCCTTAGGGATGACAATCCGATTGGGCAAACCTCTGCCTTGTGGTTCCAGAAATCCGTCCTGCCGCAGCATTTCGGAAACCACACTGATGGTCTTGTGATTGACCCCCAACTCGGCCGCAAGACTCTTTGAGCCGGGCATATCCCCTGCAAGATCTCCCTGAATGATTCGTTCACGAAGGTGATCCGCGATCTGCTCGGAGATGGAATACAGCCGGAGAGGTTTCACCCGAGCATCACGAATCATGCGCTCTGGCTCGTCAAGATCATCAATAATGACATATCGCAACACCCTGAATATTGACGCACTCTCTAGTGGCGTGCATCCCTGAAGCTGTATGCTACTGGAGCCTGCCGGCCCGGAATCGTCATCAAAAAGACCAGGCTGCGACTTCGCGGGTCATGGCGCCATTTGGTGGAGCAAACTGGATGAACATGCTCACTACCATCACGCTTGTAAAAGAGGTCGACCGCATATGCACCGCGCTCATCAATCGGCGCCTCGATCCGTTTGATGTCACCGGGCTCCAGCACCAATTTCTTATCCTCCAGCTCTCCAGCCACCTTGAACTGGGTTAAATTAAACCAGAGCATGTCTCCGTCCTTCAGACCCTTGTCATCCGCGGCGATCACCCGCATTTGCACAGGCGCCACTTGATTGTTGGGATCACTTCCGATCAATAGATAGAAATGTCCGAGGTGCTCAGGAATCATGACTGAAGGCGCACCGGCAGGCAGTTTCTCAAGAGATTCGAAGGCTTGCGGAAGGAGCTGCAGCTTCAACGCGCCGGATGGCAGTTCATATACCGGGGAAAGATTTTTGCGTGTAAGCGTCACTTCTCGGCTCTCCTTACCATCAAAGAGATGAAGCTGGGTCGGAGCTCCCTGTGGGGCTGCAAGAAAAAGAATGCGGCAGGTTCGTTCCGCTAAAGCCATGGAGCCAAGCAGTGGTAGCAGTAGGAGGAGAATACGCATGGTCATGTCCTTGTTCAGTGAAGCCCTGTGATCAAACCTCATCGGCATTCAGCCAGCGGAACGATCTCACGACATATTTGCGGCCAAATATTCTGTTGGCTTCGCTGACAGGTAGAGTGTTGATGTCAGCCTCATCCGAAGGATCGATGTAATCGCGAGTTCGTTGAACAATCGCTTCACACCAGGCTCGAGCGATGACCTTACCGCTTGAGTCCCTGGAATCGCCATATGCCCGGATCACAAAGGTATCATCTCGCGCCGAGAGGATGGGAGCGATGGGCCGCAGAACATCACCCTGCCTGGGCCACCCCGGCAAACCATGCGTATTGTAACCCTCCGCCGCTTCTTCGAATGCGTATTCAGGTGAACCATCAGGATTCCCCGTGGAGCGCTTCGAGGCAGCCTGCATTTCTGCATAAGGATTCAATGAACCCGATTCTTCAGCCAACTTATTCAGCGCAACTTGGATAGCACCGCCAATGGCAAGGTCTCTGTCACTACTGAGCCTGCGGTTCACAAATTCAGACAACGAAAGGAACGGTCCTCTAGCGCGCACCTGATCCACGATGTTGATGGCCAGCTGATCCAGAATTTCATCGGTGAACACACGGCATCCGGCAAATTCGGCCGTCAGCTCATAGGTGCCGTTACTCGCTCCGCCACCTGCCAAACCAGTCGAGGACACGTCTCCTCTGGGCATGGCATAATCAACCTCCTCAGAAAGATTCACCTGACCATTGGATTCCAGATAGGGAATCTTTCGGTTGCGGGCATGTCCCAAGAGAGCCCGCCAGGCCACAACCGAGGTCGAGTTGACATTAAACATGCCATCGACCTCCAAGCGTGAGGCGATGCGCTTCCATGAATCAAGCGGTGCCACTTGCTCCTGATAAACTCTTTGAGCTTCAGCCGCAGTTGCTGAGAGATCTTCACCAATCGGCCGATAGGCACTGTTGTTGAGCGGATCCACCGCCATCACGAAATCAGCGTGGTTTTGCCTCAGGTCCCTGCCCTGCTCCACATCCGGCGCGATCGAAGAGAAAAACCAGTCATCAAATAACAAGTGATTGGCACAGTAGGAGTCATCCTGCTGCAGGTTCACTCGCGAGTTCTTGTAGAGGTTTGCAGGATGAACCACATCATCTGGAGCAATCAAAGGTGACGCGTCGGAATTTCCGATGATGTCATGTGCCTGCGGCGGCGCAGGATTCAACCCTCTGATGGCCCAACTACTCAATTGGGCCAGTGAGGTCAGCGGCCGCGTCGGCAACTCATATTTGACTAGGCGACTCAAGCCGGTGGAAGCACCCATACCAGTGACGATGTAGCCAGCTGCCGTGGCATTGTCCGCTTCAGGCAGATAAGTGTCGTTGTTGCCAGAGTGATAGAAATAGGTGAAATCCCACGGCGAATTGATCAGCGAATCCAGTCCGGGATAATCCTCACTCCAGGTGCCTGAAAGGTAATCAGCGGTTTTGATCGCCGGGCTCGCCTGCACCATGCCCTTACTGTGCCGATTTACGGCTGTGAGTCTCCCATCAAGGTCAGTCTTGATCAACGGAACTGCTGCAATTTTGGATCCGAACACCAACGACAAGAAGGGTTCAGGATCATCGACGCATTGCGAAAGCGGCACCGACTCTGGTAGATCGTTGGGAGGGGTGTAATACGGAGCTGCATGTTCTCTTGGATAGCCTGCCCAGACGGTGCCGTGTTGGACATTACCAGTACCCCACTGATATCTAACCCCGCAGTTCGCGAGACCATTTTGGTCGAAGCGTGCATTTGCCTGCAGATTGACGCTTGGCGATAGAACCTCGACACCGCTTGGAAGCAAACGCGATAGCCTCACCACCCAGCCCGTCCAACGGCCTTGGTGCAGCAACCCTGGCCTCATATCCAATCTAGGCGCCACTGCTCCGTTGTTGCAGTCCCGGTCCCTAATCGGACTGAAGACCCGAGTCTCACCAGGCCCGAGAGTGAGTGCCGGGCGACCATCTGGAGCAAGCTCGGCAGCACTGAAACGCATGGGAACGATCCAGTTTCCGACCAACTCTCGACCAGCAGACCTGTAGGGGCTGGTGCCCGAGTTCGAACTTTCCACTGCCCAGAAGTTGTTATCAAAGGGCGCCCCAAGATGGCTCAATGCCGTGGGCAGGGCCCGGGTCAGTTGCACGTTGAACGAGCCGTTGGCCGGAAATGTAATTTCGTAGTTGTAGGGGTTCCACAATGTAACCACTGGGGTCATCATGACAGCTGGCTCGAGATGGTCTGGATTGGACGGATCGGGATTTCTCGGCCTACGGGAATAGTGTGAATACACGATTTGGAACCGGGCAACGTGAGGAACCGCCCAGGTGCCATGCAGTCCGTAGTAGGTGTTTTCACCGCCTCTAAAACTCCAAGAACGCGATTGAACAGAAGGAATCCCTCCAATATCCGATGGTGAAATGTTTTTATAGAAGGTCGCATGATCCGCGAGAGAAGCCCAACTCGTGACAGCCGCGGAGTTGTGCCAATGCTCTGCCTTCCAGCCGTTGTGCCGCGGCGTGCGATAATCAGACCATGGATAGAACACACTGCCCTCCCTCTTGTGCTCCTCCGGTATAGGCCCGGAGTAGGAGCGGTTAATTTCCGGACGAGTAAACTCGATGTGTTCACCTGGCGAAATCTGGAACAACTCAAGGCCTTCAATGGGTTGTTGATCCCATGTCTCAGTCAGAAGCGAGAGATCCTTACGCCAGCCACCGGTGGCCACATTGGTCAGCAGCCCCACGGAGTTGGCACTGAAATCATGGAAGGCCTTATCTGGTGAATTGCTGATATTACTGCTCTCGAGCAACCCAAGAGTCTGACGTGTGATGACTTTCTCAAGATCGAGCGCCATGTCTGCGTCATCCAAGGCTGCATCCAGACCAAAGGGCTCAGGATCACTGGATTGATAACTGCTACCCAGTTTGGCCCAGTTGGATACTGAATCCTCATCCACCGGATATCTAACTACGGGCGTCCTCGCCTTCTGATTCTCGCCACTAACCCACCAAGCATGAGCGCCTCCCTCCTGATTCATCACTGGCCGAATGTGCACCTGGCGATCATCATCGGGTGCTAGGCTTCCATCAGACACTAATGGAACGGTTCCATTCTGTGGGACACGACTGACCAAAGCGGCTGCCTCTTCAGGAAGTATGACTTGATCACCACCTGAGACCATCCAGCGAAGGAAGCGCCCATCATCGGCATGCGCGATCTCCTTCGATGCATAATCTGGCCTGATCGGGCGACCTTTGAGAGAGCCATCCAATTCGTGATTTTCTCCCTCCCAGCTGTGCCAAACCCCCATCATAGGAGGGTTAGATGCATTCAAAATGTCTGCTGGCGCCGTAATCCGGGTGTCTGGTCCTGCATGCAGTTGAAGTTCACCCAATGCCAGCATCAACGCCATTCGAGCGTTCGCACGAGCCTGCTCCTCAGCACGACTGATGTTGGAATTTCGGGTGGACGCCCCAGCCAGCGACAGCATCGCCACAGCCATCAAGGTCAGAAGCACCAACATGGAAAGGGCAACCACCAATGCAAATCCACGACTCTCGGCGGTGGATGCCGATTTTGGGTTATGATCGTGTGAATTCACTGGGGCAGGCAGTTTTTAGCTCAAAAGGACGATTCATCCATGACCGGATATCCACACAGATATTTAACGACCTGTCGAAAATCAAACGGATCATTTCGCCCACCCAACCCCACAAAGGGGTCAGTCGAGGGATCAATCCACATGACCGCCGAAGAAATTGTGAGAAATGCTGCACACCCTTGCCCGTATGCCCGGTCTGCAATATGAATCTTGCCTCCATGAAGCACCTCTCACTACTGGCACTTGCCCTGGCCACACTCTTCTTCACCGCCGCCACCGCTACCGCAGACAAGCCCAACGTCATCCTCGTCATCACCGACGATCAGGGCTACGGCGACCTCGGCTGTCACGGCAACCCGGTGATCAAGACCCCGCACATGGACAAGCTTCATTCGGAGTCCTCCGTGCTCGACGATTACCACGTCGCCCCCACCTGCTCGCCCACTCGCGCCGCTCTGCTCACCGGTCATTGGACCAACCGCACCGGCGTCTGGCACACCATCCGTGGCCGCTCCATGCTGCGCACCAACGAGATCACTCTCGCCACTCTCCTCAAGAACAACGGCTACGCCACCGGCATGTTCGGCAAGTGGCACCTCGGCGACAACTATCCCTATCGCCCTCACGATCGCGGCTTTGAACTTGCCTACTACCACGGCGGCGGCGGTGTCGGACAAACCCCCGACTACTGGAACAATTCCTACTTCGACGGCAAATACTTCCGCAACGGCGTTCCGGAAGCCGCCAAGGGCTTCTGCACCGATGTTTTCTTCGAGCAGGCCAATGACTTCATCCGCAAGAACGCCAAGGCCAAAAAACCCTTCTTCGCCTACATCTCCACCAACGCACCTCACGGCCCCATGCACTGCCCCCAAAAGTGGCAGGACCTCTACAAGGACCAATCCGCCTTCATCCAGTCCTTCTTCGGCATGATCTCCAACATCGATGACAACGTCGGCAAGACCCGCGCGCTTCTCAAGGAACTCGGCATTTCCGACAACACCATCTTCATCTTCACCACCGACAACGGAACCGCCGGCGGCGCCCAGATCTTCAACGCCGGCATGCGTGGCCAGAAGGGCTCGGAATACGATGGCGGTCACCGCGTCCCCTTCTTCCTCCACTGGCCACATTCCGGCCTGACTGAACATCGCTCCATCAAAACCATCACCCATGCCGTTGACATCGTCCCCACTCTCTTGGAAATGACTGGTTCCAAAGCCCCCAAAGGCCATCAATTTGATGGCTTATCTTTGGGACCCCTTATCGTTCCGGAACCCGACCAGAACTGGGCCCATCGCTACATCGTCACCGACTCCCAGCGCGTGGTCGATCCCATCAAGTGGCGCAAGTCCGCTGTCATGGATGACCGCTGGCGCCTGATCAACGGCGAAGAGCTCTACGACATGGAGAAAGATCCCGGCCAAAAGACCAATGTTGCCAAAGACCATCCAGAAGTCGTGAAGAAGATGCGTGCCTTCTACGACGCATGGTGGGCCGAACTCGAACCCACCTTTGCTGAAACCACCGAGATCTACGTCGGCTACGAGCCACAAGAAGCCGTCACTCTCACCGCCCACGATTGGCTTGCGGGTGAGCGCACTCCCCCTTGGAATCAGGCCCAGATCCGCTGGGGCAACGGTCTCTTCGACCGCAAGACAGGCAAATACAATCCGGAGAAGTTCGACCACCACTGGGCGGTTAAAGTCATCAGCGATGGCACCTACGAGATCACCGTCTCCCGCTATGCCCCAGAAGCCAACAAGCCCATCACTGCTGAAATCCCTCCCGGCGAACAAGTCCCCGGATCCAGCCGCGCCTACCGCGCTAACAAAGGCGTGGCCTACCCTGTCACTGAGTGCGTGCTCAAGATCGGCGGCAAGGAAGTCGCCCGCAAGCCTGTGACCGAGAAGGACAACACCATCACCTTCACCACGGAACTCAAGAAGGGCTCCATCCAACTAGCTCCCGTATTCCTGACCGGTGAGAAGGGTGAGATCGGCTGCTACTACGCCGTGGTGAAGAAGAAGTGATCAACGCCGACGGCGAAGTAAGAGCAGAGAACCCAGAACACCTAGCAAGGCGCTACTCGGCTCTGGGATAATGCTTCCGTTGAGCTCAATATTCCCAATCTGAGCATTCCCATAGTCGTTTTGGCGCGCCCCAGCCCCCGCAAGATCTCTGGATCCGCCCAAGGCCAGACGAAATTCAACACTCGTCACTCCTGAAATACCGGTAAGGTCGACATTGAGCTGACTCAAGGCGGAGTCAATCTCGTCGCCAGGATCGGGATTAGTCAGGGCGATATCGCTAGAGCCAGACAACAATGAATTGAAGGAGCCCCCATCAGTACTGGCAAAAAGCTCCCAATTCACATCAAGAGAGCCACCCGCCTTCCAACCAGGCGCCGACACCGATGAATAGAGATCAAAGGTTAAGTTCGTCAGTGACAAAGATCCAGGCGTGTCTGCAGTCACCGTAAACACAAAATAATTGTCAGCTGAAGTCGGAGTCGTCGAAGATGAATAATACTCCACCAATGAACCTAGCCAGAAGGCCCCATCTCGAGTTTCGTCAGCAGTAGTCGCAGAAAACGCTGCACCAAAATCTGTATGATCATTACCAACAGCTGAACTCAAACCCATATCAGTTAAACTGGTAGCTGTAATCCCCGAAAACCCCGTCAGATCGCTGGAGTTCGTTGTGACGCCATCCAAATAGGAGGCAAGAAGCGCAGCCTGCGCAGGGCGAGCATTCAGCATCACTGCGATTAACGTGATGAGGAAGAATCGCTTAGTGGGATCGATCATATGAGCTTATGTGACTTGAATAATGATTCCGTCATCGTCGACGACGCAGGAGGAGCAGCGCTCCCAAACCACCCAGAAGGACCGAAGAAGGCTCAGGAACAGCATTGAATTGCAAGTTATCGATGGCAATTTGCTCACCGACTGAGTCAGAAGTGTTGTTATCGGCGAAAAAGCCAAATGCAACTCCTACATATTGATAATTAGCAGCTCCAAGATCGAGTTCCAGCTGAAGTGTTTGAAACCCAGTGGCCGCTGAGACTGTTGTGTATTCAACATAGCCACTTTCGACATAAGCATAGTTCAAACCCTTCACCCAGACGGTAGAAGTATCATTAGCCCGACCGCGAATCGGATCAGCAACGCCATTCGTGTTGAGGTTAGGCATATCAGACACAGCAATAGTGCCGTTTTCGAACCGATACCCTACCAAATCCGGATCATTAAACGCAAAAGCAACAAAATTCATGCGAGTAGGAGCGCTGGCGCCTACGGTCGAGGCATCACCTGCACTGAACGACCAGTAGTCGATGCTCACATCAAACACACCGCTGATCTCATTTCCAACGCCTAGATCGGTGTATTGCATGAGTCCACGTTGTTGTCGGCTACTTCTTCCCGCAGAGAAAAACTGGTTGCCAGTAACGCCAGCAACGGTGACTGGAGTGGGAGAAGCAGCTCCACGATAGGAAGTGCTTGTTTCCAGCAAACCATCTGTTCCTGTAGTCAGGTTCTTCACATTCCAAATGTTTGCACTATGGCCTGAGATTACGCCGAATTTATTGAAGCCATCGACGTCATTCACGTAATTGGGGCCACCTAAAGTAAGCCCCCCCCCATTCTCGAAGCTTGAATCGACAAATGTGATCGTAGCGTTTGCTAGAGAGCTGGCTGCAAGAATAGCAGCTGAGGTCAGGAGGGCACGATGCAGTTTCATTTGTATGGTAATTGAAACATCATCGGCCTTGATATTGCATATCTCAATTCAGGAACACATGACAACCACCCCAGTAAATGGAGAGGTTGACCTAGACAGCACTAGATGTTGCATTCGTGGCACCCCCTGCCATGAAACCCCTCAAACTGACCTCCATTGCCGAGCAGGTGGCTACTCATCTGGCAGAGGAAATTGCTCGTGGCACACTCAGCGGCGATATGCCGGGGGCCAAACGCCTTGCCGAACAGTTGGGCGTCAACCACAAGACCATCGACGCCGCCATCTCGCTCCTTGAAAATCAAGGATTTGTGAAAAGCCAAGGAGCTGGAAAACCCCGTCTCATCACCCCACCCAAGCGAGGCAGAGCTCCCTCCCTCCGCATCGGTATACTGATTTACGAACCCGAAGACACCGAATTCCACCAGATCATCGAGCTACGCCACAGTCTGAGCAATGCGGGTCATAGCTGCTTTCTGGCCGACAAGAGCCAAAAGGAACTGAATTGGGATATTCAGAAGATCAAACGCGCGATCAATAAGCACGAGGCCGATGCTTGGATTATCCAATCGGGATCCAGAGACATCCTCGAATGGTTCGCCACTCAGCCCTTCCCGTCCATGGCCATGCACGGGCGCTTCATCGGTCTACCCATGGCTGCCAGCGGAGCCTCCATGCTGCCAGCCATCGCGAGCGCCACCGATCAGCTTCTCGACCTTGGCCACAAGCGCATCGTGATGATCTCTCAGGAAACCGACCTGACCCCCACCCCGGGTCAGATGTATCAGAACTTCCTCGAGCAGTTGGAAGCCCGCGGCGTTCAAACCAGCAGCTACAACCTCCCCATCTGGGAGAGCTCCCCCGACGGACTACACCAAACACTGGATTCCCTATTCAAACTGACACCGCCCACTGCCATCTTTGTGACTGACGTGGTGTTGTTCTTCCCCACCTGCATCCACCTGCTCAAACGCGGCATCCGCATTCCCGAGGATGTCTCCATCATCAGCACTGATCCTCATCCCCAGTTCAAATGGTGCCAACCCATGGTGTCCCACGTAAACTGGGATCATCATGCTCTGACTCTACGCATCCTCAAATGGGCGAACCACGTCGCCAAAGGACGCACCGACATGGATCAGGTCTTTGTGAATGCCGAGTTCCTGCCCAACGAGACCATGGGACCTCCACGGGGAGGTCATTGAGCAGCGGTCGTGAATGGAGCAGCCGGCAACCCCTCCTTGTTATAGAGAGTTCCGGCATCCGGAATGAAATCGATTTTCCTGAATTGCTGCTTTCGGTGCGCAGCGTTGGGGGTCGCCACATAATCGCCGTAGGTCGCGAGATAAGCCTCAGTGTTACTCGCCCAATTGAAGCGGGCCTGCTTGGGATTTTTCACGGATGCCGACGTCAGCACCACAGTCTGACCCTCAATCTTGGCATCGGCCAGATGCCAGACCTTGTCGGAACCAGCTAATTCAAACCCAACAAGTTTCTTCATGGGTTTCGGCGCTTCGATGCTAAAGGAAGACGCTTTTCGAGCGATTTGCAGCCCACTTCCCACATGATCGAAGGAAATGGTCACTGCACTGCCCGAGAATTCTGCGTCACGAAACAAGGGACCGGAATGAACTAGACCGGCTTCTCCATAATCCTTGGCTCGGGCCCAGAGTGACAGGCGTTTTCCCACTTCAAACTTGTTCTGTGGATGCAGACCCATGGGGAACGAATTCATCGCGTCACCCACATCAGTGGTCACCGCCATGCCTGATTCTTTGACCCTCAACGCCTTTTGCTGCCCTGCCCGGAATCCGGCCCAATCTTGAGTCGTGTCATAGCTCGGCAGTTGCACGAAATAGAATGGGAAATCACCCTGCGCCCAAGAATCCCGCCAACCCCGAATCAGGGCCTCCAGTTTCCAGTGGTAAATATCGGCCTCTTTGGCATTGGCTTCTCCCTGATACCAGATGGCGCCTTTAACAGGGAAACCCACTGCAGGGCTGACTTGTGAATTATAGACTGCAAAAGGAACCTCGGTTTTGAAAATACCTCTCAGCTTTGACTTGGGAACCTGCTCCTCGATATAATCCGCACTCGCCTCAGTCATAAAGGAATCGATGCGTGTATTCCCCCTAGTGAGATTGAGCAGGCCGATGGGCACATCATGGGCGTCGACCAATTGCTGAGCAAAGAAAAACCCAACAGCACTAAAATCCTGATAGGTGGTGCTGCTGGTGATCTCCCAGCTTGCCTTCGAGTGAAACCGTGCTTGCGCATGTGTGAATACATCCTTGGGATTGTTCTTAGAGGTGACTGGAAGAACCTTGAAGTGACGAATCATGCCATACTCATCCGGTTTGATCGTAGCAGGTAGATCCGAACGGAAGAGCTTCCCACTGAAACTCATTTCCATGTTCGATTGCCCACTGCAGATCCAGACGTCACCAACGAGAAGGTTGTTGCGGGTGATCGCCTTATCTCCTGATGACACCTTCAATACCTGCGGCTGTTTGTTCAGCTTCAGAGGGGCCAGCTTAGCCTCCCAGCGACCCTCCTTACCCGCAACTCCTTCCACCTTCTGGCCAGCAAACTCAACGGTGACTTTACTCCCCTCTTCCGCCCAACCCCAGACGGGCACGTGCATATCACGCTGAAGAACCGCTCCATTTCCATAGAGCGGGCTGAGCTCGAGAGCATTAGCCAGAGAACAAAAAACAAGGAGTAGAGTGAGGGACCGGAGGACGTTCACTCGACTAGAGAACCACTCCATCCAAGAGCATGCCAGAAAGATGGAAATATACTCTTCCCCCTTTGATGGGGCGCACTATGCCGGTGCATTTCATTCTCTCTCCATTACTGAACCCAGGCTCAAGGGACGTTTGTCGCCTGATCGTCAGGGGATCCATATTCATGAAGTTGAACGATTTCATCATGACTCATGGGGCGGCGGTGGACCGTCAACTCGTCAATCAGGCCATTGAAATTGCGGATCGGCGTTGAATCAATGGGATTGGACCAATTCCCGATGCAAGCGGAGCCAATGCGCAAGGAATGGAATCTAGGGCCATCCACAGCGGCAACTTGTTTACCATTCACGTAATGAAACACCTTTTTGGCTTCCGAATCCACCACCGTGGCCAAATGAATCCAGCGTCCATGGCTTTCGGGCTGGATCAATGTGGGGCTGTCGTAGTTTTTCAGATAGCGGTCATTATGGTTCACCCCGAGACGCAGCCTACCGTTCTGAAGAATCTGCCAATGCATCGCACCCGCACCAAAACCATCGGCCATCAACAGGAACCAATCCCTCCAGTTCAAGGTCAACGGCATGAGCGAGGTCATCGACATGCCCCTCCCCTTTACCCTTGGCGCCTGGAAGGACAGCCAGCCGATCCAGGTGAATCTCAAGGCAGGGAAGAACACCCTCAGCTTCACCCGCCATGTGCCCGAAGGCTATGCCAAGACCTACTGGCAGCACAGCGGTCCGCAACACGGCGGCGTCAGCATCCACAGCTTCACGCTGAAGGGACAATAGGAGCTCTCGGAACAGTTCCCCCAAAAAAAGGGGTTGATCTCGCTCTCCGCCTTAGGCGGATCGATCCACGAGGTGAGCATGGCCCGCCGGCCATGGGGATAAGGATTTGCCGTTTCGCTGCGCTCATCGGCCCTTCGGTCGTTGAATCCGGTTTAGCTGGCTATTGGCATATTAAAAAAGTGTTGAGCTCACTCCGTTCACTCCACGAGGAATGCATGGCCCTCCGGCCATGATTAGGTAAATTGCTGATTCGCTACGCTCAGCAGCCCTTCGGTCGTTGCCTCCAGTCTTGTTGAATGTGGACGTGCCCAAAAAAGGGTTGATCTCGCTCCTCAGGCTCCCTAGCGTCCGCCCTCCACGGACAGGTGCCAGAGTGGTCGAATGGGCTCGCCTGGAAAGCGTGTGTGCGGGAAACCGTACCGAGGGTTCGAATCCCTCCCTGTCCGCCATCACCCCTGCCCAGCTTGTCTGGGTAGGGGTGATGGCGTTCATGGAGGGAGGCACTCCCTTCATGAACCATGGGTGAATGCTGGGTTTGAACGACCGAAGGGTTGGAGAGCGAAGCGAACCGATAAATCCATCAAATCGGCCCCGGCGGGGGCCGCTTCCTGCGCGGATCGAGCGGAGCGAGATCAATCCCTCCTTTCTGGCAGCAGAGCCCCCGCAGAGATGACTCGGAGAAATCCCCT
>CAZIPY010000382.1:0-19013 GCA_964541125.1 uncultured Luteolibacter sp. | reverse complement strand
CGGCGACGCGACGGTCTACGGCTGGGCGCGCGTGACTTTTCAGGACGGCACTGGCACGGGCATCCTCCACGAGTGGGCCTATGAGGACACGGGTGCAGCCATCAATGTTGGGGTCGTTCCCGAACCCAGTGGTGCCATTCTCGCTATGATCGGTGCCACCCTCGGTCTGCTTAGACGCAGGCGCTGAAGGCGCTGCAAAATAGCGGCCAGCGTCGCGGTAGAGCTACCGCATTACCCCGACTATCCGATTGGCACGCTCATCGACAATCGGCCTGGATTCCCCATCTATGGCGTCCAGCCGGAGGACTGGCACTCGTGCGACTGACCCTGAAGCAAGAGGGGAAATAAAATATTTTGGCCTGCCACAACTCGGTGGTCATGAGTAGGCAGCGCGTTTGACGAATCCACAAGGGTTCCGTATACCTCATCACAACAACACCATTCCAACAGCCGCCCTCTTTAACGTCGTGACTCTAAAATCGCTCGTCTCCCGCATCGCTGCGAAATCACGTCGCCTTTTTTCACGGCCCCCAAAGCCATCCAGAAGAGCGAAAAAGAAGGCTCTGACAAATTCCCAGCTCGATGCGGTTTTCGTCCACATCCCTAAAACAGCCGGCACTTCAATTCGCTCTTTTCTCAAAGAATACAGGGGCAAAAATGCACTCGCCATCGTTTCTAACAATGGACCCTCTCACAGGAGACTCAAGCATATCGACGACATTCTCACACCAGAAGTCAAAGTCATCCATGGCCACTCAACCTACAGGGATTTCAAGTTTCTCAAACAAGATGGAGTTCACTTCCTGACCTGGGTTCGAAACCCGATTACCCGCTGCATTTCTTCCCATTACTACATGCTTTACATGCAATGCCGCAATGGCCACATCAGTCTGGAGGAAGCGCAATCCCGCACGATCGAGAATTTCCTGAAAACACCGAAAGCGTGCAACGTCATGACACGCTACCTAAAAGGCTCCTCGTTTGACGACTTTTCGTTCATCGGCGTCATCGAAAACATGGAGGCAGACATGAGGAGGCTTGGGGAACTTCTGGGCATGCCGCCGAAACAAGAAGTCGCTCACAACAATGACATATCTGAATTCAAGAAATCTCTTTCCCCACTGAGTGACAGTCAAGTCGAGCTGGTAGTGGAAAAAAACCGCAAAGACATCGCCCTCTATAACAGCATCATCGCAAGACGCGGCCTAGCCCATCTCAAGGTCGTCTAATACGAAAGCTTCTCCCTCGCCTCCAAAATGGACAAGAGAAAGATATAATCACGGAGCGGCCTAATAACCAATAGTCACTTCGGCCAACCCGCTTTGCTCACAGTTGATGCAATCGCAGCTCTTGCGACATGGGCATATCCAGCACTTCAACTGAGCGTCCTGGCCATGGATCAAACGCTCGAGATGCTCGAGGCCGTTTGATTTAATGAGGACCAGTTCATCCTCCATGGCGCTCTCCTTGATCAATCGAAGCGCCTCCTCAGGCTTATCAAAGACAAACAAGCGTCCTTCGTTCTCCAAAGACATCATCTTGCGCACATATTTGGCCTTATTTCCGACACAGATCACACGGTCACAGCACTCAAGCGCAACCCGCGCCATAGCGCGGTATTTTGGAGAACCCGATCCTTTGATGTCGGAATACGTCCCTAGGACGGCTGTGATCCTGGGAGCTTTGACATCATTGAGTTGAGCCAGCACCTTCTCCACCGTCCAATACGGCGCCTTGAATGTGTCGTTGACGAACCAGACCCCATTACCAGCACGATGCAATGACATGCGCCGGTTGTATGCCTCGATCCCGTTGAGCGACTTCGCGCACTGCTTCAAATCAATCCCGGAGGCCAAGGCAGCCGCGGTCGCGGCCAGAATGGAGGTGACCTGCAAACTTCCAAATAAGCCGGTCTGCACGCGAACACTCGCATCTTGATAGGAGATCGTCAGCGATAGGCGGTTTGGCCAGTCTGCCCGAATATCACTTGCCCTGACAGCCGCATCTTCCCCAACACCATAGGTCAAGATCGAGGCACTTGTCCGCTCTGCCATGGGCAGCACATGAGGGTCGTCCGCATTCAGCACCGCCACACCCGTCTTGGACAAGGCCTCAACCAATACCCCCTTTTCCTGAGCCGTTGCCTCCAAGGTGCGGAAACTTTTGTGATGATCCTGCCCGATGGTCGTGATCACCGATATATCTGGGCGAAGAAGTTTTGCACGTCTTGCCATCCGGCCCACTCCGGAAATACCCACTTCCTGGACATAAAAGCGACAGCCGCGACGCAGCTTTGTCATATTACGAATCACGCCGTGTTCCCCATTAGCATCAATGCCGACAAAACAAGAGTCCACATCCGAAAGGATCTTCCCGAGAAACCGGGTGGTCCCCGTTTTACCACAACTTCCGGTGATCGCTACCACCTGGATGCCCCGACAGATCACTCTACGAGTCAAGGTCGCTCGGACAATGCGGGATGCCCAAAGTGCTGAGTGTTTTTTCTTTATTTGCGGAGCCATCAGGCAAAATGCGGTCAGAAGTTCATGGCTTTCTGTGCGAAGAAAAGACCTCTTCAAACACCGGCAAATAGTCATGCATGGCTGCAATCAGAATGACCAGTAGATCTCCCTCGGCAGCTTCCTGAGAGAGCTTGCGGCTTGCCTCTTCGTAGCCATCCGCCAATTCGATGCTGCCCTCAGAAACACCTGCCTTGATGAGACCGGACCGCAGCAAACCGGCAATTTCTCCCGGCTCTCTGCCTCGCCGGTATTCTTCCAGTTCATAACAAATAAAATGATCGAAGCAGTCGGCCATCGCTGCGGTCATTTCATCAAAATGCCATTCGGGTCGGTTTCCGACGCTTTGCAGAATGCAGATGCGTTTTCCAGGTACCTGCAGGTTGTTCAGGCTTTTCACCAAGGCCTCGCACGCCGGGGGCTGGCCTGCATTATCAATGATGATGGTTTGGGAGTAACCCTCCATGAAATTGAGCTTTCCGGGTGCTTGCTCGACCGAATTGGAGAATGTCTTCAGCCCTTTCCGGACGTCCTCACGGGACACAGACAAACCCTCCGCGAGGGCGGCAGCCGCCATGGCATTGGCAATATTCTGGGGAAATAGACCGTTCCGGCAGGCGGGCAGCTGGTCGATGGGAACAAGCGTTTCAACAGACTTCCCCTCACATCGCACGATTCTGTCCTGCCCAGAAGATCTTGTGCGCTTGAGAACGGCCCCACCCGCTTCGAGGTGTCTTGTTGCAACTGAGTTGTCCTCCTGTAGCGAGAACAAAACAACTCGCTTCACTGGATACTCGGGCAGCAGACGGACGCAGTGCTCATCGTCCGCATTCAATACGACAACATCTCTCGCAGCATCGACCACCTGCCGCTTCACCTGCGCCATCTGCTCAACAGTTTCAATGCCGTCGGTGCCGATGTGTTCACGCCCCACGTTGAGCAATACTCCAGCATGGCATCGGTCCACGTATGGACCCTTCTGTATCAATCCACCACGAGCGGCCTCCAGTACCGCAGCGGTGACGTTTTTGTCCCAATACACCGTAGCCGCATCGTCATAGCAGGCGGAATCCCTGTATTCGAGGCACTCACCATCGATCACCACGCCGTCCGTGGATGTGAAACCAACCCGATGCCCAGCCACCGTTAGAATATGCGCCAACATGCGAACCGTCGTGGTCTTACCCTTGGTTCCAGTCACCATCGCCAGCGGAATCTTCCGACCGAAATATCGGCGCCACAAACGAGCCAGATTGCGCCGAACAAGCCTTGAAAAAACACGCTGCCGACGCGCAGCCTGATGCAAGAGGCCATTCAAATTTTTCTGATGAGTCTCACTCACAACTGATCATCCCACTTTCTTCACACTGATGGCAACTCATCACCTTTGCGCATTTCGTTTTCCAGCAATTCAGCTCAAAAGATCTCCCATAAATCAGACGTTCCAAGTGCTCCCGGTTTCCGGACTTGATGTATACCACTTCATCCGGAACCGCATCCTGGCCGAGGCATCGGATCGTGTCTGCCAGCGAGTCCATCACCAGCAAGCGACCCTCGTTTTCGGGAGTCATTCGTTTACGAATATACTTTGCATTTGGCCCGACAAATAACACCCGGTCCGCAATCTCCAACGCATCCCGCGCAACTTGGCGATACTTACTTGAATCGACCCCAGGGACATCGGAAAACGTGCCGAAGATCATGGTTGTTCGAGGTGCCGACACATTGGCAAACAGCGCAATCGCTTTAAGTACACTCCAGTATGGAGCCTTACCGGCATCATTAATAAACCAGATTCCCTGCGGGGACGGATGAATGGACATGCGCCTCGGGAAGGTTTCAACACCTTTCAGAGACTCAGCACACTGCTTCAAACTCACACCCACAGCCAGGGCCCCAGCAATCGCCGCCAACAGGGGCGAAGTGAGCAGATCACTGAACAAATCAGTTTCGATACGCACGCTCTCACCGCCATAGGTGACGGTCATGGATAGGCGCTCCGGCCAGTCCGCGTGAATATCTGTGGCACGCACATCGGCCCCCTCAACAGTGCCGTAGGTGATCACACGTGCCTTCGTGCGTGAGACCATGGCGGCTACATGCGGATCGTCCGCATTCAATATCGCCACACCGTTTATCGGCAAGAGCTCCACCATCGTTCCTTTTTCTTGCGCCGTTTTTTCTAGCGAACGAAAAGTCCGGTAATGATCCTGACCCACCGCTGTAACGATTCCAATGTGTGGCTTCAGGAGCGACAGCACCTTTCGAAGGTAGCCGGGCCGATGGCCAGACACCTCCTGAACCAAAAAACGGTCAGTTGGCTTCACTATGGAAACACTGCGCATGACCGAATTTTCATCGTTGTCGTGAATGCCAATATAGCAGGAATCCGCATCCGACATGATTCGGCCAAGAAACGAGGTCGTCGTCGTTTTGCCGCAACTACCTGTGATCGCCATCACCGTCAATTGCTTGAGCCGGCGGCGCTTGGCGTGGCAGCGAAGCCGCCGGACAAACTGTCGTAATCTGTGTTTTCTGCGTTCAGATTTTCCGGCCATGACTTGCGCAACTACCAATTAGCTCCTGAATACAATCCGATATGCACGGTCAACACCATGATTATCAACAGATCAAGACGTGGTATTCGCACGGCGAAGCAAAGGCCTTGATCCTGGACAAGAACCCCCTCCATTACTGGCTTTGCCAGAGCAGACCGGCATACTGGTCACACACCAGCCGGCTCAGCGAGCCGGTATCCTGTTGAGGGTGTACCATGCCTCGGTGGTCCACAATAACCTCTCGTTACGACTTTTAAAGGCGTCGTCAACCAGACGCAAATGTACCAAGCGATCCGCTTTGAGGCCATCAACCCGAAGAATGACTTTGAGTCGGTCATCAGAAAGCTCAACCCGGCGAACATCAAGTGAGCGGACATCCATCTTATCGCCACCGTACTCCTCCGTCGCCACATAATGCCAATCCTTCATCAGGTAATCGGATGGAGACTCTCCAGACCCCTTGGCAAGAGGCTCCGTGAATTCCAATTCAAAACCATTAGGCCGAGCTCTCATGGAGAGAATTTCGAAGGTAGAATTCCCGTTGAACGTCATCATCTGCAACCCATAGGTGAGCTTTCCGACTTGGGACCAATTACCTCCACCGCCCCCGATGCCGCCCAGTATCAGGCTCTGTTCATCACTCCATAGCAGGCGATTGATTCCGGCCTCAAAACCCTGAGAAAAGCGGAAGGCCGCACCTTGATATTCACCACCGACCTTCTCCAGAAAAACCCGCATCAGCCCACCGTAGGTGGCATCACCGATGATCATCTGCCCCTGATATGGACCCACATCCAAGCTGGCCGGCTCAGACGGCGAGTTTGAAATTTCATCACGCGGCAGAAGCAGCGCGGCCTTGGTAACATGGAGATCCCGGGTCCCCTTTGGGTCGACTCCCCGGAAGCCGTAGAAATCTCCCTCCCCCAAATGGATGAGTTTATTGGCAGGCAACCAAGCACCTTCATTGTCAGTCACAAAGAGTTCTTCATCGACCCCTAGCCCAAGGCCGTTGGGAGTCCTCAAACCATTGGCCATAATCTTCGATATTCCCGTGACGGGATCGATCTGGATCAAACTACCGCGCCCCTCCTTCTGATTCTTGCTGCTGGCTCCCCCCTCGGCCACCGCCGTGCCGAGAGAGGCATAGAAATGACCATCTCGATGCAACAGTCCAAAACTGAATTCATGGAAGTTGTCGCTGACCGGCCAGTCGTTGCAAACGACCTCGTAGCGATCGATTTTTCCATCACTATCCTCATCCACAAGGCGAGTGAGTTCCTGCTTTTGCAGTACGTAGATGACTCCATCAACAATTTCAATACCTAGAGGCTCTGCCAACCCTGAGGCGATTTCCTCCACCCGCATGACCGTTTCCCCCTCAGCGTCTGGCGGATCTAGCAGAAAGACCGAGCCCCGATTATCCCATGTGCTTAGCACGATCCGCCCATCTGGGAATCGACCCAAGGCTCCGACTCGCGGCCTGAAGGAATCGTCGCGAATTTTCACCAGATCAAATGAGGGATGGAGCTTTTTCAGTGGCAACAAATCACCCGGCCGCCCTTCAGACTCACGCCGACTGCTGATGAAGTACGTTTTCCATAAATACAACGAACGTCTTACTTTCTGAATCAAGGAAGCGGTCATGCTGGCATCCTTGAAATCGGTCTCTTTGCTAGCCAATCTGATGATATCACGGACCATTTCCTCTGCATGCGCGGGATCCAGATCCGGATGTGGATTCATTTGCGCATCTCCCCAAACTCCGGCGGACCCGGATATGATCCGATCGGCCAGGAGGGGGACAGCGTCCGGCTGGTTTTGGTAAGTCTCAGCAATCTCAATGAAAGATGGCCCGACAGTCCGGTCATTGACATTGTGACAAGAGAAGCAGTCACTGGCCGTCATATATTCAAAGCCTCGACTCATTTCAGCGTCACTGCCGCGGTGATGTGCAATTTCTGGAAGTCCCAGCCAAATGGTCCAATGAGTGGGTGATTGGCTTGAGAGAGTAAGAGTTGCCTGATCTGAAGTTTTGGCCATCTCCAATCCACCATTGGTGGTGTAGGCCTGAGGTGCCTCGAGCGAGGTCAGATTCACTGCCAAGCGGACTTGCTCATCTGGCCGGGCACCTTCAACCGAGAAAGTGCGCTTGAAACCGAGTGTGCCCGACTCATGAAAGACGACCTCAGGTGTCTCATGGATCGTCAATACGCTCTGATCCGGCCGCCGCACCTCAAGCATGAGGGTCGTCTTGTTGTCATTCCGGATATGGCCACGATACTGAAATACCGCTTCTCTAATACCTTGGGAATCCACCAGTGACCAAGGATTCATGGCTGATGTATGCAGGTAGGCTGGACCTGTGGAGATGGGCTGGGGCCCATGCTGTCGGTTGTAGGCCGCACCTCTCAACCGCACCCCGTCACGCCACACTCTCCTCAAGGCAAGGTGATCAGTCCGGTAGGCAGCCCACAGGTTGGGCAATAGCTGAAGCACAAGCATACGGGGCTCTTCATCAAGCACGCAGCGAAACACCGGAGGCATGGGTGCTGGCTTCCAAACTTTGGAAGGATCCCGCTCTGGGGGCTCGGGAAGCGGTGGATACATGATGAGAATCACCAGCAGGCCGAATCCGAGCGTCAAAAGGACTCCAAACCAAATCAATATACGAATGAATCTCTTCTTCATTGGGCTCCAAGATTGCGTCTTCCCCACCCCGGCGAGCATACTTTCAGAAAGCCATTCTGAGCAATCACGAAGACTTGAACATGGCGTATGAGTAAATTTGAAAGGAGCCAGCGCCATAAAAGGCGCCGAAGTGCAGCAGTCGACGCGGCAGCCTACTTGTAATCCGCTCCCGTCAGACTGTTGAGCACGGAGCTTTGCCAGTCTCGCATTTCCCTCTGAAGCTTCTTTACCGTCTCTGGCTGACTCTCGGCAAGGTTGTGTTCCTCAGCAGGATCCTTACTCAGGTCAAAGAGTTCGACCCCTGTATCCTCATCACCGTCGATGACCAACTTGTAGTCGCCTGAGATGATCGCTCGGTCGCCACCATAATCGCGCTCTTCAATCTTTGGATGATGATTGTTCCTGAAGTTACGGGTGAAGATGCCACCCATCTGCTTCACCAAAGGCGTGGTGCCTTGCTGCAGCTTGGGGTCGATGTAGGGCTCTCCGGGTTGGTAGCCTTTGAGTGGAAAATTCCAGAACGCGAGGGGCTTCGGCCTCTGCCTCATTTCCCCTTTCATCAACGGCACGAGATCAATGCCATCTAGAGGGACAGTGGGTAGCTCAGCACCGGCCAGTGCACACAAAGTGGGTAGCATGTCAGAGGTCACCGAGCTGACGTTTGATGTTGCCGGCTTCAGGATGCCCGCAGGCCATTCAATTACACCGGGAACTCGGATACCGTTCTCGTAGACCTTTCCCTTCAGACCACGAAATCGGGATTCGATTAGTCCACTCGGAGGGACGCCATTGTCACCGCAATACCACAGCAAAGTGTTGTCTTTGATCCCAAGTGTCTTGAGCGCGTTGCGTAATTTGCCGATGGACCGGTCCATCGCGGTGATCTCTGCATAGCGCTCGATCAACACCTCACGCTGCGGGCGACTGACTCGCTTGCCGGTTTCGTTGGAGGTCAGGCGGACTTCAATATCTGCATACTTCTCCGGCAAGTCACGATAGAGAGCTAGGTCTGTTTCGAGTCCGCTGTAGGGCTCGTGAGGTGAGCCATACCAGATAACCAACAGAAAGGGTTTCTTCGAGTCCTCCTCCGATTTCTGCTGCTGTTTGATGTAGCTGATCGCTTCGTCGACGATGATTTCCGAGCTTTCGCCGTAGAACTTTTTTGGCGGCCCGCCATTCAGCGAAAATACCGGATCCATTTCGAAGAAGTTGTCATGCGACAGCCAGTGATCGAAACCCATGGCACCTGGGTTGGTCGGTGAAGATTTCTTCACCGGACCGACGTGCCACTTGCCGAAGTGGGCCGTGGCATAACCCGCCTTCTTGAGCAGGTGACCCATGGTGACTTCCTCAGGACGGATCGAATATCCGGGACGAAAGATGCCGTAGCGATTCGGGTGCCGCCCGGTCAGAAAACTGCCACGGGTAGGCGAGCAGCTGGGCTGCGCATAAAAGTTATCCAAACGCAGGCCGCTTTTGGCCATCTCATCGAGAAAGGGTGTTTTGACGTATGGGTGGCCATTATAACCTACCTCTTCCCAGCCATGGTCATCCCCCATCAAGAGAATGATGTTGGGCTTGGCAGGCTCTGCCCGGAGAAATTGTCCCAGCAAAAGGAACAACAATGGAATGAGGAATCGTTTTGCGGTCATGAATTTGGATCGAGCAGATGACATTGAATCGGGGTAATTGAATTCTGGCGAGAGAGACTTGGAGGCAGAGTTTACATGACCCGATACCCCAGCAACTCGAAATCCTGGGCCATCATCTCGTTGACCAAATCAATTGAGGATCTTTGATAGTGTTTCAGGTAGCGATGCTCTTCCAAGGTCTCAGGGATGGGTTTTGGGAGCATGTCGGGATTACCGCTTTTCGCGTCATTCTGCCGACTACCAATTTCCACATCCACTCTACGGCAGAAACTCTCGTAATCCTCTTCAAAGGATTCAACCCGACCGATAAAATCGACCCATAACTTTCGCTTATGGTGGGTAAACGCCGAATTGAGTTCGAACTTCCTAGTCGGCAATTCAAGGTAACGGTTGAAGTCTCCCTGACAGCCTTCGAGGTCAGCCTTGATTCGCGAGGTTCCGGATAGAAAGTTTTCGTAGACTCCATCTGGATCTTCGCCCCTCTCGACTTTTTCGCGAGCCTTATCGACGCGGCCACTATTTACTCTTTTCTCGTAAGATACACCAATCCAGCGAAACCAGGAATAGATTCTATCATATGGATTCCGGACAAAGCATGCCCTGAAATAATCTCTGCGTTTTTTGAAGTCCCGTAGGCGAACGATGTGTCTCACAGCAATATGCTTGGAGAAGGTTCTACGAAGTTCTTTGCAATGCCAATCCCTGCCACCATAGGGCTCAAGGTCTCGCGCCTCAGCCAGCCTCAACTGCAGCGTCCCGGACGCACATTTCTGCGGCAAGGTAAGAATGAAGCGATGTTTATCAGAGACAATCATTACTGATGGCGGCGATCACGACCTGACGAGGATACCCCGACACCTCGGGTCCAAAAATGCTAAAAGATGATCCTACATCAGAAAACGCCGGCCCATGGGTGGAGGCGGGTTGTGCAGGATTGAAGAAACTTCGGACCGCCTCGTCGACGGCGATCATAGCCTTGAGCACCTCATTCCAGATAACGGTACCATCGAGCTTCTAGTGGTCGTGCGTGCAGTCACCTCAACAGGTATGCTTTGTAAATCCACAACCGCTTAATCATAAGTTGCTTGATTAATTCCAAAGCCTAACTTGGATCGCATGACTCCTTCGATGACACCAAGATGAATGCAAGTCGACCAGAGTTCTTTGTAGTCAGCATACATCGCGTCCTTGTCATAATCCATTGAGGATAGCTTTGAACCGAAGCGGCGCACTTTTCTGCGCAGCTTGTTTCGTCTGAAGTAGAGTTTTGGAAGGCGTGCCGAGCGAATGGTTTTGTAGCGGTGCAGATCGCCTTCAAAGTAACTTTCCGCGTAATCCAAGTTCCCATTGATGAAGTAATTGACCATGCTTGAGCCATATTCCTGGAGAGCGGGGATGAGGTATTTCAAAGTCGGGTTATTGTAATGAGATACCATGACTTTAGAGGCATACCCCATCTTGTAGCCCTTGGCGTGAAGATGCGCGCCAAAAACCGGTTCTCCAAAGTGCCCAAACTGACTCGGAAATCCTTTTTCCTTCATGAAGACGCTGCGGAGCATTCCAAACCCTCGTATGGTGACTTTGTTCCAGAAATCTGGCTGGCAGCGTATCTTGAAGTCTTCCTCAAATATCCGCTGTTCCAGTTCAGCAATGGTCGAATGGTTGATTCCGTCACTGCTGCAGCAGGCGATCACATCATCACAGCCCTCGAAATGCCTGGCCAGCTCGGTTAAGCAATCGCTCTTGGGGAGACAGTGCGATTCAGTAATGAACAGGAGCTCGGATGAAGCCGCCTCGACTCCAACATTCACGAGTCTGAGTAGGTTGCTACCCGCATCCACAATGAATTGATCGTGGACTCGGAGCGATGAGGCGATTGATTTCTCCAAAGCTTCATCCCTGCCGTCCGAGGTGATGATGATCTCGTATTCATCAGGCGCGAAATCGATCTTTCGAGTCCAACAATCAATGGCATCTTGAGCCATGCCTCGATGGTCGGGCAGCGGTATGACTACTGAAACTCTCATGTGTCAGGCCTGGATGAAATTTCAAGATGGATGCGATGCACTCGGGGATGCATCAATGGAGATGCTGAAAAGTCAGGAATTTGATTTGTCCTCGGAGATCATACCTCCAGCGGACCCATTCAGGAAGGGTGAAAGTAAGTTGACGCAATGAACCACGGAAGCTTTCTATTCAGTGAGAGTTTTCCGATAGCTCTCAAATCAGCCATGCCGCCGTTCAAAAAGATCCGCGACTATCTCGGGAGGATGATGCTTCCTCCTGGGAATAGTGATGGCGACTATCCGGATTTTGCCTGTGTTGGGTTTCCGAAGTGCGCGACAACCTTCATCCTCAACCTTTTTAAAGAGTATTCCATGCATACACTTGATGATGGAGAGGTCGTTATGCGTGAGTTGGAGGGCAGGCGTTCTGAAATTCAGGATCTGCATGATGGGGGTCATCGAGTGGCGATCAAGAACCCCTCGGCCATCTACAATGCCAAGCACATCAACCGACTGCTCAGAGCGAAAACCCGTCTAATCGTGTGCATCAGGAATCCAGTTCGGTGGCTCAAGTCCTACTACAACTATCGCTTGCAGCAGATCGATAAGGGGCATGAGTCCCTGCCGCCAGGCTTTGAAAGAGCTCCTGAGTTTTCGGCAATCATGCATGATCACGTCAATTTCGTAGGGGCGGCCCTAGACAAAGGTCTGATGGGGAAAGTCATCAGAAAAAACATTCTTAAAAGTCGGTTTTATGAACCGGATCTCGTGCATTTCATTATCCAGGAGGAATTTGAAACCAATCACGCTGAGGTGCTCGATGGCCTACTTGCCTTTCTCGGCATCCCAGACTCCGAGCGCAAACAAGCCGATTATCATTTCGAATATCAGAGCTCCGAACGCTGGAAGTATTTTAATGACGATACTTATGACGATGAGCTTTATCGATACTATGCGGATGACATGCGATTGCTTTGTCAACAGTATCACACTCATGCCGACAAGGACTTGAAATCAATCTGGGAGAAATTCTATTCCATTTCTCTCGATTAATCTGTCTCTTTTGCGGCTATGGCTCGAACCATCATGGATAGCGGAAATTCTAGAACCTGCATTCTGCACATCGGTCTGACCAAGACTGGTTCCACAACCATCCAAGAGTTTCTATTTAAACACATGGATGATGAGCGCTTCCATTATGCGCACGCCGACCAGCCAAATGTCGGGCAGGCCTTGTTTTATGCTTTCGCTGGAGACCACTCTCTGGCCGACCCGTTCAATGTCGAAAATTATTCTGAAGAGCGGCTGCAGTCCATGGGTGCGGACATCCGAGAAAAACTACTCCACCATTTCCGCAGTCATCCGAATAAGAACATGATCATATCTGCTGAGGGAATGTCAGTTCTCAAGCCCGAAGCGATCGCTGCCTTGATGGATTTCCTCAAACCCCATTTCAGCCTTATTGAAGTGGTCGGTTACGTGCGAAATCCCAAGTCTCATATGGAGTCCTCTTTTCAGCAGCGCCTGAAAAACACCTTCGACTCCAAGATCAATGTCAGGGTGTTCTCTCCCAAATACAGATTTCTGCTCGAAAAGTTCGACCATTTCGTGGAGCGGGAGAATGTTCATATCTGGCCGTTCGATGCGAAGATTTTCCCCGAAGGGGATGTGGTCATGCATTTCTGCAAGCAACTCGGCATCAGGCCGCCTGCATCAAAAGTAACAGTTCAGAATCAGAGCCTGTCTCGCAATGCGATCTCACTACTCTACACGCACAGGCGTTACATGAGGGAACCGGATACAGGACGCAGTGGAGCCACGGCCTCACGCTTACTGATCGACAAGTTGCATGAGCTCAAGGGCAGCAAGCTGAAATTCCACCCAGACTGGGTAGTGAATCCCATCATGAAAAACTTGGATCAAATTGATTGGCTGCAGCAACGCCATGACATCGATTTTCACGAAGATATCGATGCGATGGAGAAGACCGGCATCCGCTCCAAGAATGAGCTCATGACCTACAGCCAGGAAGCACTGGATTGGCTGGCATCCGAATTGAATGAGAAACCTTACCAGAAAGTGTTGCCATGGACCCTACCCTCTCTCTGCACGGCCCTATGGAGCATATTCACTCGCAAACGCAGGTTGGCCACGCGAAGAACCATTGCGGCTGACGTTTGCCGCCTGAAGGCACAGTTGCTGTCGGCTTCATGAGCTCTTCAGCTTCTCGCGGATTAGGCTCACAGTTTTCTCATGACTGGCCTTCCAACTGAATATTTTTGAGCGCTCGATAGAGATGCATTCAAGCTCTTGGCGGAATTCATCATCATTAGCGACCTTAAGTATGCCGTCTGCGATACTGTCAACATCGTGCGGATCCACGAGAGGAAGCCCGTCTCCTGTGATTTCCGGCATCGAGCTGATATTCGAGGTCAGACAAAAGCGCCCGCATCTCATACTTTCCAGAACGGGAAGGCCAAACCCTTCATAAAGGCTGGGATAGATGCTGAAGGTGCAACCCGAATAGAGAATGGGAAGGTCTGCATCATCGACATAGCCGGTGGCGATGATCGAATCTGTCTTCTCGAGCGCATCATGGATGTCACCCTGCAGGCCCACGCCCCAGCCAGCATCACCGGCGATCACAAGCTTCGGTTGCTTGAGCTTCAGGTCACCTACCACCTTTGCCCAAGCCTCCAGTAGTCGAAGGTGGTTCTTGCGAGGCTCCATGGTGCACAAGCTCAAGATGTAATCGCTTTCAGGGGGAATGCCATACTTCCGCTTAGTCGTCGTCAGAAGGTCGGGATCATTTACCGGCTGGAATGACTCCGATGCCGCGATGGGAACCGCATGCACCGATTCCGGATCTATGTCCCGGTGATGAGAGATGAGGTCATGTTTGGTGCTTTCGGATACCGTGATGATGAGATCCGCCTTCGAAAGGCTGCTAAAGATTCGGTCGAAGACCTTGGTGGACTCAAAGTATTTGGGGGCAATGACAGGGATCACGTCGTGTACGACGTGAACCATGAAGGGCTTATTCTTCGATTTCAGCAGCGTTCCCGCATCATGATAAGGGGAGAAAAGCACCGGATGATCACCCTCGTATTTGAAGTGGGTCAGGCTCAGCAGAAATTCCTCAATGCGCCGCAACATTTTGAAGAATTCGCGGACGGGCTTGAGCCAAGTCTTCCCTTCCTCCTTGATCCGCATCTTGTACCGTTCGTGCAAAAGCGTGAACCGCATCAGCAGCTTGCCGTTGAATTCGATCCCAGCGATGACACGCCTGTCGTAAATCTTCTTTGAGCTACCGAACAGTTGCGCCAACTTGCGATCCAGCTCATCGATCGGAGCCTCACCTACTGTCACAAATCGCACGCAGTGATCTCCGTCCTTCAGCAGCAGGTGAATCATTTCCATCGCGTAACGATGGATGCCAGCAGGTTTGCTGAGAAAGATATCTGAAATAAAATACAGATTCATGACTTGGATGGGTTGCCATGTGTTGAATCACTATCCACCTGGATCTCGCCGAAACGGCCGTTGTCATATCCAACGATACATTTACATGTGTAGCTGATCTTGCTCCTCACGTTGGAGCAAACGATGGCGGCGGTGAGATCAGACTCCATAAGCTCGGCCTGATTCTGCGCTTACTGCGGCAAGCCGAGCAATGCTTTGGTGGTTTTCAGCGGATTTTTGAACATGCGCACAGCCATCCGCAAGGTGATGCGCAGAGAAGACGTGACCGGAGTTTCCGTCATTGTGTTGATCAGGTCATCACAGCTATCCAGCCACCTTTTCCTGCCAGTCAACACGCTCTCGAACGCATTTTCCTGCAATTTTCGGATGTCATGACCACTGATGGGGGCAGACTTCGAGGGATCGTAAAGGATGCCATTCACACCATGGTTGATGTACTCGTTCATCGTTGTGGAGTCCGGAGCAATCACACACCTGCCCAGCGCCATCGCCTCAAGAAAGGACATGCCGATCCCCTCTTTGCTGCGGGGAGCAACGTAGATCGCGGACTCGCAAATCTTTGTGGTCAGCCCCTCCTTGTCATCAAACCAGTTGTGGCAGTTGAGTTCGAGAGGTGATTGCGGTGAGGGCTTTCTCAATGTCATGCCCGGATCCGGCTCGTTGACGATATCCAGCTTGCTGACATGCAAGTGCTCAAGCATTTCAGCAACCATCTCGCCATTGATGTCGTTGCGACGGAACCAGAAAAATGCGGATTCTGGGTCACCCCAATCCTCAAAAGTCCCGGGTGGAGGGAAATACTGAAAGTGTGATGCACAGAAACCCGCGCGTTGTAGCGTTGAGCAGAGTTGCTTTGAGAAACAGATGATTTGGAAGTGACGATAAGGGTGCCACTTTTCAACTTTGCTGATGGTAGGACAGGCATCAGCCATTGGAAAAAGAACACCGTGCCGATACTTCAAGTGAGCGTCGATGATGTGGGCTGGCGGCATGACCTGCCAACAAACCAACACGTCATACTCCCCGGCATGCTCTGCCAAGTCTGCATAGGAGTTATCGGTATAGAGATCAGCGAGACAAACTGTTATCTCAAAATGCTCCGACAGAAGCTTCACCATAAAGTCAGCAGAGCCGGTCTTTTGGTGAAAGCAGAACCCGAGGAACAGTAGTCGCTTTTTCATGTCCTGATCCTGGAGTCTAGCGAGTTGCAAAGACCATTGAGCATTACTCCTATCTGATTAAGGGTGCTGTGGAAAGGGGAACGATGCTGATGCAGAGGTTTTATTTTACCCCAACAAAAACCCACCGACCCAAGGGATAAAGGGGGTGACCAAAATGATGTGGGTTGAGAAAACTCAACAGATTTGTCGCTGATCGCAAGACCATCGATACTTGCCATGAGCCAAAGAATCCAAATGAGCATATTTCATGAAAAATCAACACCAATGAGCCGAGTGATTGGCACGGTGATACTCACGATCATGGGGGTGGTTTTTACCCTGGTCGCTTACCCCATCTATAACCAAGACGCTAGAGAGAGTAAAACTTGGCCTCATACAGAAGGTGTCATCACCAAATCAGAAGTCACCTCCAGAAGAAGTAGCGGCGAACGAAAGTACAGATTCCATGTGGTCTATTCCTACAAGGTTGATGGAGAATCTCTTCAAAACAATGACGTAAGCATGGGCAAAGGAGGCATCGAGAGCACCAGCAGTCTCATGTTCACCGATGACCTCAGTGAGTTTCCCGTGGGAAAGAAGGTGAAGGTTTACTACAAGCCGGGTGAGCCCTCAACCTCATGCCTGAAGCCAGGGGTCGTCGTTCAGAGTGTCATGTTGCTGGGTGCTGGCCTGCTGTGGTTGGCACTTTCCATTTTCATCATCATCTATTCGCTGAAAAAGAAGTTTCTGAAGGCTTGAGTGGATCGGGTGCAAGGAATTTGCATTCTGATGATCTTGAGAGCGACATCTCACCGATGAGGTGTTGAGAGTATTGTCGATCCTGTGTTCTCAGTCAGGAATCGGATGGAATTTCATGGGGAAAGTGTCTTCACTAATGATCATCGATTGACCGGCCAAGAAAATGAAGGATAAGGAGATCAGGCGGAAGCGACGTTTTCTGTGGACCGTGAGATTGCTGCGGGCCCACATCATCCGTCGGATGGTGTGGAGAAATAAAACCGTTCTGGGTGTCACCGGCAGTTGCGCGAAGAGTAGCACAACCAGCTTTCTGGGAAACATCTGTTCAGATCATGCCCCGTGTGTTGTCGGTAGCGGCAACACCTTGATTCGAATTGTGCTGAGGATTTTAAGGCACAAGGCCAATTTCCGTTTTTTTGTTCAGGAAGTCGGAATCAGTGCTCCGGGTGACATGAAAGAAATGGCGAATCTGTTGCGCCCAGATGTGGCGGTGATTACCACTATTGGTCGGGATCATTACTCCAGTTTTCGAACCTTGGAAGCTACGGCCGAAGAAAAGGGACTTCTGGTGGAGGCGCTGGCAGAGAGTGGTACGGCGGTGCTGAATGCAGACGACCCGCATGTGTTTGCAATGGCAAAGCGGACGAAAGCCAGAGTGCTTACCTATGGCTTGGGCGAGAATGCCGACGTTCGAGCGTCGGACATTGAGGCAGATTGGCCGAATCGCCTTTCCTTGACCATCAGTTATCGGAACGAAAGCGTTCGATTGCAAACCGGATTGTTCGGCGACCTGCCCGTGACATCGGTTTTGGCCGCGACTTCCGCTGCATTGGCCTCGGGGGTTAATTTGAAGCAGTGTGCGCAGTCATTAAACGGCATCGAGGCTGTGAATCGGCGCATGTCACTGCATCAGACAGGCAATGGAATCTGGTTTGTAAACGACACCTTCAAAGCGCCTTACTGGACAGTCACTAAAGTTCTGGATCAGCTTAAAGATGCCCGCGCCCCGAGAAAAACGGCCGTATTCGGGGCGTTTTCCGACATCAGTGGCTCGGACTCCCCGAAGTACCGCGCGACAGCGAGGGCCACGCTGGAGTTTTGTGACCGAGTGATCTTTATAGGGATCAAGGCAAAGCATATTCGCAAGATGATATCTTCGGAGAATATGAACCGACTGTTTGCCTTTGATGAGCCTGCTGAGGCTTGCCGCATGCTCCAAGAAACAGCGATGGCTGATGAGTTGATCTTACTCAAGTCCAACGGTCTTGAGCATCTGGAGCGGTTGATCTACGGGCAGGACGCTCAACTGAACTGCTGGAAGTATCCCTGCCACATACAGATGAGCTGCGATATTTGTGAAGAGAGCGGACTGGCCAGCTCAGCTTGTGTCGATTGAATCTTCACTTTGGCAATCGAGCCCATATCGAGGACAAGGTCAGCCACCGTCGGCATAGCTGCCCCAAAGTTTGTCATGAGGATCGGGCCATAATTCATCCCCAACAAAAAACCCGCCATCCCAAAGAGGGGTGGCGGGTTTGTGAAGGATTGCAGAAACCTTAGATCGCCTCGTCGACTGCGATCATGGCCTTGAGCACCTCGTTCCATGTGTCGGCACTTTCGAGGACCGAGTTGTCGAACATGCAGCCATCCCAACAGATGTGCTTCATGCCGCGAGCTTCGGCGTCCTTGAGCCAGTATGTGGCGCACTTGGCGATGTCCAACTTGCCGTTGGGATCGTTGGCCTGGCAGTGGCGGCCGGTCTTGTCGTGCGAACCGGTGCCGTGCACGGAGCCGTCGTTTTGGGCAACGTGGAAGTCGAAGGTCCATGGACGCAGGGCGTCGGTCATGGTTTCGTAGGCGGCCCAGAATTCTTCGTCGCTGTAGCCTTCCTTGAGGAGGGCGGCTTCGGGGGCGTAGTAACCCATGAGGTAGAGGTAGGTGTGGGCGAGGTCAGCTTGGAAGCCGACAGTCTCGGGCATGCCAACGGCCTCGAGGGTCTCAAGCATTGCCTTCCAGGAGTGCATGCCACCCCAACAGATTTCACCTTCGGCGGCAAGGCGCTCACCATTGTCGGCGGCCACCTTACCGGCTTCACGGAAAGTGTCGGCGATCAGCTTGGTGTTGCCGGCTGGGTCCTTGGCCCAGTCTTCGACACCACCTGCGGCATCGATGCGGATCAGGCCACAGT
>CAZIPY010000381.1:0-28241 GCA_964541125.1 uncultured Luteolibacter sp. | reverse complement strand
AAGACTCGCTACCTTGGGCCGGAAGTGCCTGAGGAAGATCTCATTTGGCAGGATCCCATTCCCGCCTGCGACCATCCTGTGGTCGATGAGGCCGATATCGCTGCCCTCAAGGGCAAGATTCTTGAGAGCGGTCTGACGGTGCAGCAGTTGGTGGGAGCCGCTTGGTCCTCCGCCGCTAGCTTCCGTGGTTCGGACAAGCGGGGTGGTGCCAATGGTGCCCGCGTGCGCCTCGCTCCGCAGAAGGACTGGGAAGCGAACAATCCTTCGCAACTGGCCCACGTGCTTGAAGTCCTTGAGAGCATGCAGAGCGAATTCAATGCGTCTGCTGAAGGTGGCAAGCAGGTCTCTCTAGCGGACCTCATCGTGCTGGGTGGCTGTGCTGCCATCGAGAAGGCCTCCGGCGACTCCGTCAGCGTGCCCTTCACGCCCGGTCGCATGGATGCCTCCGAGGAACAGACCGATACTGAGTCCTTCGAGCCCATGACGCCCTACGCCGACGGCTTCCGCAACTACCTCGGTGGGGCATTCTCCGTGCCTGCCGAAGCGCTCCTCATCGACAAGGCTCAGCTGCTGACCCTCACTGCTCCCGAAATGACTGCTTTGGTGGGTGGTATGCGTGCCCTCGGTGCCAACTTCGACGGTTCTGACTATGGCGTGCTGACCGATAAGCCCGGCACCCTCAGCAACGACTTCTTCGTCAACCTGCTCGATATGGGCGTTGAATGGAAGTCCGCCTCACCCTGCGGTAACGCCTTTGCCGGTGTCGACCGCGACAGTGGCGAGAACAAGTGGACCGCCACCCGTGTAGATCTGGTCTTCGGCTCGAACTCCATCCTCCGCGCCCTCGCCGAGGTCTACGCTGAGGCCGGCGGCGAAGCCAAGTTTAAGGCCGACTTCGTCGCCGCTTGGAACAAGGTGATGATGCTCGACCGCTTCGATCTGAAGTGATCCAGAGTTGATTCTTTCGAGACTCACAAACCGGCGTTTCCCACGTGGAGACGCCGGTTTTTGTATGAATACTGCATTGTTACAGTGCACGGATGCTGCCATTCATAGGGGTAGACATGATGAATTACTTCAGATTTTTGGTCTTACTTCTTTGTTTGGTGATTCATTCAAATGCAGCCGAGGAAAAGCACTTTTTAGACGGTAAAATCCAGCCTGCCGCCAAGGAGCTATGGGGTATGCTTGGTTTACCGGAGGAGGGAGATAAGGATGCAGGAACTCCAAGTTGCGAAGATTTCACTCAGATGATTCTTCGAGAGCTTAAAAAGCTGGGCCCGTATCCGGAGAATGCGATCAAGAAGCTTAATAATAATCAGCCCCTACAAAGTACCAAGCAGGTGCATTCATTCATAGACACTTTACTCATGCCTGAAGATGGGAAAAAGAAGGTCAAAAAGTGGTTTGCTGATGAGGAGCATTCGGCGAGCGAGCGTGAAGCAATGCGCTGCTTGTTGTATTACATCCAGCGATCACCTAAATGACCGAGTTTTTGGATGCGGCTTAAACCTCAATCAATATTCGGAAACTTCGGCAGACCTTGCCTGGTCTCCACCAAGCGCAGTAGATGCTTGGCGATGAGGTCGGCCTCGAGGTTCACGCGGCTGCCGATCTTGGCGAAATCCAAGTTCGTGTATTCCCAAGTGTGTGGAGTGATCCAGAAGGTCATCCGCTTCTCCTCCAATTCGGCAATGGTCAGGGAAATGCCTTCCACAGAGATGGAGCCTTTGTCGACGACAAGGTGTTTGATCTCATCGGGCAGGGAAATGGTCAGGATGTGGTCCTGGCCTTCCTGAGAGAGGTCGAGAACCTTGCCGGTGGCATCGACGTGGCCTTGGACAAAGTGGCCATCGAAACGATCGCCGGCGCCCACGGCGCGCTCCATGTTCACGAAGTCGCCCTCGATGAGGTCGCCGAGAGAGGTGACTTTAAGTGTTTGGGCCAGCAGGTCGAAGGTGACGTGGGCGTCATCCAGGCTAGAGACAGTCAGGCAGCAGCCGTTGATGGCCACCGAATCGCCCAATTTGAGCTCACTGGCAAAGGTGACATCGAGAGTCAGTTTGGCCTGTTTGCCCTCCTCCTTGAGGGAAACCACCCGACCAACAGCTTCGACGAGACCTGTGAACATTACTCTGAAGCCTGATCCAACATCGCCTTCTCTTCAAGCTTCGGTTTTGGATCCTCCTCCATACTGTAGTTGGAGTCCAGAATGGGAAGGAAGGTGAAGCAGGCGTAGAGGATGATGGTGGGTACCAGAGCTCCCAGAAGCAGGCCCAGGGGCGAAATGCCATCCTTGAAGAACTTGGAGAGGATGCTCTGACCGGCGGGGTTGGGAGCGTTGGCAATGACGGTGAGGCCACCACCGACCACCGCACCGGCAACCACGGCGTGTTTGGCGGCATCGGAAATGCCCTCCACCTGTGCAGCTAGGTAAGTAATGGCTGCGTTGTCGTTGAAGGCTGTCAGCACGGTCGAGCCGAACATCAGCAGGCCGGCGTCGAGCGAGGTGATGATGGGTGAAATCCACCAGCCCTGACAGCCGCCGTGAATGATCAGTCCGCCGAGGAAGAATCCGACCAGAATAGGGGTTCTGAGTGAAACTGGGTTTTGGTGGTGCTGGGTGGCGGTGCTAAAGGCCAGATAGAAGAGAAAGCCGCCGATGAACATGGCGGGGTAGTGGGCATTGATGACCGTCCAAGCGAGGAAGAAAAGATGGACGAGCGTCACCCAACCAGGAATGGGGTTTTCGCGCTCCAGCCAGCTGTTGCTGTTGATCGAGCCGTCTTCGTGGCCGTCTGAGGCATCCGACAATTTGAAGAGAGCTTTGCGGAAGTAGAGATAGTAGGCGCCGGTGGCGATGAAGATGCCGATCACGGCCTTCCAGCCGAAGTGCATGATCATGAAAGGGGTGCTCCAGTTCCAGTTTTCCGGGCCGGCCACCATCAGTACTGGCGGGGCAGCAAAGTTAGTGAGGGTGCCGCCTACCGAAATGTTGACGAAGAGCAGGCCGAGGGTGCCATAGGCCAGGGTGGCTGGTGGGTTGTAGCGGTAGAACTTTTTGGCAAGCAGGAGGGCGGCGATGGTCATGGCCGCGGGCTCGGTGATGAAGGAGCCAAGGATGGGAGCAATGGTGAGAACGCTCAACCACCAAGCCGTGGGGGATCCTTTGCCGAAGTTGGCAGCGATGGACATCATGCGCTCGGCGAAGCGCAAGACCGGTCTGCTGGAGGCAACGGCCATGATGATGACCACGAACAGTGGCTCGGTGAAGTTGCGGTCCTTGGCGACGTAGTATGTGAAGTCATCCCAACCGTAGAAGTAAGTGGCGGCACCGGCGAGAGCGATGACCCAGAGACCAAAGACAGCTTCAATTTCGCCAAGGAAGTGGAAGAGGGTGGCCCTGAAGGAGACTTCGGGAACCCCATCGGGATGGAGGTCGTCTTTAATACCATGTTTCTTGAGCTTTTCCTCGTGTTCGTGCTCGAGCCGGTGGCTGATTTTGAGGAATTGGCTGGCCAGAAAGGTGTGAATGATCGCGCAGAAGAAAATGATGGTGGCCGCCAGATTGAAGGGGTCCGCGGTAGCGCGAGCCTTGAGAATGTCGAGAATTCCGTCGGCATCCTTTTCAGCCTCCGCGTATTCAGAGGTCGGTTTAGGGAAATGAGCGTATTGGTCGAGTTCCGGGTAAGCTTGCTTCTTGCTTCCGCCACCGGCGGCAAGACTGAGGGGGGCGAACAACAGCAATAGCAGGGATAGAAGCAGGGACAGGCGTTTCATGGGGAGGCGCAGCCTTGTATTCTCGGAACGGGTGGCTCGCAAGTGGTTTCGGTACGGTTTCGGTCCGATTAAGAGGCTGTGATCTGGAGCCACTTCTCCCTCCTGAACCACGTCTCCTGGCGCTTGGCATATTGGCGGGTTGCCGTGCTGATTAGCTCCTCGCAGGCCTTCTGGTCGATCTCTCCGGCCAAATATCGGCGAATTTCTCCCACGCCGATGGCTTTTTCGCAGGTGGAGGACAGTTCGGGGGTAGCCTCGACCTCTTGAATGGCCCCGTTTTCAAGCATCCAGTGGGTGCGTTTAGCGATTCTCTGATGGAGTTCCTCTCTAGGTCGCTGGATCCAGATTCCCTGCAGTTGGTCGGAAATGGCCTCGGTCTGGCTCTCCCATTGATCACGAAGGGTGGAGGCCTTCTCGCCGGTCAGAAGGCAAATTTCCAAGGCTCGCGACACAAATCGGCGATTCTGGAGATCGGTGCGTTCCGCTTCGACAGGATCCAGCTCACGTAGTTGGCTGACAAGGTCCTCAAGACTCTTGGCCTCCATCTCAGTGCGCATGGTATCGTCTCCTTTCGGGAGTGGTGCTGGGCCGTGGGTCAGGAACTTGAGATAAAGACCGGAACCGCCAGTGACGATGGGGGTTTTGCCACGCGATTGGATCTCCTCGATCACCGGTAGGGCCATTTCGCGGTAGCGGCCGGCGTCGACTCGTTCGGTCGGCTCAAGAACGCCGTAGAGATGGTGGGTGACTTGGGCCAGATCCTCCGGGCTGGGGGCGGCGGTGATGATTTCGAGACCGCGGTAGAGTTGGAAGGCGTCGGCATTGACGATTTCACCATCTCGTTCCTTGGCCATTTCGATGGCCTTGGCGGATTTGCCGGATGCAGTGGCGCCGCAGATGTAGATGGGTTCAGGCAAGATGATGATCCATCGGCTTTAGAAAGGAAACTTCCCGCCGGGGCCGCCGAGGCCCTTGCCGCCGCCCATGCCCTTCATCATGTCTTCGAGGCCGCCCATGCCACCCATCTGCCCCATCATCTGCTTCATGCGCTTGGGCGACTTCATCATCTTGCGCATCTGGCCGAACTGTTTGATCAGTTGATTGACCTGCATCAGGTTGGTGCCTGAGCCCGCGGCGATGCGCTGGCGACGACTGCCCTTGATGATCTCGGGACGTCGGCGTTCCAGAGGTGTCATGGAAAGCACGATGGCTTCGGTGCGTTTGAGGCGTGAGGTGTCCAAAGCACCACCGGGAAGCTGTTTCTTGATCTTGCTGAAGCCGGGCATCATGCCCATCAGGCCCTCGAGTGGGCCGAGCTTCTGGAGCATCTTCATTTGGTCGAGGAAGTCGTTGAAATCAAACTGGCCCTTCTGGATGCGCTCCATAGAACGCATGGCGTCCTTCTCATCGAGTTTGTCTGCAACCTGTTCGACCATGCCGACAACGTCACCCATGCCGAGAATGCGGTCTGCCATGCGGCTGGGATGAAACTCGGCGAGTTGATCGAGCTTTTCACCCTCACCGACGTATTTGATCGGTTTGCCGGTAGCGGCACGCATGGAGAGCGCGGCGCCACCACGGGCATCACCATCGAGTTTGGTTAGGATGATGCCACTGATGCCCACGGCATCATCAAAGTGGCTGGCCACGGAAACTGCCTGCTGACCGGTTGCAGCATCGGCTACGAGAAGTGTTTCTTTGGGATCGACCAGCTTGTGCAGTCCCTTGAGTTCTTCGACCAGCTTTTCGTCGATCTCCTGGCGACCGGCGGTATCAAAAATGAGGACGGATGCGCCCTGATCTTTGGCCCATTTGATGGCGTCCTTCGCGACTTTCTTGACGTCGCTTTCACTTGGGTCTGGCGTGTAGCAAGGCACCTCGACCTGTTTGGCGAGGGTTGCCAACTGATCGATGGCGGCCGGGCGATAGAGGTCGCAGGCGATGAGGGCAGGGTGACGGCCATCTTTCTTGAGTCGTCGCGCAAGCTTGGCCGAGGTGGTGGTTTTACCGGCACCGTTGAGGCCGCAGACCAAGATATGGGCTGGGGGATTGAGATTGAGGGGGACCTGGTCACCTCCAAGCAGCTCGGTGAGCTCGTCATTGAAGATTTTGACGATCTGCTCACCAGGCTTGATCGACTTCATGACGTCAGCACCCATGGCCTTTTCCTTCACCTTGGCGATGAAGTCCTTGGCGATGCTGAATTCAACATCGGCCTCAAGCAGGGCCAGACGGATCTCCCTGAGGGCATCCGAGATGTTCTTGTCGGAGATGCGACCGACGCCCCGCAGATCGCGGAAGGTCTTGTCGAGTTTGTCGCTGAGTGCGTTGAACATGGTGTGGGTGGTGTCGGCCGGAGAGGTTCAGGGTTCGAGCTCTTGATTGAGGTAGGCGGCCTCGCGGTCAATCTGGAAGCTCCACCGCAGCGGTTTTTCCGGTGATTCGCCCTCCAAATCTTGCCAAGTCACGGTGACGAGGCAGTTGCTGGTGCGCAAGGGGCGATTCACCTGCCAGCTGAAGGTTTTGTTTTCAGCGTCGAATACGGCCGGAACCTTGGTGAAGCCGGCAACCCTCATGACCAGGGTTTCGGGGTCGAGATTCTCGACTTTGCTGAGATCCGCGCGGATGACCGGTAGGCGGGAAGGGACCATGGAGCCAGCTTCGGGTGATACCGGATGCGCCGGTTGTTCGAGCATGCCAGCGATGGCGGTCGGTCCACCATCTCCATAGTCAGTGGCGAATTCGAAGATGCGGTCGTAACTGCCCAAAATCATGAAGCGGGGAAGAGCATTGTTCGGACTGTCGCGCTTCACCTTGCCGGGTTTGGTGGTAAACCCGTAATCGTAGCCCAGCTCAGTGATCAGCGGCAGCATCTCCTTGGTGACATAGCCGCCGGGGTAGGAATAGGTCGTGATGGGAGTCTTGAAGCGTTTGGCAAGGAAGGTTCTCGATTCTCCCATCTCCTTGCGCAGGAATTTAAGGTAGGCGTCTTCACCCTTTTGCTGCTGGTTTTTGAAGCTGATCGGGTAGGGGTGGCTCACGGAGTGGCTGCCGATGGTGGCCCCGTTGGCAATCATCTGCTTGATCATGGTGCTGCTGAGGGCCCGACCTCCTCCATCGACGTAGTTTTTGTAGAGGAAGAGGGTGTAAGGATAATCGAATTCCTTGAGAATGGGGTAGGCGAGCTCGTGAAAGGATTTCCAGCCGTCATCGACGGTGATCATGATGCACTTTTTGGGCAGCTCCTTTTTGCCTTGTTTCCATGCGTGGAAGTCTTCAAGGGAGATGACTGTGATCCCGAACTGCTTGATCAGCTCCATCTGTTTGCGGAATTTGTCCGCTCGGATGCGCATTTCCGTCTCTTCCTCATCCACGGTGAAGTCGTGGTAGCCGAGGACGGACACCTGGACGCCATCGTCCTCGATGGCCGAATTCTCGGCTTCGTCCTGGCCGCTGAGCCGGCAGAGACCGAGACTCAGACATATCAGGAAATGGAATAGAGGTTTGAACATCGCCCAAACGCTAAGCCCCCGACCCGGGCTTGAAAAGCCCAACAACGCGATCGCGTACGGTTGATCCTGAATATCCATTGCTGAGAGCCGTCTAATCTGTGATATGTTGAGCATCATCATGCTGAATCTCCGATGGATCTCTTGTCTGCTGCTGGTCGTCTTGGCCTGCCAGTGCACACCCATACCGATTGAGCAGGGTCGAATCTATCGTGGTCATAGCGCCTATGCGCTGCCGACCAATTATCCGGTGGTTAGCCGACAGGTTTCGCCCAAGGACCTGTGGAAGGAAGTCAATCTGGTGAAGGATATGGTGCCTAGAGGTAAGCATGGTCGCCGGGTGGTGCGTCCGATGACGCCCCGATACATCACTGTCCACAGTACCCAAAATTACAGTCGTGATGCCGATGCTCTGCGCCACGCGCTGGCGCTCAAACGTGGAGCTCTGCGCTCGCCACGCCGTCGAGGTGGCAATCGCATCGGCTATCTGATCTGGCATTACTCCATTGATGAGCACCGCGTTGTTCAGCACATGCCCACCTACGAGCAGGGTGAACACGCTGACTTTGACGGTCCCGGTAATCGCTACTCCATCGGAGTTGAGATGTGTGAAAACCGCGGCAACAGCCGTAGCAAAACGATCGATCGCACCGCCAAGTTGTGTGCTGCGTTGATGCACGATCACAACATTCCTCTGCGCAACGTCGTGCCGCACTATCATTGGCCACGCCGTGGTAAGAACCCACCCAATAAGGATTGTCCGCATTTCCTGTTGGATAACGGCAAGCCAGGTCGGAAATGGCAGTGGTTCCTGAGTAAGGTCGACAAATACTATAAGGAGTTTGCACCACCTCCGCCGCCAACAGTGACTGGTGAAATCGTATCCAATCCGTGATGGAGAACGCTGACTATGGCAGCCCGGCCAACCGGCAGGTGGTTTTGGATCCCAAGGTTCACTACGTCTGCCAGCGCTGCACGGCCTGCTGCAAGTGGCCTGGCGATGTCCGATTGGAAGAGGATGAATTGCAACCCATTGCCGATTATCTCGGATCGTCCCTAAAGGACTTCATTGCCACCTATACCCGCCTGCGCACCAACCGGCAGGGCTTGTCGCTGATCGATAAAGAGAATCACGAATGCATCATGCTCGATGGGAATAGCTGTCGGATTCATGAGGTCAAACCCAGCCAATGCGCAGGGTTTCCCAATAAGTGGAATTTTCCGGGATGGCGTGAGGTCTGTGAGGCGATTCCAATACCTATCGATGGTAAGCCTTGAGCTTACTCAAAATTTACATCAAGCGACCGCTTGCCACGTGACTCCGCAGCAGAGTCTGCTAGTTGTGAAGGATGATTCGTAAACACTTCATCGCCCTCTGCCTTCTACTCGTGTGCAGCTCGTTCTGTCTGGCCCAAGAGAAGGTTGTTGTTCCAGGAGTGGTGGACAAGGAACTGGTGGGTGAGTGGAAGGTGGTGATGATGGGGCAGGATGGTAAGCTGGAGCCCATGCCTGCAGACCGCCACATCCGCTTTGTATTCAATGCTGACGGCAAAGGGGCTCAATTCAAAGACGGACGCAAACGCATCATTATCTGGGGTGCCGATAAGAATGGAGTGTTTGCCGCTCAATGGGACCACCCTGAAGGTAACGGTGACGCAATTGCGGGCCAGTGGGCCATCACGGCTGATGGTCTTGAGCTCGATGTTGCTGATTATGGGGATGGTCAAGGCCCCCCAGATGATCAGTTTACACTGCTGCTGAAGCGAGTTGAGCGCTGAGTTGTCAGACCAGCGCTGGATCCGTGCCAATCATGCCGACCAGTAGTTCGCGGTATTTTGGCGAGCTGACATGATCGAGAATGGTCTGGGCGTGCTTCAGGCGGCGGCGGATGCCGAGATTGCGAATCTGATCCTCGTAGTGTGACTTGCCAAGGAAGTCCTCCAGGTTGTCGACGTGGCGCTGCCAAAGTGCTCGGTCGAATTTAGCTTTTGCGTCGAGGCGCTCCTTGTACCAGTCGCTCTCAAGCATGGCTTCGCGGGTGAAGAGCTTGCGGACTTCTGGGTCGTGGATGGTTTTGCCTTCGTATTCGCCGTGGGCCATGATGTGGAGAATGGCCTTCAGTGGCGGACATGCAGCTTCAACTCCACCGTCTTCGAAGTAGTTGTCGGCAACCCGCTTCATGGTGCCGACAATGTTGTCGATGCCATCGACGTAGTCTTCCATGCTCTGAAGCTCGGGTTTCATCATGTCTTCGGTGAAGACGGTGTCCGGGGCTGAGAACACGCGGCCAAAGAAGGTGTTCACGAACTGTTGGTTGATGCGGTAGCCCAAGCGGCTGGCGGGGACGGTTTTGCCCTCGTGCTCGAAGTCTTCGAGTTTGTCGAGCATGCCATGCTCAATCAGGAATTTAGGATCGCGCTCGTGTTCACGCATGCGGGACCAGACTTCGGGCACCAAGAGGCTGATGTCGTGTTCGAAGCTGTATTTGCGCCCGATGTAACCGGCGGCACTGGTGAAGCCGGCATAATCCGTGAGGAGGTATGAGACCAGAGCGGCATTCAGATCGTGGATGGGCAACAGTGCATTGAAAGGGCCCTTGGTGAGCGCGCCCTCGGAGCCAGCACCAGTGGTTGAAGGGCTCTTGCCGGTGAGTGATGCGATGAAGTCCATGAAGAGCTCAGGTAACTCCTGGTAGTGAATGGGGTTGTAGACCGCGAGGGCACGAATTCCTGCTTCTGGGTCAGCGGGATTGTTGCGGCGTCCACCCAGCACGGAGTTCACTGGAATATGAATGGGTGCATCGATGGGGAGTCGGCGCATGAGGCGCTTGCCGATATTGGCGAGATAGCCCGCGCGGGGGTCTTCAAGGTCCGGTCGATTTTGAAGGTAGCGCGGGTTCTTGGTGGGCTTACCATCGACGATGCGCGGTTGGTGGGTGCTGATGACGTAGGCAGGATGCTCAGCGTAGGTGAAGTCCTTGAGCATGGTCTGCATCGGCTCGGTAAACTGCTCGAAGCGGATGGAGTCGGCGAGCATCTCCTGGCCAGTGGAACGGGGTAGGGGCTCGTAGTTGGAGAAGAACAGGCCCTTCTTGCTAAAGTCGTCTTCGGTCTTTTTGTCGTAGCCGCGAATGATGGCATCGTCGGGTCGCTGGAATAGGCGGTATTCGCAGTTCTTGATGAACTTGAGTGAAGGGTTCTTGATGTCTGGCTGCAGCCCTTCGAGTGCTTCGGTTGGGACGGTGAGCGAAGCGCTGATGTCATCCTCGGTCTGGATCTTGCGGGCCGGAGCGAAGTCCTTGCGCACACTGAAGGTGCGCCACTGTCCATCCTCGGTATAGCCAACGCGTAGATACTGAGAGCGGATGGCACGCCTCATGTAATTCAACTCTCGTCCCGGCTGGCCGTTGATGATGTCCACACTGAAACGCTCGCGCCAGTTGTCCTCCCACTCGGGATCGTAGTAGCGCTTGATGAGAAGCACCAAGTCGCGCACCGCAGGGGTGATCTTGGAAATCCACTCGTTGTATTCGGGGGTGAAGCTTGGGCTTGGGGTGAGTAGTTGGATGACGGATCCCAAGGATCGGTCGGGGCTGAGCAGTGGGCGGCTCGGTTTTTCGGGATCGGGTGCAGCGGCGTAGCGGTCCTCGAAGTTGTGGTTGATGATGGCTTCGGCGGCATCGAAATCAGCCTGAAGGTCATTGATTAGAACCGGTCCAGAAAGCATGGCGTCAGAAATCGACTTGGAGATCTCGGACTTGCCGCCACCTGAAACGGTGCAGGGTTTGTGACAGAAAGTGCCCTCTGCCATGGTGCCGATCAGGCGCCAACGCATGCCGGCGAAGGGTTTAATCATCTCCACCTTATAGCCAGAGGGTAGGACGTAGGTGACGCCAGGCTGAAGAGGAATGGATTGGGGTCCTTCGTCATTGGTCCAGCTGACAGACTGAGTCAGCAGGGAGATCTTCACATCCTCTGGGACGTAATAGATGTCGCGGTGGGTTTTATCGATGCCGTGACCCTCGGCCTGAAGTTCGAAGAGTTTGGAGTAATTCTTGATGACGCTTCCGAAGCTATGGTCGACGGGGCTCTTGAAATCACTGAGCTGGAATGTCTCGCCTAGGTCGAAGCTGGGAAAGGCGATGGCTCCGCCAGCGTGTTCCTCCTCGGCGTTGCCCATGAGGTTGGCTGAATAGCCAATCTGCGTCTTCACCTCCTTCTTGCAGTAACCGTAGTAGTTGTCGGCAATGAGGGTGACCACGACGCCACGTTTGTCGCGACAGGTGATCTTGAAGGCACCACCGTCATTGTAGAATTCGCCTTCGTCGCTCCAGCACATGCTGTCGCGTTTTTGGCGTTCGGTGGCATCATCGATGTGAGGCAGGCCGAGTTCTTTCTTAGTCAGGCGGATCAGGTGAGGAGCTAAAATTACGCAACCGGTTGTCCCGGTCCAATGCTCGACATCCAAACGTGAATCGTTCTCGGGTAGGTAGGGATCGCCAGCATTGCCGAAGATGCTTTCTACGAAGTCGAGGTTGCTGACGAGATTTCCTGGAGCAAAGAAGCGTACCTCAAAGTGCTTGGCGGGGGATACGCCTGGGACTTCCGGCTGCACCAGTGGTCTCAGCATGTGTGAGACGAAGCTGTGGGTGGGTTTGGGTGAAGTGCCGGTGTAGGGAATCGTCATGATTTCCTGCGGTGGCGTGAGTGAGGCCTTGAGTAGGCGGGCGAAAGTCACCTTGGGCACGGCCTTCTTGTCGGCTGGGATGGGTAGGCCCTCCTCACAGACGTGGAAAACACCCTTGGTGGTTCGCCGGTCACTGGCTGGGTTGTGGCAGACGCCCTGTTGCACACGGTAGGAGCTGAGAATGGAGGATTTGAAGACGTCTTGATCTGGTGGCACGGAGAGTGTGCGGGCAATTCCATGGCGCTCCATGATCAGGGCCTCCGCCGGGATGAGTGGGCGGTCGTCAGGGAAGGTCTCCTTCACCAGATCTTCACCCAGATAGGCACGCAGGAAGGAGTCGATGGCTGCGTCGACCGGGCAGAGGTAACTGGATAGTAGACGAGTCTTTTCCTGGAAGTTGGCGATCAGTGATTTCCCAAGCTCGAGAAACTCCTGATCTTCACCATCACCCACGATGTCGAAACCCCGTGCGGCCAGCTTGAGATTCACGTATTCGCGCAGGCGCTTTTCTTCTTCTGTGTTGGCCAATGAAGGTCCGTTGTCTGTGAATCCGATTTGATCTTTGAGATTGGGCATGGGCGTGGAAGAGTTCGGATGAGTAGATGCCCAAAATCGGGGCATAGATCCAGTGGATGGATGAAGCTGCGCACGTTTTGCGAGGATAAGCGCAATCCGAGGGCAGCATCATGAATGCAGCACATCTTGGGCCATCAAGAAGTACGAAGTTACGATTTCGCCGGCTTGTCCTCGATTTGGCCTTCTTTGGTCTCCTGTTTGAGGCGCAGTTGCCCACAGGCAGCGTCGATGTCATGCCCTTTTTCAAGCCTCAGGGTGGCTGAAACCCCGGCATCGCGGAGGATGTTGCGGAAGGCCTGACAATGATTTTCGCTGGGTCTCACCCAATCGAGGCCCTCGACGGTGTTGTAGGGGATGAGGTTGACCTTGGCCTGCAGACCTCTGGCGTGCTTGGCCAAAATTTCGGCCTGCTCGAGCATGTCGTTCACGCCCTTGATAAGGATATATTCGAGAGTGAGTTTTTGCTTCTTGCGGCTGTTCCAGTAGTCGAGTGCATCGAATAGCTCAGCCACTGGCCACTTGCGGTTAATGGGCATGATTTGCTCACGCACATCATCCGTGGCGCCGTGGAGAGAGATCGCGAGGCGGATCTGCTGGGGGTGCTCGGCCAGTTTGCGGATTTGGGGAACGAGGCCCGAGGTGGAAATCGTGAGGTGCCGTGCGCCAAGATGAAGCGTTTCGGGTCCTGTGATCAGGCTGATGGCCTCCATCAGTGAGTCGAAGTTGGCCATGGGTTCGCCCATGCCCATGAAGACCAGGTTGTCGACGCGTTCACCGGAGAGTTGTTCGGCGGCCAGCACCTGACCGGCAATTTCACCGGCATCGAGATTGCGAGTAAAGCCCGCTAGGCCCGATGCACAGAACTTGCAGCCATAAGCGCAACCGACTTGGGAGGAGACGCAGAGGGTGCGGCGATCAGCTCGTTCGCCGTAGAGGGCGGGGTTGGCAGGAATCAGGACGCTTTCCACGTAGCGGCCATCGTGAAGGCGGAAGAGGAACTTGCGGGTGGTATCTTCCGAGCCCTGAGTTTGAGTGTGCTCTAGCGGAGAGAGTCTGAACTCATCGTTGAGTTGGTCGCGCAGAGGAGCGGGCAAGTTGCTCATGCCGTCGATACTGCCGATCTTCTTTTTCCAGACCCAATCCAACACCTGCTTGGCGCGAAAGGAGGGTTGGTCCTGTTGTGAGAACCAGTTCTGAAGTTGCTCGGCGTTCAGACCTGTGAGAGCGGGGCGCATAGGGGACTGTTGAAGAAGGATCAGGGGACGAAGCCGAAGTCCTCGGTGTCGCTTTTCTTGCCTTCGCTTTCCTTCGGCTCGGGCATGAATCCTTCACTGGCCTCGAGTGCGGATGTGCTGGCGGGGATGTCTTGGGGATCCCTTGGCTGGGAGTCGATGGGTTCCAGAGAGTCAATGCTCTTGGCTTCAGGGGCCGCTTTCAGTTCTTCGAACTTGCGCGCACTTGGAAGCACCCGGCCTTCAAACGAGCCCACGGTCTTGTTGTAGTGGTCCACTGCGCTATTGAGTGACTTGCCTAGGCGGGTGAAGTGTTCGGCCAGCACACCCAGTCGTTCGTGGAGCTCGCGGCCGAGCTTGGAGATTTCTTTGGCGTTCTGAGCAACGGCTTCCTGACGCCAACCATAGGCTACGGCCCGCAGGAGTGCGATGAGTGTGGTGGGGGTGGCGAGAATTACGCCCTGATCGACACCGCGCTCGATGAGGGTGGGGTCAATCTGAAGGGCTGCGGAGAAGAAGGATTCGCTGGGGAGAAAGAGAACGGTGAATTCGGGTGCCTGATCAAACTGGGCGGCGTAGTTCTTGGAGGAAAGTTGCTGGATGTGGGTGCGAACCTGACGGGCGTGGTTTTCCAAGGCTTGTTGGCGTGCGGCGTCATCGCTGGCTTCAATCGCATCGAGGTAGGCATCCATCGGGGTCTTGGAGTCGACCACGATGGTCTTTCCTCCCGGTAGATTAACCACGAGGTCGGGGCGGAGGCTCTTGCCTTCGTCGGTGGTCGTGGTGAGTTGGGTATAGAAGTCGCAATGCTCCTGCATGCCAGCCAGTTCGACCACCCGCTTGAGCTGCAGTTCGCCCCATTGGCCACGGCCCGTAGGTTGGCGCAAAGCTTTGACCAAGGAGGCAGTCTCCCGTTGCAGGCCGAGTTGGCCTTCGTTGAGTGCGCGGACTTGCTCTTTGAGTTCAGCGTAGGCTCCTTCACGAAGCTTCTCGATTTCGCCCATGCGGATCTCAAACTTGCCGAGCGACTCTTTGACCGGCTTGACGAGGTTCTCAATGGCCGTCTTGCGCTTCTCGAGCTCACTTTGAGCCTGCTCGCTCTGATTGGTGAAAGAGGTCTTAGCCAGTTGCAGGAACTGCTCAGAACTGGCTTTGAGAGCCTCTGAAGATAGCGCCTTGAAGGTGTTGCTGAGTTTTTCCTCCGCGCGCTGCAGGAGGGCCTGCTTTTCCTCGGCCGCCTTGAGTTCTGCCTTGAGCTTGGCCTCGCTGCGGGTGACCTCGTCTCGCATGGCCTGAAGCTGCTTGTCACGCTCCTGATCGTCTGCAGTTGCCTTGGTGAGGCGCTGATTGAGTTCGTTGGAGCGCTCTTTTTCAGCCTGAAGTAGCGCGCTGGCTGCGGATATTTTACCCCGAGAGGCCAGCCAGGTGACCAGCCACCCCAGAAAGAGGCCGACGGCCATGGTGATGGCTGCTAGGGCTTGCGGTGACAGGTCTTCGGGCATGAATGACGATTTTCTCTTGCGGGAGGCGCTGTGCTCGGTTTCTTGGACACGTCACGCGCTTGTTTTTCTAATCAAGACGAGAGCGGGACGCAAACCAAACTCCATTCCAGAACCCCATACTGACTCAAATCATGGCCCACTCACTCCCCGAACTTGGATACGCCTACGACGCGCTTGAGCCTCATATTGACGCTCAAACCATGGAAATCCACCACTCCAAGCACCACAATGCCTATGTCGGCAAACTCAACGATGCGATTGCAGGTGATGCTGCCCTCGAAGCCAAATCGATCTGTGAGATCGTCGGTGATCTCGCCTCCGTGCCCGAAGGTATCCGCGGTGCCGTCCGCAACAATGGTGGTGGTCACGCCAACCATAGCTTTTTCTGGAAGGTCATCGCCCCGGGCGGCGCTTCCGCTCCAAGCGGAGATCTTGCAGCTGCCATCAATGCCGCCTTCGGTTCTTTCGATGATTTTAAGGCCAAGTTCGAGGCTGCCGGCGCGACTCGTTTCGGTTCCGGCTGGGCATGGCTCGTGAAGAAGGACGATGGATCCCTCGAAGTCTGCTCCACCGCAAACCAGGACAGCCCCTGCATGGGCGCCTCGATTGCCGGTTGTGACGGCAAGCCTCTCCTCGGCTGCGATGTCTGGGAGCATGCCTATTATCTCAAGTATCAGAACCGCCGTCCCGATTACCTCGCCGCATTCTGGAATGTGGTGAATTGGGATGTCGTCGCCGAAAACTTTGCCGGCTAATCCCAGATCAACTCTTTTTGGAAGGCGTGATCGCGTTGGCGATCACGCCTTTTTCATTTTGCAGAGAAGGAAAAAGGGGGCTTAAGTTGATGGGTATGAGTGACAAGAAGTGTCCAGACCAACCCGAGGTGACCGATGAGCACGAGATCACTGAGGAGGAGATCCGCAAACAGGAGATCTACGAGCTCGAGACGGCGGATACCACTCTGCTCTCGGGACATCGCTCTCGGATTCACAACCTGATGACCCTGTTCCGGGTGGGTAAGGATTTCCTGCGCGGCTTCCGCGCTCTACATTTCGCGGGTCCCTGTGTGACCATCTTTGGCTCAGCACGCACCAAGCCGGGCACCGAATACTACGAGTTGGCCCGTAAGATGGGCGCTGCTTGTGCTGAGTTGGGCTTTACTGTCGTGACTGGTGGTGGCCCAGGGATCATGCAGGCGGGCAACCAAGGTGCTTTCGAGGCAGGAGGCCGTTCCATCGGTGTGAACATCGAACTTCCCTTTGAACAGGAGGCGAATCCCTACGTCCACCGTTCCATCGACATGCGCTATTTCTTCACGCGCAAGGTGATCCTCGTGAAATACTCCTACGGCTTTGTGGTGATGCCGGGTGGAGCGGGAACCATGGATGAGCTCTTCGAGACCATGACTCTGATCCAATGCCACAAGCTGAGAAACTTCCCCATCGTCCTGATGGGTAAGGATTATTGGCAGCCGCTGATGGACTTCGTCTACAAGATGGCCGAAGCCGGCACGATCAGCCCAGATGATCCGGATCTGATTTTCTTCACCGATGATATCGAGGAGGCGAAGGCGCATCTCAAGCGCCACGCGGTGCGGCAATTCGGTCTGCGCCGCAAGAAGATGCCCAAGGCGAGCAAGTGGCTTGGAGAGAAGGGGCTTTGAAGTAGTCACACATGACACAATCACTTCAGCTCCGCATTTTCGGTTTGTATACGCTGGTAGTCGCTCTGGCTGCTGTCGCACCAATTGTCGCGGAACAAGATCGATTAGTCGTATGGGTGGGAGGGGAGTTGAGGAAGCCCGGCCCACATGATGTAAGTGAACATGAAGAGGTGTTAGCTGAGCATCTGAATCGTGCTCAAGGCATTCTGGTCACCCAAAAGGAATATGATGATTATCATCAGGGGCGGGCCATCGCTGACCTGAAAATTGTCTGCAAAGCGCCCAAAGATCCGGGGCGTGAATTGGAGGTGAAGGAATTCAAACTCGACCCGAAAAGTGATTCGCTGTGGACTTTTGCACCACAGAGATTCTCAACCATCAATGTGGTCAGAAAATCGACGATTGAAGTAGATGATCCATGTTGGTTGCTCTTGGGTAGGCTCGATCGCCACTTGGGTAAACCTGCTGAATCTTTTGCCAAGCCCATGCTAGATGGAAAATCGCCAAATGGGCGAATGGGGGTGTATGTCGGTTCTAAAGATGGAGAACCGCCAAAATGGCAGGAGATTGATCGGGATCATGTGAAGCCGGACTTCATTTTGCAGGATGGTCTGTCCGCGAACTATCTGGTTTCTCTCGATACAGGACGCGTGGTGATGGGCTTGGATTCGACTCATTTCGGAACTGGTAGACAGTATAACCATGTGAGGGCAGGTTTTTCATGGTCGCCAGATAGTAGATGGTTGCTGGAGGAACATCATTGGAAATGGGATACGGCAGTTTGCTCTGTTTGCCGTTTTAATGAGAAAGGTCTTCTAGTTTCAAAGATCGATCTTTTGCCGCTTGCCAGACGAATTGTCTCCAGGCAATTGCGGCAGATGGATCCACAGATCACTGACGAAGTATTGGGCCACTACGTTGTGACCAGCGAAACACAAGGAATCAAGAATGACGGTTCCGTGGTAATGCGGATCAGCGCGTATATCCCCAAGGACGAAAATAGTAAATTGGTGCATGTGAAGGCACATGTTGCGCTCGTGCTGGACGCGCATGACGACCTCTCCGCGGATGTGGAGTCTGTCGAGAAGGTTGAATAACTTACTCGATAGCAGAAGCCTTCCTTCTCAGGACTTGGGCAGGAAGAAGCTCCGCTGTTTGTCACTGATGGGCAGCCCGAGCTTGTCCATGACGGCCAACATGTCCTCCCAGACCTTCCGTTTGACGTCGTTACCGGAGCCGCTCTGGAGAAGGTAGCTCGGGTGGTATGTGACGCGGGCGGGAATGCCATCCACTGCATGCCAGCTTTCGCGCATGCCGCCGACGCTGCCCTCGAGATTGAGGAGACCTTCGGCCGCGGTGCCGCCCAAGGCGACGACGCAGTCGGGTTTGACGATCTCGATCTCCTTCATGACGAAGGGCAGGCAGCTGGCCATCTCTTCGGGACTCGGCTTGCGGTTGTTAGTCGTCTGCCGCGGGGTTGAGGGCCGGAATTTGACAATGTTGCTGATGTAGACCTCTTCACGACTCAGACCCATCGCCTTGAGGATATCGTTGAGCTTGCGTCCAGCAGGGCCGACAAAGGGTTCTTGGCGGCGCTCTTCCTCGTGACCGGGAGCTTCGCCAACTAGCATGAGTCTGGCTTGGGGGTTGCCGGTGGCGAAGACCATGGTCTTACGCAAGGTTCCCAGTGAAAGGGCAGGGGGCCAGCTTTTGGCCTGTTCTCGGAGTGAGCCAAGCTGTTCTTCTCGGGTGTCTCCTTTGGCGATCAATCGTGGCGTTTCGGCGGGGGATGGGGCCGGCGAGGCTGCTGGAGTGACGGAAATTGAAGGGGAGGCCTTAAGGGAAGTCTTAGGGGAAGGGCTGATTTCTGGTTTGGGGTTGGCAGGGGCTCGAGCGGCATCCCGGGCCTTGATGTAGAGCTCGCGCAGTCCCTCGCGGGCTTCGTCGTCGAGTAGCACATGCGTCTTGCCTCGGGCCTGTTCGGCCTTGAGGTGATCGATGAGGGCTTCGACGGGACGCATGAATCAAAGGCCGCCTTGCTCCTTTTCGAGCAGGGCGCGGAGTTGGGCTTGGAAGGCCATGATATCCTCTTCCGAGGGGCGATAACCGGGAGTATCGGGATCGAGTCCAGGGCGGCCAGTTTGATCGATCATCCAGACTGCAGTTTCTCCATCACTGAACGTCACTTTGCCGCTGACCATGGCTCCGGGAAGGGTAATGCTGTCCATGGTCACGTCGACCGCTCCGGTGGGGACGGATTGAGGCTCTTCGGATGCGCCCTCTGTAGACTCTTCGGATTCCTCTGGCTTGGGCTCTGGTTCCTTCTTCTCTTCAATAAGTTCGATGCCGAGGTCGAGGACCAGCATGCGGACGTCCATGTAGGTGACCGAAATGTCTTCCTCGTCTTTGAGGTGGCGTTGGAGATCCGAGAGATTCGCGCCCTCACTGGCCAGTTTTTTGAGGCCTTCGACCTGTTCGGGGGTGAGCTCCTTGGCGCTGAACATAGGTGGATTCTGAATGGCATGCAGGTCTTGCCAAGCCTCAAGCGAGAGGGCATAGAAAAACGGTGAGGCAGATCCTCAAAAACACCTTCGGATTCGAGGAATTCCGCGATGGGCAGGAGCAGGTCATCTCGAGTTTGTTGGATGGGAGGCCGGTGCTCGCGGTGTTTCCGACCGGGGGCGGTAAGTCCATGTGCTACCAGCTCCCGGCTCTGATGCTGGATGGTCTGACCTTAGTGATCTCCCCCCTGATCGCTCTCATGAAGGATCAGGTGGATGCTCTCAAGGCGAAGGGAGTCGGGGCGGCCCGTCTGGATTCCTCTCTCGAACAGTCGGAATATCAGGAGGTCATGGCGGGCCTGAAGAGCGGTGACATCAAGCTGCTTTATGTGGCCCCCGAACGGCTGGCCAATGAGGGATTCAGGCGGCAGCTCAATCGATTGAAGGTCGATATGGTGGCCATCGATGAAGCGCACTGCATCTCTGAATGGGGGCACAATTTCAGGCCGGACTACCTGAAGTTGGCCAAGCTGTTCCGCGATATGGGCATCCAGCGGGTGCTTTGTCTCACCGCGACAGCCACCCCCGGCGTCTCGGAAGATATTCGCCGGGAATTTGAAATCGATGATGAAGACGAAGTTCGGCTTTCATTCCATCGTGCCAATCTCGACCTGCGCGTATTGCCTGTGGCTGCGGCCGACCGCAATGAACTACTCTTGCAAAGGCTTGGTGAACACGAGGGAGCCGTGGTGGTGTATGTTACCCTGCAGCAGACGGCAGAATCTGTGGCGACTTTCCTAAAGAAGAATGGCGTATCAGCACAGGCTTATCATGCCGGGCTGCCCGCTGAGTTTCGTGAAGAGGCTCAGGAAAAGTTCATGCGGGGAGAGATTCGGGTGATGGTAGCGACGATCGCGTTTGGCATGGGAGTCGACAAATCCGATATTCGTGCGGTCTTCCACTACAACCTGCCGAAATCGATTGAGAATTACTCACAGGAGACAGGGCGTGCCGGCCGTGATGGTCTACCCTCTGTTTGTGAAATGCTCGCCTGCGGCGATGATTTGGTGACTTTGGAGAACTTCGTACACGGCGACACACCTACGCCACAAGCCATGCGCAATCTGGTGGATCATGTGTTGCGATTAGGTTCTGACTTCGACGTCTCGGTGTATGAACTTTCCACCATCAATGATATTCGACCGTTGGTGGTGACCACGTTGCTGACCTATCTGGAGTTGGAAGAAGTGATTGTCGCGACCCGACCCTTCTATGCCAGTTACTCGGTAAAACTGGTCCGTGACTTTGAGCAGGTGCTTGCTGGATACGATGATCAGCGAAAGGATTTCCTCCGGAGAACCTTTGCCGCAGCTAAGGAAGGACGCAGTTGGTTGACTTTCGATTTGGATGAGGTGGCACTTGCTACAGGCGAGACTCGGGATCGCATCGTAGCGGCGCTGACCCATCTCGAGGAGGCGGGAGATCTTGCGCTACGAAAGAGCAAGGTTCGTCAGGGCTATCGTTTGTTGAAGGAGGATGTGGATCTCAAGCATTTGGCGAAAAAGCTCGATGAGCGCTTTCAGAAGCGTGAAGACGCGGATCTGCAACGCGTTCGCCAGGTGGTGGCATTGGCCGAGAGTTCAGATTGTCTGACCCATTTTGTGACCCATCATTTCGGCGAGGAGATCGGGGAATGTGGCCATTGCGACCGCTGCCGAGGAGTCGAACCTCAGCCTTTGCCGCGGAGCCCCGTGCAGGATATCGATGTGGCAACGATGGAAATCATTCAGCAGCTTGATGAGGAGGGGCATGCCTCACTCAAAACCAATCGGCAAGTTGCTCGCTTCCTCTGTGGGATCAGCAGTCCAGCGGCATCACGTGCTCGACTAACGCGTCATGACCAATTTGGTCTGCTTGAGGCAATTCCTTTCGAGGCGGTTCTTTCAGCCCTGGAACTCAGGGAATGATCGTCTGTAGGAGTCTCACGGGCTCGGTGGCAGTGAGTAGTTGTTTGCCCTGTGGTAGTAGAATGCAGTCGCCGGCCGTGAAGGTGCGTTTGCCCACACTGTGGAGGATTCCATCGAGCAGGGTGATGATGGAAAATCGCTCTGGGGTTGGATTGCCGATACTTTCTCCCGCGCCGAGGTGGTGCTCGCGGGTGTGAAAATGAGGGCATTGATGGTCACAGTCACCCTCGGTGATGCCGGGTTCGATATCATCAAAGTCGATGCAGCGCAGAGATGCTTCGATGTGAAGTTCTCGTGGTTGGCCGTCGAGCCCTGCACGGTTCCAGTCGTGGACTCGGTAGGTGGTATCTGAGTTCTGCTGGATTTCGTGAATCAGGAAACCGCCGCCGATGGCGTGAAGTCTTCCCGATGGGATGAAAATGGACTGTCCCGCTTTGGCCTCGATGCTGTGGATGCATTCACCGACCTTGCTGCGATCGAGGGCACGGGTGAATTCCTCTCGGTCGATTCCTTGCTTCAGTCCCACGTGAAGCTTTGCATCAGGCAGGCTGTCGATGATGTACCACATCTCATTTTTGGCCTCTCCGTGAAGTTCGCCGGCGATGGATTCGGGTGGATGCACCTGAATCGACAGGTCCAGACGAGTGTCGAGAATCTTGATCAGCAAAGGGAAACGCTCACTCTCCGGGCAGTCTCCAAAAATCTGATGGCGGTGCTTGGACCAAAGTTCGTGGAGTGTCTTGCCCTTAAAGGGACCGTGGTCGACCACGGATTGATGGTCAAGGCGGTCAACTAACTCCCAAGCCTCGCCGATGGGCCCGCTGTTCTCGGGTAGAGCTCGCTCGAAGCGGTGCTCGAGTTCTCGTCCACCCCAGATTCGCTCCATGTAGAGTGGTTGGAAAGTGATGGGTTCCACGGGCGAACTTATGAGTTTCATTGCTGACTTTGGCAAGGTTTCACCCCCTAAATCGGCAATCGGGGCATTGACGCGAGGGCGTTTGGCGGTTGTGATGCGCGTCCGCTCACGAAGTGGGTGCGCCAGTTTTACCAGCCAGATGGACTACGAATCCAAAATCGCCGATGCAGTTGCCGCGATCCCGCGTTCCGGGATCCGCGACTTCTTTGAGTTGGTGCAGGGTAGAGAAGGGGTGATTTCACTGGGCGTAGGTGAGCCCGACTTCGTGACTCCGTGGCACATCCGCGAGGCAGCGATTTATTCGCTGGAGAAGGGTCACACCACCTACACCTCCAATTTGGGTCTTCTGAGCCTGCGCCGGGCCATCGCTCGCTACGTCAGCGACTTCTTCCATGTCGACTACACAGCAGAAACTGACGTGCTAGTCACCGTGGGTGTGTCCGAAGCCATCGATATCGCTCTGCGCGCCCTGCTCAATCCCGGAGATGAGGTCATCTATCACGAGCCCTGCTACGTCTCCTACAGCCCGAGCATCGCCTTGGCACACGGTGTTGCCGTGCCGGTGGTGACCACCAAGGAGGACGGCTTCTCTCTCAAACCGGAAGCCCTCGCTAAGGCCATTACCCCCAAGTCGCGGGTGTTGATGCTCAACTTTCCGACAAATCCGACTGGAGCCTGCGCCAGCCGCGAAGATCTCGAAGGTATCGCAAAGCTCGCCATTGAGCACGACCTGATTGTCCTGACCGACGAGATCTACAGTGAGCTTCGCTATGAGAGTGATGAGCATGTGTCCATTGCCTCTCTACCAGGCATGCAGGAACGCACCATCCTGTTGCACGGTTTCTCCAAAGCTTTTGCGATGACGGGTTTCCGTCTCGGCTACGCCTGTGCGCCGCAACCCATCATTGAGGCGATGATGAAGATTCACCAATACTCCATGCTCTGTGCCCCCATCATGAGTCAGAATGCGGCTCTCGAGGCCTTGGAGAATGGTCAGGCCGCGGTTGAGGAGATGCGGACGAGCTATCATCAGCGCCGGGATTATCTGGTTCGCAAACTCAATGAGCTCGGACTGGAATGTCATTCTCCAGGAGGAGCCTTTTACGTCTTTCCGGATATTCGTAGCACCGGACTCAGCAGCCAGGAGTTCGCCACACGCCTGGTGGAGGCTGAAAATGTGGCCTGTGTGCCCGGTAATGCCTTTGGAGAGTCGGGTGAAGGTTTCCTGCGGTGTTGCTACGCGACCGCATATGAGGATATTCAAGAGGCGATGAAGCGCATGGAGCGCTTCCTCAAGACCCTCTGAATCATGGCAGAAACCAAAGCCGACACGGATGGCACATTGTTGACTCGTGCCCACGTGGTGCCCTTTGCGGTCTTCATGGTCTTCCTGATGCTGCTGCCTCTGGTGAGTTCACTCATCCAGTGGGATCATCCGGCCGCCCCGTGGTGGAAGCAGGACCCAGCTCAATGGGTGTATCCCATCCAAACCGTAGTCTGTCTGATCTGCATCGGCTGGTATTGGAAGCGTTTGGAGTTCAATTGGTCGCTCAAGTGGAGTGCGATTGCTGTGCTCTTCGGAGCCGTTGGTATCGGTTTTTGGCTGTTGCCGACTCATCTGCATGGAGTGCTCGGCATTGAGGGGAAATCCGAAGGTGTTTTGAAATGGCTCGGTGTCATGCCACGTGAAGATGGTTTTGATCCCGGCATATTCGAAAATCCGGCTGCTTACTGGGCCTCACTCACCATGCGATTCATCCGCGCAGCGATCGTGGTGGCTTTCGTTGAGGAGATTTTCTGGCGGGGTTTCGCAATGCGACTGGCCCTGGATTGGGAGGGGGACTATTGGAAACAGCCCTTCGGTAAGGGGAGCTGGCTGTCCTATGGGGTCGTGACAGCTCTCTTCATGCTGGCCCACGCTCCGGTGGATTGGGCAGGTGCCTTCGTCTATGGTAGCCTGACCTATGTCCTCTGCATTTGGAGCCGCAATCTCGGCGCCTGTGTGGTGATGCATGCCGTGGCCAATTTCCTGATGTGCCTCTACATCATGAACACCGGCAAATATGGACTTTGGTGAGCGTCCTGTGTTTTCAGTAACCGGCCAGTAGGTCAACTTGATGGCGAGGTTTTTCCGAATGGATCGCTTGGATCGAATCGATCAAATGCTCGGCCCGACGACGTTCGAGACTCGCGTCGCCGAGGTCTCCACCTCGATGAGGGGTCATGATGACATTGGGAAGTTGATGGAAGGGGAAGCAGCTGGGGTAAAACGGAGTTTCTGATGTACGATCCTTTGGGTAGTCCCACCAGACATCCAATCCAGCCGCTTTGATTTTTCCATCCCTCAAAGCATTGTAGAGAGCTTCTTCTTCGACGATCTTGGCTCTGGCGGTATTGATGATCACTGCATGGGGAGGCAGTAACCCAAGTCGCTCTGCAGAGACCAAGCCCTCTGTCTCCTTGGTGAAGGGGAGGCAGACTTGAAGGAAATCCGCTGATTGGAGGGCAGTGCCCAACTCCTCTGCTTTCAACTCAGTGATTTCCGAGGTCAATTCAGACCCTTGAGTTCTTCGGAGGATGGAAACTTGCATCTCCATGGCCAGACAGATACGAGCCACTTTTTTACCGATGGCTCCGTATCCGAGAATCACGACCTGCTTATCCTTGAGGGAGGTGTGGGAAAGAGATGTACCTGGCAGGGACCACCGCCCACTCTTCATGGCCGTGGAGAAGGAGGGGATGTGTTTGGCGGTGGCAATCATCAGGCCGATGGCCATCTCGGCCGTGGAATCGGCATTGTGGTGGAGGTTGTGAACCTTGATGTCTGGGAAGTCCAGTAAGGTGTTGCGGGTCACTTCCGGTAGTCCAGCAAAGGGGATAATGAGCGAATGGAGAGAGGGGAGCGATTTCAGGGTTTCCTCGGAAGGTCGGCCATCGACCAGGACTTCGGTGACCTCAGGAGCCTCACCCTCAAAGCTGACCTGATGGCACGGCAGCAGGGCATCCTCGAGGACCTGCTTGATGACTGGATTCGGAAGCCAGGAGAAGTGGATGTGCATGGATGGCGTAAAGAGCTGGAGGGCTTTGATGGCCTCTCCAGCATGTTCTCAGGAGAATATGGCCTTTGGTAGCCATATTTTCCCTTGTCAAAGCCCTCCAGCATCGGTCATACATCCGCCCCGCGCGGGGCCCACTCCCCATCAGCGCGGCAACATATCAAGGGTAGGTGGCCGAGTGGTTAAAGGCGACAGACTGTAAATCTGTTCTCATTTGAGTACGCTGGTTCGAATCCAGCCCTGCCCACCATTACTTTCCAAGCGCACCTCAATCAACGGGGTGCGCTTTTTTCTTTGATCTACACCTACCAAGGGCTGGATGAGAACGCAGTTCGAGCGACCTTAGGGTCGCTCGTAGCGACAAATATATTATCTATGGCCGGAAGGCCATGCAGACATCGCGGATCGAGCGGAGCGAGATCAATCCAGCCCGTGTAAGTCCAATACCTAAACAATTGCAAATTCGAGTATCTGCAAGCTTCATCAACAAACCCACACCTCTCTCATTGTATTCCCCAAATCCCTAAGCGATCCTCACAACTAACCTTCCCTCCCGCATCTTGCCTCGCACCCTCGCTACATTCTTAGCACTCGCCCTAACTCTCCTCTCCGTCTCCTGCTCTGGACCCGGCGTGGACGTCCTCGACCGACCAGTTGAGGGGAATGATCGCTCCAGATTGCTGCTTTCCGCGAGTAAGCTCAGCGATGAGACCAAACAGACACTTCGTGAAGAAGGGCTCTACAGAAGCTATCGTAAAGACAAGGGTACTGCTCTGAGTGCTCTACGAGAACGCTATTTGAGTTCAGCCACCGAAGCTAGACGTCGAGCACTCGCTGAGACCTGTTTGGATCATGCAGAGACCCTCATTGCTGGCGACTATCGCGCAGCTCTGGGTCTTTATCTGGATGCAGTCCTTCTGACTCAGAATGGTGCTCTGGCTGCAGTAGGTAGAGAGGGGGAGCCTTTTGATGAAGTTCTCTACAATCACGCAGCGGCCAAGATTACGCGTATACTTCAGCGCTACCAATCGACTGATGTGTCGACGCTCTCCGTGCCGGGTGGCCTCAGAGAATGGCGTTTGACCCAGTCTAAAGCTCATGGATCGATGGATCCCCGTGACTATGATTTGGTGGTGCCGTCCAGTTGGGTCAAACCTAAGGGGATTAAGTGGGAGCGTAGCTTTCAGGATGGTTTCGGCGCAGCGATGGTTGGCTATCGGAAAGGGACTCCGGAACGCATGGAGAAGGGTTTTTTGATGCCGCGCATGGGGCGGGCAGTTCCTCTTAATGCCTCTCTTAAACTTTCCGGCAATTACGCTCACTTAAGACTTCGCAATATCATGGTGAGTGATCAGGCGAATGTTCAGGGGCGACGTGTGCAATTGGCTGCAGACACTTCCACTGCATTGGCGTTTTTCTATTATTCGAAAGTCGATTTAATGGGGAAGTGGGCTGCCATGTTGAGGCCTGCCAAATACAGTGACATGGAAGGCCTGGGTTCTCTTGAGCCGTTCAGTGAAGACAAGATTCCGTTAGTGCTGGTGCATGGCCTGATGTCTTCCGCAGAGTCCTGGCTACCCTTCATTGATAGCTTGCTGGCAGATCCAACGGTCCGAGAGAAGTACCAGATCCTCTTGTTTAATTATCCGACGGGAGGGCCCATACTGACCAATGCCGCCGATTTACGAGAGGCTTTGGCACGGCTTCAGAAGCAATACAATCCAAGCAGAACTCATCCCAAAATGCGCCAAATGGTCATTCTAGGACACAGCATGGGTGGGATCCTTTCGAATCTGCAGATCCGAGACAGTGGAGAAACTCTTTATGACGTGATCTTCAAAGAGGACATCAATGATCTAAAGTTGCCAGCTGAGGAATTGGCTACGCTTCGCCGAGCGGCCTTCTTTAAGGCGAATCCAGATATCAATCGTGCCATCCTTTTGGCCGCACCTCTGAGAGGTAGCAAGTATGCCTCCAATCAAATCGGTCAGTTTGGCGCGTGGCTGATCCGCTTTCCCCTGAATATGGTGGATGCTGTGCTTGGAGATCTACAAGCCGTTGATGCGCTGACTGACATCGGTCAGCAAATGAGCGAACGGCCGATTAATTCGATCAATGGGCTGCGACCGGATAATCCCATTCTTCATAAGGCGATCGAATTGCCGGTGCGGCGCGGTGTTGAGATTCACAGCATCATCGCACAAAAGAATCCGAAGGATTCTCTCCAGGATTCGAGTGATGGGGTAGTCCGATATGACAGTTCCCACCTTGGTGCTGCAGTATCAGAAGCCATCGTCACCGATGCTAGCCATACCTCCATGGTGAATGACGAGCGAACTGTCGCTGAAGTGCTGCGCATTCTCTACTTGAATGCAGGGGTACCCCAGCGCTCCGAAGTGCGCGACCAGGCAAAGGTCGAACTTGTCAGAGCCCCTTGAATACGGTGGCCCTTTGCGCGGACGACTATGCCTTCGTGTAGATCTCCGCTCCTTGCTCTTTGAACTCTTTGGATTTCTCCGCCATGCCCTTTTCCAGGGCCTCCTCCTCGCTCATGCCTTCGGCGGCGGCGAATTGGCGGACTTCCTCGCTGATCTTCATCGAGCAGAAGTTGGGGCCGCACATTGAGCAGAAGTGGGCGGTTTTGGCGCCTTCTTGCGGCAAGGTCTCGTCGTGGAAGGTACGGGCCTTCTCCGGATCGAGTCCGAGATTGAACTGATCTTCCCAACGGAACTCGAAACGAGCCTTGGAGAGGGCATTGTCGCGGTATTGGGCGCCGGGGTGGCCTTTGGCGAGGTCGGCGGCGTGGGCGGCCAGCTTGTAGGTGATCACGCCTTCCTTTACGTCGTCGCGGTT
>CAZIPY010000380.1:0-2227 GCA_964541125.1 uncultured Luteolibacter sp. | reverse complement strand
ATAGGTGGCAAAGATGGGGACATCCGGATACGCTTCCTTGAATGCCGTGGGGTCGTCATTGGGAATAAGAACGATGACCTGCCCGGGTTCTAGCCAGGTTCCTGGCGGAAAGCGATAGTCAATTCCCTCGGTGTAAAAACCCGTAAGATCGAGTCTGGCCTGACTCGTGTTCTGAATCTCGATGAACTCGAACGCTTCATCGGTCTCTGGGTGAAACATGAGTTCGGTGAACCTGAGTGGGTAGCGAACGCGCTCAGTGAGGTAGAGTTGCTCGTTCAGAGCGCTGGATTTAGAAACCCCAAAGGGGCCCGCTTGAATGACACGGGCTTTGATGCGCGTGGTGGTGGTTACTTTTGGAAAAGGAGCGCCAGCCTGGTGCTTGATCGCGGTAGGAGAGAGCTTTTGTTCGGACAACAGTGGGTCGCTGCCGTCTAAGGTGTAGTAGATGGAGCCAGAACGGTTTGGGTTTTCCATCGGGAGCTCAGAGCCTACCATTACCAAATTCTGTGAGGACGGTAACATGGGAGGATCGAGGTCGGGATAGAACCCGCGATCACGCAGGGCCTCAATGAAGATGGCGACGTTGCCTTCCATGAGTTCTAGCACGTCATCACGGTTCGGATAAAAGTCATTCGCGCGTGTGTGAGGATCCTCTTCGCGACCCCATGAGGAATCCCCCCATCGGGCCGATTCAGCAACGATGGCATTCTCGATAAAGTCGGCCAGCCGCTGAAACCTCGCTTGCATGTTAGCATCTGTAAGAGCGCCGTCATTGAAACAGTGGCGATAGACGCGATCCGCAAAGGTGGTGAGAAAATCTTGGTTGGATGACAGGGCGAGCCAAATCTCTGGGATCACATTGCGACCAGAATCGAAACTCGGGTGCACCCAGGCCGTGGGATTGGAGCCGAGATAACCTTCCAGGGTCCAGAAAGCGTATTCAGCGTCCCAGGAGAAGAATCGGATCTTTCCAGGAGGCTCATTGCGCATGCCTCCGTAGAAGTTGTTGTGGGGCCAGTCTCCCATGCCAACAAGCCAGTTGAGGATGAGGTAGTCACTGAACGCTTCCACGTCGATCCTCTCTTGAATTGCCTCATAGCGTGCGGGTTGATCGAGATTCTGTAGCCCACTATTCACGACGTCATTCCAGAGGCTGGAGTCCCCACCGACCGTGCCGCCGTGGTTGATGGCGTAGTGGTCCTCCACATCGCCTCCCAAATAGCTGGCAGCAAATTTCTCGTCGGGACGCTCGGCGATGTTGTAGAGACCAAAGTAGAATCCGTTGATATAGAGATGGACCCAAGCACTGCGTGAACCCATACCGCTGATGGCAATCTGTGAGTCGCGGACAAAGGGGTCGCGCAGGTAAGTGCTAGGGCCATGTTTCCAAGCATCGTCCTTCGACCAATTGGTATTGCCTCCGGCGCGTAGAATGACGCCGTCAAAACGAGTGGACCCATTGCCGCCAAAGTGAACGGCACTCTCGAACAGTGGATAGTCGAGGGTGCCCTTGCCATACTCCTTCTTGAACAGGACGCGGAACGATTTCTTGCGTGCCTGATCACCCGCGCCGCCTCCTTGCATGCGCAATCCGCAATCGATCTGAAAACCGTCGAACTTAGAAAAGAATTCTTTGTTAGGGTAAATGAGTTCTAGCGAGCCTTCACGTTCATAGTCGACACCGCGTCGTGTCTGGTTCTCGAACATGAAATTCAAGTCTTGCACATCGAGAACCATCGAAAGGGTGGGGATGTCTCTCAAATGTGATGCGAGGTCGCCGTTGTTGGCGACGTCGTCCAGGACGTCGGGATCCATGGCCCAGTCGAAGGTGTGTGGCCGGCCGGGACCATTGCGTCGTGAGATAATTTCCGTGACGTAGCCCTCGGGAAAAGCTTCTTGGTCTCTTACCTGATCGACAAAGAGAAAACTCCGCGTCTCGACCTTGGAACTGCTGCCATCCGCAGCCGTTGCGATGGCTCGAAGGATCGTGGTTTGTTCGATCGGAATGGGATCGGTGTACAACGTGCCTTGTGTGGCTGTGGGCTTGGTCCCATCGATCGTGTAGCGGATTTCGGCGCCTGGCGGATCGGAGCTGAGAGCGAGTTCAAAGGCCGCATCGATCAATCCCCGACCGTGACTCCACTTCACGTTTGGAGCCTCCACCTCTTGCCCTGATAGGGGCAGAACGCCAATCAACCAGATGATTGGGAAAAGATAGCGGCGCGTG
>CAZIPY010000379.1:0-2955 GCA_964541125.1 uncultured Luteolibacter sp. | reverse complement strand
CCGCCACCATGCCACGCCGGGCCCAGTACTCGCAATCGGGGTAATGCCAGCCCACTTCACCCGTTCGCCAGCTTCCGCCATGGAACCAAAGCATCGCCGGAAACGATCTTCCTTCTTCGTAGGTTTCGGGCAGGAAGACCGACATCTTGAGTGCCTTGCCACCCACTTCCTTGTAAGTCCACTCCTCGTCCGGTGCCCCTGCCAAAGCAGGAAGCACGAGAAGTGCCCCAAGCAAGGGGACGCAGGAGCGGAGACGATTCAGTGGCTTCATGAATGGGAATGGGTTCCCCGGTCCTTGCTTAAGGGCACGGCAGACCGATCCACCCAAGCTGCCTTTTCGCAAGCCGGAGAGTTCAGCGCCGCAACCTCAAGGTCCCGGAGAGAGGAGTGAAGCTAGCAAGGCCCCGCCACTCGAACCATCGTGCGTTTGCGTGATGAACGAAGGCTGATCCATTCACCCATCGAGCGGAAAGATCCCGAGCCGATGGGCCGTGCTGATCGCCGAAGGCGCATTGCGCACGTTCAGCTTCTCGTAGATGTGTCGCACATGGGAATCCACTGTCGGATAGCTGATTCCCAGCTTCTCCCCGATCTCCTTCTTCACCAATCCATCCCCCAGAAGACCGAGGATCTCCAGCTCCCGGTCCGAGAGCACCTTCGCCGCCTCCACCTTGGGAAGCCGCGACTGGAGAGACTGAAGCAGGAACTTCGCAACCCCCGGATCCAGCGAAGCTCCTCCCTTGATCACCGTATGGATGCCATCCTTGATCTGCGCCACCGTCGACGACTTGAGGAGATAGCCTTCGGCTCCCAGCGCAATCGCGCGCAGCACATCCGCCTCGCGCTCGGACTGGGTGAGAATGATCACCTTGGCCTCGGGCAGCACCTGCTTGAAATACGGCAGGGCATCCAGCCCACTCATGCCGGGCAACTGCAGATCCAGCAACACGAGGTCCGGCTGGTTGATCCTCGAGGCGTCCTGAACACTACGCAGGGCAATCTCGGCGGTTCCAAACTCGCTCTTGAGTTCGATGCCCACATCGCGCTTCAGCGCCAAGCGGATCACCGCCCGATACTCCGGGCTATCTTCAACGAGCATCAGTGAAATCGGAGCGGTCATGAGAAGAGGGAGAACTTTCGGGGTTTGAGGGTGAGGACCACACGGGTCCCGCCGGATTTCTGGGATTCGATGTCAAATTGGGCCCCAAGCATGCGCGCTCTGCGTGTCAGTGAGCTCGGCGGACTACCCGTAAACCCATGACCATCATCGGAAACCGTCAGCCGGATCTCTTTCGGGTCGGCGATCAGGCGCGTGTCGACACGTGTCGCGCCCGAATGACGGATCACATTCACCAGCGCCTCCTTGTAGAACAGGTAAAGGTCGATGCGGCGACGACGATTCAGGCTCCGAAGGATGGTTTCTCCTTCGATCTCGATCGTGTGGTCGAGATCCGCGAGCAGGCGACTGGAATCCCGGCGCATCTCGGCCACCAGGTCCTCGCACACATCGCGCGCCAGGATCATGTTCGCGCAATTCTTCGCGGCGGAACCCGTGCGCTCGGTCAACGCACGGATCCGGTCCACGGTGTCCACCAGATCCTCGCGAGAATCGACCGAGGCCTTGGAGAGATCACCCAGCAAGCCGATGGCATGGAGGTTGGCACCCAATTCGTCGTGAAGGTTGGCTGAGATGCGCTCGCGAATCCGGTTCTCCTGACGCAGGCTTCGAACGCGATAGTAGAGGACCAGCAACCCAATGCCCCCCGCCAGCATGACCGCCACCCATGAGACCCGGTTGAGCAAGGTCTTCTGTCGATCATAGCGGCTGGTCAGTTCGGCCCACACCAAGGGCAAAGCCGCTTCAAGCTCATGGCGTCGGGCCAGTTCGGTCATCCACTGGCGCACCGGCAGGATCTCGCCATAGAGATTGAGCCCATCCGTCAAAGCCCCATAGGAACGATCACGGTTGTCCAAGTTGAAATTGCAATGGACCTCCGCGCCCTTGGCAACATTCGCGCCTTCCACCGTCAGTTCGATCTCGGCAAAGCCGGTTCTCATGATGCCCTTGAGGATGCTCTCGTCACGGTAGGCCTCCAGCACGAGCACCCGCACGTAGCGACAGGCGGCTTCCTCAAAGTCCCAGCCAAGCACCGGCCCGGTCTGAAAGATCGAGTCGAGTCGTTGCTCCAACAGAATCCGACCATCCGAAAAATCCTCATCGTTCGCACCCTCCACCAGGAAATGGCGGGGCAGCCCGAAGTCGCCGCCGAATGCCTGAGGCACGGTGTCACTCTGATCCACCGCATGCAGCCGAATCCCGGATACGGGAAACTCCTCGCCCAGGTCGATCGTGATGACGGGCACTTCATATTCATCGACCACGCCCACCATTGCCAGGCTCTGGCGGCCCCCGGCGCCATTCATCACATAGGGCAGAATCCCGTCCACCAGGCACTCCTTGCGCCAGGTTTGCAACTCGGGCGTCGTCCGGGATGATCTCACCGGCCGGCGCAACGCCCGGTTCGTATCGCCCTCGAGCACCATCAGTTCCGCCAACTGGAAGACGTAATGCCCGTCAAAGGCACGGCGATTCAAGCGAGTCGCCTCGACCCGGATCCATGAAGCCTCGGCCCCGTCCAGCGGCACCACGATCGGTGCCGTCCGTGGCAGCAGGTCGGACGTGTCCTCGATCTCCGCCACCACCTTTCCCTCCTCCTCACCGGCGGTTCCCGCGATGATACGAAATGCCGCCGGAAAGGCGTCGGCCACAAACCCGGTCTCCGTGTCCCGCCACAGCGCCGGCACCAGAACGACTTCATCCACCGCCCCCTCACCCGCCAGATCCACCTCGATCCACTCCGTGCTTTCCGCCCCACCAGATGCCTCGGTGCGGAACCCAATCGGCCCCACCCCGCTGTTCAAACTGCTCTGCGCAAGCCCGAGGAGTTCTTCCTC
>CAZIPY010000378.1:0-16484 GCA_964541125.1 uncultured Luteolibacter sp. | reverse complement strand
CATGATCCGCTCTCTACTCACCCTCTTGACCGCATCCGCGATCGCCCTTTCCGTTCACGCCCAAGATCGTCCCAACGTCATTCTGATGATGGCCGATGACTTGGCCAATGAGGACCTCTCCTGCTATGGCAGCACGCGCATCAAGACGCCTCGCCTCGATGCCATGGCCAAGGAGGGTCTCAAGCTTTCGAGCTACTACGCAGGCAATCCCGTCTGCTCGCCTTCGCGCATGGCACTGCTCTCGGGCTCCTACCCCGCCCGCCTCGGTTGGCGCTGGGGTGTGCTCGGCTACGGCTTCCCCGGCAAGTCCGGCATGAACCCCAAAGTTCACACCATCGCCGAGGCCTTCCGCGACTCGGGGTACCGCACCGCCATCTCGGGAAAGTGGCATATCGGGGTGCAAGGCATGGGGCCCGAAGATCAGGGCTTCGACTCCGCCTATTACATCCGCATGTCCAACAACCAGAACCGCGACATGTTCCGCGATGGCAAACTAGTGCAGGAAAAGTGGGACAACGCCCTGCTCACCGAAACCTTCGCCAAGGAAGTCATCCGCGTGATCAACGAAAAGAGCGACAAGCCCTTCTTCCTCTATGTGCCGTGGAGCGCCCCCCATTTCCCTGTCGACCCGCACCCGGATTGGAAAGCCGAACCCAAGGCCAAGGTCACCGTCAAATACACCAAGGTGGTCGAAGAACTCGACGCCCGCATCGGCCACATCCTCGATGCCCTCGAGAAGGCCGGCAAAGACAAGAACACCATCGTCATCTTCACTTCCGACAACGGCCGCCAGCAGGGCCAAGCCGGACCCAATGATGTGCCTCCATACACCGGCCACAAATGGCAGTCGATGGAAGGCGGCACGCGTGTGCCTTTCATCATCCGCTTCCCCAAATCCATTCCCGTTGGCAAGGAGAGCAACGATATGCTCGCCGCCATCGATTTGTTCCCCACGCTGGCCTCCGCCTGCGGCGTAGACATCAAGCTTCCCGATGGTGCCCAAAAAATCGACGGGGTAGATGCTTGGCCCATGCTCACCGGCCTGAGCCCCAATCCAGCCCGCACCGAACTCCTTTACTGGCACGGCAAGGGACCTGCCACCGCCATCCGTCAGGGCGATTGGAAGCTGCGCTTCAACGTCTCCACGGAGAAGCCTCTCGATCCGGAATTGGGAGACGGTCCGTCACTTCACAACCTGAAGGACGATCCACTCGAAGCCAAGAACCTAGCCAAGGAGCATCCGGAGAAAGTCGAGGCTCTACTCAAGCGCGCCAAGGAACTGCTAACCGAAGTCTATGCCGAGCAAGTCTCGCTGGGCACCTGGCCCGACGTGGAGCTGGAGGAGAAACCACTCAAGGCCTCCGATGTCTGGGGCAAGTGGATGAAGTGAGGCTCAGCGCGCGATCGAAGGCCGCAATTCAAATCAGTCGATGACTGACAGGGCAAATGCCGAATGTTAGGCAATGCCATGCCATCAGAGACACCATCGAACGGCCTACACCTTGACGGCGAAGGAATCAAGCAGCACATCCTGCCACTGCTGCTGGCCTTTGTCATCCCGGCCCTCTCTTTCTGGTTCTTCGGCCATGCAGAAAACAGGGTCGATGCAGACATTCGCAGCGAACTTCTTGCCGACATTCAGAAAGCCAGCGACCTCCCCGAAGAGGAACAACAGGCCTTAACCAAATTCTATGAGTCCATCGAGGTCTCAGAAGTCATGGCCTCCAGCGACCCGGAGATGGCTGAGCTTCAGTACTTTTTCGAGCCTGCGGCTTTGCGTTATGCCACATTCCGCTGGGGCAAACGAATCTCCATAGCCTGCCTTGGAGCCTCCTTACTGGCTTTGCTGCTGGTCGGATCCGGGGCCGCCTGGTCACTCCGATCCCAGAAAGCTCTCTATCTATCACTGCGCACCGGCTGGCCCATACTGAGAACCATTGCCGCAATTCAGGTATTGGCCCAGAGCGCTTTGGTCGTTGCGCTGTCATATTGGATAACTGCCCTATGGATGGGCTTCTACAGCATCTACCTGATCGGCCTTTTCTCGACGCTGGCGATTGGAGCCGTCGCACTGATGTATCGGGCCATGCTTTTCAGGTATGAGCCCCGCCTGGAACAAAGCGGTGAGCTCTTGCAAGAAGACAGAGGGCAGGCCATGTGGGCCAGAGTGAGGGAAATTGCCTCTGACTTGGGCACCTCACCTCCGGACCAGATCATTGTGGGAACGGATGCAAGCTTCTACGTCACTGAAAGCCCGACCTGGCTGGACAATTCTCAACTTACCGGACGAACGCTTTTCGTAGGTCTGCCACTTCTCAAACTCATGAATAACGAGGAGGCCGAGGCCGTACTCGGGCATGAAATGGCGCATTTTAGCGGCGAGGACACCATGTGGGCTCCCAAGATTGCCCCACTATTGACCCGTATGCAGATCTATCTGGCGCACCTTTCTGAAAGCCCGCTGGCACTACCCGTCTATCACTTCCTTTTGTTCTTCTGGAAAGTCTACCAATTCTCGTCCGGCAAAATGAGCCGCCTCAGAGAATTTCGAGCAGACAAGATCGGCGCAGATACCAGCTCTTCCTCCTCTCTCTCAAAATCCCTGATCAAAGTCGCTTCATATTGCGAATACCGCATGAAAATGGAGGAAGAAGTCATTCTGAAGGAGGAGGTTGCCTCACGACCCGATATGGCCAAACGGCTTGAACAGGGTTTCCCAGAATATTTCTCCGACTTCACCAAAAAACCTGAGTCCACGGCCGCAGAAACTAGTCATCCGTTCGACACGCACCCTCCTCTGGCTGACAGAATCCAAGCGGTTGGTCACTCGATAAACGACATCATCAAAGATCCGGACCTCCTCAAACCTCCTACAAGGTCTTGGTATGGCACCATATCAAACGCAGCAGAACTGGAGGAAGAATTATGGAACAAGGAAGAGCGCCTTTTGATGGAAGCACGCGAGGCGACGCGAGCCATGACTTTGTTGCCCATCACTGATGAGGAACACCAACTGGTTGCGAAGCACTTCCCGGAAATATCATTCGAGAACTCAAAGGCGCAGGCCGTGATCATTAACCACACAGGCGTTCAACTTCCGGGCAACCAGGACCGCCTCCTTTTCGAACACATTATCCTTATGGACTACGACGACTCGATGGGCCAAAAGCAACTCATCTTGACATGTAAGTCACATGGGTCAGATGACACCAAAACTCACAAGTTCAAGCCGCTGCAATTCAAGAACCCTGATGAGAACCTATTGGATACACTCAGCATGTATTATGGGCGCCACAAGCAGGCAGAGATGACGGCGGAAGCAGATGAGTGATGCTCAACGCTGCAGATAGGTGCTGAAGAGCACCTGCTCAACTTTGGCACGGGCGGCAGCGCGAACCGCAGCGCGGCCGTGCTTAAAGAGCGCCTCCTTGTCGCCACGCAGGTGAAGCCGCGAGATCACGGCATCAAGCTCATTGGCTGCGTGCGCATCCCGTACGTAATGGAAGATGGCCTCCTCGTTTGGCAGAATAGTGAGATCCTCGGCTGTAAAGGTGCCATCGGCGCGGACATTGATTACGATGCGTCCGTCAGGATTGCCCTGAATGCCGTTCGTCGCAGTCGGCGGTTCGACATCGGGATCGGTGCGCACCACGATGGCCGTGGCATTGACGATGAAGAAGATCAGGAGAAGGAAGACCATGTCGATCATCGGCGACATGTCCACTTTGCGGTCGTCGTCTTCGGGGCCGACAGACCTGCGGAGTCTGGATTGGGTCATACTATGGGCGGGTGGCGGGTTTAGCCCCTTGGGCGGCGGGGTTTTGGATGAGGGGCACAAAAGCCCCTATCCTCATTGCCTCGACCCGGTCATTTTGTGACAAGAATCCGTAAAATACTGAACGGCGGGCCTGCCACCGTCACTTCCGCAGCGGATTGACTACGATCTCGTCGACAAGGACTCGCTGATCGCCAGTCTCAATGGTGACCTTCACCTTACGTGCCTTCACGGGCATACCGCGTTGCTGCTGTTGGGTGAGCAACAGCACCGATTCGGGTTCGATGCCCTTGGCACGAAGCGCATTGAACTTTTTCGCGTTGTAGACCTTCACGGTGTTATAGCGCGAATTGTTGACGACAAACTTCTCGCCATCTTCAGAAGTGCTGAAGGTGAACTTGCCCTTAAACTCCGCCTTGGCTTCGGAGCTGAGCAGGGTATTGATGCCGAGTGAACGCACCTCGATTACCTCGCCGAGATCGACGACGAGCTCGGTCGGTTTGTCAGAGGGGGTGATGTTGACCCAGGCCTTGTCTTCATGATCGGCAGCTCCATACTTTCCATCTGTTAGAATAGAGGCACCTTCCACTCCGCTGGCCTTCTTACCGAAGGCGGCATGACGTTTGATCTGTGTGTGCGAATCAATGAAGCGTTCGCGGAAAAGTTCGGGATCGAGTTTGATATCGGGATCGATCAGCAGGCAGGCCTTCTTCGCGAAGCGCTGACCCATGACTACGTAACCTGCCGGCGGATAGTGGCCGTCTTCGAAGCTGAATCCACCCCATGGATTCACTCCGCGATTAAGGTCATCGGTGTCGATCCATGCACCATTGGCATGATCGTCGCCGAGCTTGACGAGGATCTCGCGCATCGCCTTGCCGTCCGGCTTCTCCAACCAGAAGTCGTTGATGCGACCCACCACAAAGTTGAGTTCCTCGATCTCAAGGTCGGCTTTGATCCGGTCGAGCAAACGCAGGAAACTTTTCTCGTAGACCGGCGCCCAACTACTACCCGCATCGGCTTCACCCTGCATCCAGATGAAGGTGACGGTGGCCGGTTTGCGCCCCTTGAGGTTGCGCTCCAGCATGCTCATCATCTTGGTGTAGAGAACCCCGTTGTTCTCCTTCTTGGGATCTTCCATGCCGGCCGGCGGGGTCCAGTCCTTGTCCCAGTTCTTGAGCGGGTTGCCCGGATGGCCGGTGCGCGAAACGATGACCTTGTCCCCACCAAAGGCCTGCTCGACCGACTCCCTGAAGGACACCGCCAAAGTGCCCGTCATATTCGACTGACCAGACAGAATAAAGAGGTGTGGTCCGTTCTCCTGTGCTGAAAGACTTGGGACCAGCCACAGCAACATCAGTATGGCGAGAGATGGAAGCCTGATCATCTCTTAATTTACCGGGCATGGCCCCGCCAACTTACAAACCCCTCTTCATGCCGCGATGGCCATGATCAAAACCTTATATTTAGGAGGCTATTTTCCTCGGAATGGTGGAACAAGCCGGCAGCTGGGTATCGCTTGAGTGACAGGCGCCACTTCAGGTGCTAGTAGTCTTATTCAGCTCATGAGCCAAAAAACCACTCTCATCACGGCTGTTGCCGTCTGTTCCGCCGCCGGCTTCATGGTCGGCCGCATCAGCACTGATTCATCTGCAAATGACTCAGGACCAGCAGGTTCTGCAAATGGAATCAGCAATACCGGCAGTTCTCGGCTGGGCGGATCCGGCACCCCCGCAGGCCCTCGTGCCAAAGCCAACTCCGAACGCCGCTCCACCGGTCTGGCCACTGCCGAACGCCGCAGCAGCGGCCAAAGCTCCGCTTTCGAAAAGGACCCTCTCGCCCGCATGGAGAGCATCATCAACAATCCCGACCCTCTGGATCGGGCCGAATCTTGGCTTCGTTTCGTCAAGGGACTCGATGCCTCCGAGGTTGAAGACGTGGTGGTCGGATTCCGCGGCAAGGGCCTGGCCCGCGAGAACATGTCCGAGTATTCCATGCTGCTTACTGCCTGGGCGAATTACGATCCGGTTGGAGCCCTCGACTACGCCAGCGAGAACACCGGCACCCCTTTCGCCCGCCAGACCATTCTCACCTCCTGGGCCACCAAGGACCCCGCCGCTGCCATGGAATGGGCCAAGGCCAATCACGAGGGCGAAGAAGCCAATCCGTGGATGGTTGGCGTGATTCGCGGAATCGCTTCCAACGATCCAGATCAGGCCACAGCACTCATGAACGCCATGCCCTATTCCCGCGAGCGCGGCGAAGCCCTGGATGCGGTGCAGGGACACTACATGAAGCAGGGCCCGGATGCCGCACGCGCATGGGCTCTGAGCATTGAGGATGAACGCCTTCGTGCAGGCGCCATCGGCCGCGTCGCCGGCGACCTCGCCCGCGTCGACCCGAAAGGCACCGCTGACTGGTTGATGGCCAATCCCAGTGAGGGTGCCACCCGCGCCATGAGCCGGGTGATGGAGCGCATGGCAGAGTCCGATCCCGATGCCGCCATGACCTACTTCCAAGGCATCACTGATGAGGCTTTGAAAACCCGAGCCTTTGCCGGCCTAGCTGAGGAAATGGGCGAGACCGACCCCATGGCTGCAGCACGCTTCATTGATGCGAACCCGAGTCTTGTTACCGATGACGTCTACGAAGAGTTCATTTGGAACGCTCGTAGACAGGATCCTGCACTCGGGGCCCAAGCCATTGGCAGCATCCAAAATGCCGATCGTCAGAACCGCGCCTACCGTCAATATATCGGCCATTGGCTGCGTCGCGACTTCGAAGCCGCTTCCAACTGGGTGGGCCAGAATGAACTGCCCGCATCCGTCCAGCGCTCGGTCAACGGCATGATCGAACGCATGCAGGCCGAGGAGCAGGCTCCAGATCGCTGATTGCTACGACTTGCACATGTTGCTGTTTCCTGCGGTTAATAGCCGAATGAAGTTCATTTGGCTGCCCTGCCTGTTCCTCGTTTCCTGTGCCCTCGCCACCGATCCCGCCCTGCGACCGGTTAGCGATGAAACCAAGATCATTGCCGACCTTCCCTTCGCCAAGCCCGGCGGTGTGGACCTGCTCATCGATCTGCACCTGCCCGAAGGCGTGGAGAACCCACCGCTGGTGATCAACATTCATGGCGGCAGCTGGAAAGGCGGTGATCGCAAGCGGGTCAAGGCTTCCTGGTTGGTGAAATATGGCTATGCGGTTGCCAGCATCGAGTACCGCATGAGCCATGAAGCGGTGTTTCCGGCGCAGATCCACGACTGCAAGGGCGCCCTGCGTTGGTTGCGCTCCAAACAGAAGGAGTATGGTTACAACGCCGACAAGGTGGTGGTCATCGGCTTCTCCGCCGGCGGTCATCTGGCAACCCTGCTCGGCACCTCGCACGGGGTGAAAGCTCTGGAGGGAACCACGGCGGGCAACCTGAATCAATCCTCTGCCGTGCAAGGCATCATCAACTACTTCGGCCCCGTCGACTTTGTGCAGCGCTCCAAGAGCCAGGCCAGTAAAACCGAACAACCCAAAGGCATCGTCTACCAACTGCTCGGCGGTTCTGTCACCGGTAATCTAGAAAAGGCTCGCCTCGCTAGCCCGGTCAGCCACATCGGCAAGGGCGACCCACCAGTGCTCATTTTCCATGGTGAGAACGACAAGCAAGTGTTGCCTGCCCAGTCCCAACGACTGCACGAGGTCTATCAATCCAAAGGACTGGAATCGAAACTAAACATCGAACCCGATAAAGGCCATGGCTGGAAACACCCGCTTCCCGAGGAAGAGAAACTCGTTCTGGAGTTCCTCAACAAGATCCTGCGTCCGAACCAAGATGTGAAACCGAAGGTCACGCCCTGAGTGATAGGCCGCTCCGCCATCTGGCGAGCCGCTCACGGTCTTCAGCACCTTCAAACTTCAGCAGGCTCTCTTGATAGATGCTTTCCGCAAGCTGTTGATCATTGAGGTCTCGTAGGGCGATATCGATCATTTCCAGGTGGGGTTTGAGCTCATCAGGATACTCCTCAGCAATCACTTCATAGGCCTTCATCGCCTCGTCATACTGGCGACTTTTACGCAGCGCCATGGGCCTGCCATACATGGGCTGAGGACGGTCAAACTTTTCTGAAAACATGAAAAAGTCTGCCGCCTTGTCGACCAATGCCTGAGCACATGAGGGAGCCACTAGGACTGCAGCCGATACCAACAAACACATGCTCATCAGCACTGGAAAAAAGGCCCCGAACATGCTTTCGGAGGACGCAGCCGCACTCATCATCAAAAAACCGATGCCGACGAACGCTAAGGCAGCAACCCATCTGAGGCCTTTCTTCCTAAAAAAGCATTGTAGCAGATTTTGCATCAATCCCATGGCTTTGGTGCCATGATATCGGATGACGGGCTAGGCTGTCGATGGGATATGCCATTAGGAGCAGCCATCGCCGAAGATTGCCTAACGCTTAAGCAAAGATCTCCTTAACCACCTTACCCTTGCCGTCGCGGGTGGCATAGAAGGGTCGGTTCTCGATGGAGAACTCGGTCTTGGGACTGATGCCCATGGCGGTGAAAATGGTAGCGTGAAGGTCGTCGATGTTAACGGGATCCTTAGCCAGACACGGACGCTCATCCGCGGTGGAGCCATGGAGGTGCCCCTTCTTCATGCCGCCGCCGAACATCACCACCGATGAACCACCGGTGAAGTGACGGTGCAGGCCGTAGTGCTTCATCTCCTTGATGACATCGGTCTTGGCGCGCGACTGGTCCTTGGCAGTCGAGCCGGGAACCCCTTCGATCATCATATCGCGACTAAACTCACTGGCGATGATCACCAGTGTGCGATCGAGCATGCCGCGCTCCTCAAGGTCCTTGATCAGCCGCGCAATGGGGCGATCGATCTCCTTCTTCATGCGGGCGTAGGTGGTGTGGCCGTTCTCGTGAGTATCCCAGTGCAGGAAAGGCACGTATTCCGTAGTCACCTCGACAAAGCGGGCGCCGTTCTCGACCAGACGGCGGGCGAGCAGACAACCCTGGCCGAAGCGACCGGTGTTGTACTCGTCGTAAACTTCCTTCTTCTCCTTGGTGAGGTCAAATGCCTCGCGCTCCTTGGAGCCGAGCAGACGGTGGGCGTTGTCGAGCGAACGCAGCATGGATTCCTGATGGTAGTCGCTGAGTTCCTCAGACTTGGGCGAGTTCTTGAGCAGTTCCTGCAGCGCATTGTAGCGCTTGGCAAAACGGTCGGCGGACATGCCCTCGGGTGGCTGCACTGCGCGAGTAGCCTGCTCGGGGTAAGGCAGGTTCATCGGGCCGTATTCGCTGCCAAAGAAACCACCGGTGGTGAAGGCTTTGAGCTCCTCACTCTCACCGATGCCCTCGAGGCGCTGGCCGACGTTGATGAAGGCCGGCATCACCTCGTTGCGGGGGCCGAGCACCTTGGACATCCAAGCACCGATGTGCGGGGCCGCTACGGTTTGCGGCGGCACGTAGCCGGTGTGCCAGTGGTACTGGTGGCGTGAATGGAGGATGCTGCCGAGATCTTGCTGAACGTGAGAGCGGATCAGGGCCGCACGGTCCATCACCCCAGCGATGTTCTCCAGACCTTCGCAGATCTTGATGTTGTCGACTGCGGTGTCGATCGCGGGGAAGGTACTGATGATCTTCTCCACCGGAGTGCCTACCTTGTAGGGCAGGTACGCTTTGGGGTCAAAGGTCTCGGCGGAGGCCATGCCACCGGCCATCCACAGCAGGATGCAGGCATCAGCTGTCGGTTCAGGATGATCAATGCCACCTTTCTCTGATCCCATAGCGCGCGGCGCGCCTGCAAGCATGGTCGCCGCACTCGCTTGACCTAGCTTCTTGAGGAAGCGGCGGCGGGTTTCGTGGGGTTGGGCTTCGTTGTACCAATCGTTGTTCATCACTTGGGAGGGTTGGAATCAGTTCACGTAGAGGAACTCGGGGAGCATGAAGACGGACCAGAGGAAGTCCTCGATCTGCTCTTGGCCGGGTTTGTCGCCGAGGACGGACTTGCCGACCGCCAGCTCCTTGGCGCTGGGTTTGCGACTGAGCGCACCCAGGTAAACTTGGTCGATGACCTCAGCGGAGGGCTTGCCGAGGAAATGCTTGGTGCCTTCCTTCATCAACTTGGCCACCTCAGGACCGTTGGCAAGGTTGATGGCTTCGAGAGTGGTGATCTCACTGGGCCGGGCAGTGACCACCTGTTCGCGGTGCGGTCTGCCCATGGCAGCCTGTAGGGCATCTCGCTTGGTGAAGACAGCGCGAAGTGGGCGCTTGTCCCAGTCCTTGAGCTTTTCGACCTTCATCACGGAAGTGACTTGGCCGAATTTTTTGCCATTCTTCGCCAATGCTTGCTTGTCGGGCTGAGGCCAGACGCCGGTGACCGAACGCACGCCATCGATGAACTGCTCGGCTGTCATGCGTTTACGCACCGGTCCGCGGAAGATGTAGGGTGACGTCTCCTGATCGAGCACTTCGGATTTGGCCTGATAGATCTTAGAGGTGGCGATCAGGCGCAGCACTGACTTGATGTCGTATCCAGACTCGACCAGATGATTGGCGAGGTAATCGAGAAGGTCCTCGTTCCAAGGTTCGGTGTCCATGGCATCGACGGGATGGGCAATGCCGCGACCCATCATCTGCATCCACAGGCGGTTGACGATGGTGCGCTGGGTGCGGCCGTTCTCCGGATGGGTAATCAGGTTCGCCAGTTGTTTGAGGCGCTGTTCCTTCGGTTTCTTGGGATCGATCTGGCCAAGCTCAGGGAAGATCCAGCCAGCGACGGCCTTCTGGCCGGTGGGCTTGTCACAGCGTGTGAGTTCCAGTTCGGAATCGGAGACGATGGCTGCAAGGCTGTAGGCGTCCTTGAGCTTCCATTCGGAGGTGAAGCTATCGTGGCAGGAGGCGCACTTCATGTTGATGCCTAAGAACACCTGCGAAACGTTCTGAGAGAATTGCATTTGGGTGGTCTGGCTGGCGTTGACCTGACCGCGCCACTTGATGCCTTCGATGAAACCCTTCGCCTCTGCGGAAGGCGCCACCAGATCGCGAACGAACTGATCGTAGGGCTTGTTGTGATAGAGCGCGCCGTAGAGCCATCCGGTGACCTGACTACGGCCTCCGGTGATAAAGCCAGTTCCATCGTAGCCGTTGCGTAGCAGATCGTTCCAGAAAGTCATCCAGTGAGCCGAGTAGGCCTGCTTGTCGGCGAGTAGTTGGTCGATGACGGCGGCGCGATCCATCTTACCCTCTCCCAAAGCGGTCTGGAGCGATTCCGCTGTCGGTGGCAGACCAGTGAGGTCCTGGGTCACACGGGCGAGGAAAACGCCTTCGTCCACTGACTCGGGAAATTTCATCTTCTTGTCGGCGAAGTACTTGCCGACGATGAGATCGATGGGGTTGGCGTCCTTGGGGCCTTCCGGCAACTCGACCTTCCGCGGTTTCAGCGGCGCCTTGTAGCGGTCGGTGGCGAAGGTCAAGCCCGGCTCCCACTTCAGCCCCTCTTCGATCCACTTGCTGAGGATCTCGATCTCGGCCTTGGGTAGCGGGTCCTTGTACTTTTTCACCGGCGGCATGCGCTCGTCCTTGTCGTCGGTGATCAGCAGATCGATGAAGATGGAGTCATGAGGCTTTCCTACTTCAATGACATCGGCCTCAAGCGTCATCGCCCGGGTGTTCATGGAAAACCCGCCCTTGGATTCGTCACCGCCGTGGCATTCCACGCAGCGCTTCTTGAGAATGGGCACCACCTGATGCACGAAATCGACCTCGCCGGAGGCATGGGCGGCGAGAAATGCGCAGAAAACAGGGATCAGGCGGAATTTGGGCATGGAGAATATACGATCGGGGTGGCGTGAGCTTGCAGATGGATAACGAACACCGCTTTCGGCTGGTTTCCAATAGGAATTGCGGTGGAATGACCGAAAAAGGCAGCTTGAGCCGTACCAAAAAGGTGGGAGTGGGATCGGGGTTGCCGGCATAAAAAAGCGCCGGGAGGCAAACCTCCGGGCGCTTGAAGAAAATTCGATATCAGGATCAATCCTCGACGAACTTGTCGTGGCCGTTGGACTTCAGTTCCTTGAGGCCCTCATAGAGCTTGGCGACGGCGTCCATGTCCTTGGCGAGGTAAGCCTGTTCGATCTTGCAAAGGATCACGTAGCACTCACCCATCATTTGGCGATACATGGCGAGAGCGTTGTCCTTGGCGGGGCCGTCCTTCATTTTGGTGACCATTTCGGGGGCCATGGAAAGGCTGGCGGCAACCAGCTTCTGGGCTTCGCGGGCAGCTTCGAGTCCTTTGGCGGGATCCTTCTCACGACGGATGACTTTGTAGTGGTCGTTGAAGGAGTCCATGTTCTTGCCCAGCTCGGTCTCGTCGGCGGTGACGGGCATGGCGAAGGCAGCAAGGCTGGTGGCAATGAGTATGCAGATTTTCATGGTGGGAGTATGGATGATGCAACTAAGCAGCGATCCGGCAATTCTTCAAAGGCGAAATCGCAGAACGCCATGAGGATACTAACTCGGAAAAGCTGAAGTTTCGATGAATCCGGCTCATCAACCCATCAATTTGAGGATGAATTTGTCGTAGAGCGCGTAGCCGCCGGCCACCACCAAGCCCAAGAAACTGATCCATAGACAGATGTCCCAGATGCGAGATGGGGTCAGCCTTGCATCGCAGCGTCGATAGCGGAAGTAGAGGGCCGAGAGCCCGAGCAAGGGCAGCATCAGAGCTCCCATGAAGCCACCGGCGAGCACCAACTCCTTGGGCGCCTTGAAGAAGGCAAAGCTGGCGAGAAAGATGATGGGCAGGACGATGCAGAAGATGCGGATCCAATAGCGTTTGGAGCTCTCACTTCCGGAGGCCAGGCCGAAGACGCGCATGGCATCGGCGCAAACCCGGGCATGACTGGCGGTCGCCACAAAGAAAGTCGAGTAGAGCACCGCAAAGGCGCCGATCAGAAAGATCACCTGAGCACTGGCCCCGAAGACCGGCGCATACATTTGGCCCAAGGTGCGTACCATCTGCTCGCCGGATGGAACCAAGCCAGTGCGACCGAGGATGGCAGCCCCCAGCAAGTAGAACGCCACGGTGGCGAAGGTGTAGATCACCATGGATGCCCAAGCGTCCCAGCGCAGCACGCGGATCCAGCCCTTGGCACGACGCTCCCAGTCCTCGGAGTCGTCGCGCGGCCCGGTCCACTTGGCATAGCCTTTTTCCAGGCACCAATAGGGATACTGAATGAGTTCGGTGGCACCCACTCCGATGATGCCAAAGGCGGCGAGTGCCACGGTCAGACCCTTGCCCTCAGGAATCTGAAAGCTGAAACCGGAGACCAGATCATCCCATGTAACTCGCCACTCAGGCAGGCTCTGCAGGTAGATCAAATTGACGATGGTGATGAGCGTAAAGGAGGCGACCAATCCAGTGGAAACATTCTGGATCAGGCGGTATCGGCCCACGACAAGCAGCACAATGGAAACTGCCGTGATCAATGCTGCCCAAATCAGGGAATCGTGGGAGGCATCGACTTCCTTACCTGCATGAGAGTCGGTCACCGCCTGCGCCTGCTCGCGCTCCTTGGATAGCTCGCTCAGACGATCCGCCATCTCGGGCTGGCCTTCGAAGCGGGTGGTGATGCTGTCGATAACCTGGGCCTGGATCAGCGCATCCTGCTGTTCGTTCATCAATCGTCCCGACTCAGTGATCGGTTGCTGAATGGTCATGGCCTGACCGACGCCGCCGATAAGCCCACCCACCTGAACCAAGGCAACCACGATAAAGATCAGCCAGAACCAAAGGATCCAGTTCACCTTGCCGATCCTGCCGGGCACTTCGTTCATGCCTTCCAAGGTGGTGCGGCCACTGGTGATGGTGTAGCGGCCGAACTCGATCTGAACGAAAACCTTGATCAAGCAACCGATGAGAATCAGCCACATCAGCACAAAGCCTGCCTCTGCTCCCACCGTGGTCGTCGCGATCAACTCGCCCGAGCCGACAATCGAACCGGCAATGATCAGGCCGGGGCCGAGCTGCTTGAGGATGCCACCAATCGTGGTGGGCGGTTCCTGGATGTCGGATGGGGTGGGTTTTTCGCTCATTCTCGGAATGCTGGACAGTCTCTCGGCTCAAAGTCCATGACGAATCTTCGCCCCACCTGACTGAGAATGAGCATGGTTCCTGAAATTCTCTCGCCAGATCCACCCAATCGGCGGCGTAATGCAGGAATGACACCGCGATTCCTCGCCGCATCCCTCCTCTCCTTCGGCCTCACGGCCCCACTTCAAGCTGAACTCAAGTTCGAGACCAAGCTGCTCAAAATCGATCCCAACGAGGCCTGCGCCATCGCCGACTTCAACAAGGATGGCGTGCTCGATGTTAGCGCAGGCCGCAACTGGTATGCCGGTCCTGACTATGCCGCCCGCCCACTGCGTGAGATCGGCGAGTTCGGCAAGGACTACCTCAAGAACAACGGCGAGCATGCCCACGACGTCGATAGTGATGGCTGGATCGATATCGTCTCCGGCAGTTTCGTTGAGCCGGAAGTCTTCTGGTACAAGAACCCCGGCAAGGAGGCTCTCGAGAAAGGCAAACTCTGGCCCCAGAAGCTGCTGGCCAAAACCGCACCCAAGAACGAGATCACCTATCTCCACGACATCGACGGCGACGGCACTCCAGAGTACGTGGCAAACAGCTGGGACGTGAAGAATCCCCAGCTGCTCTGGAAGTTCATCAAGAAGGATAAAGAAGTCGTTTTGGACAAATGCGAGATCGGTGGCTGCAACGGCCACGGCATCGGCTTCGGTGATGTAAACGGCGACGGCCGTGAAGACTTGCTCTTCGGTCGTGGCTGGTATGAACGCCCGGAAGGTGACCCCTTCAAAGCCGAATGGATTCTCCATGAGGACTGGCAGTGGAAGCATGCGAGCTGCCCAATGGTCGTCACTGACCTCAACGGCGACAAACGCAACGACATCATCTACGGCAATGGCCACGACTACGGCGTCTATTGGATGGAGCAACTCGAGCCCAAGGACGGCAAGACCCAGTGGAAGCGCCACGAGATCGACAAGGAATGGTCTCAAGCCCACGCCGTGGCCTGGATAGACATCGATGGCGACGGGGCCAACGAACTGGTCACCGGCAAACGCGTGCGTGGCCACTCAGGCAAAGACCCCGGCGCCAACGAGAAGCCCGCGATCTACTTCTACGACTGGGATCCCAAGGCTCTGAAGTTCAACCGCCACCTGATCGCAGACGGCGTGGGAACCGGCCTCTTCATTCGCAGCGCCGACCTCGACGGCAACGGCAAGATGGACCTCGCCGTCAGCGGTAAGACCGGCACCTACCTGCTGTTCCAGAAGTAAGCTAAGTGCACAGAACACAAAAAAGCCCGGCTGGAAATCCAACCGGGCTTGTTAAAGTTCATTGAGAGTAGCGGATCACTCAAACTTAGGAGCAACTTCCTCTTTGTCTTCTTGAGCATAGAGTTTTTCGAGGGCATCGCCGACTTCATCCATCTCAGGGTCCTGCATGACGGGCCCCATGATCATGCCAATGGCTTCGGCATCCGGACTGGTGCCGATGTTCTTCATCATCTCCATCATCAGAGGCTCAAGTTTTGCTTCTGCGGCTTCAACTGACTTATTCACGGCAGTCTTTTCAGCCTCTGTCGGCGCGGGCAGCGCTTGAGCTGCTGCAAGGAGCGCTTTCAACTTGGCTTTAATGTCAGGGACAGTTGCCACGAAGGCTTCGGCACTCGCCTTGTCTTTGATTTTAGCCATATTGGTCATCATCTCGGTCATCAGGGCGGCAGATTGCTGGCCGACTTCCTCATGGCTTTTGGCAACATTGGCAGTGGCCATCGTGATGGAGCTCACGAGGACGATAGCGGCGGAAAGGATTGTTTTCATAGTTGGATTGGTTAATTGCGTCCGAAAGCTAGAGCCATCTGGCCTCGGCAGCCATTATTTAATTGGAAGAGCTTTGGAATAGAGCCAATGGGCCGTTCACAGCCCGCAATGAATCACTCGACCTTGGGAGCGACTTCTTCGGGAACCGCCTTCTCTGAGGTCTCATCGTCCTCTTGGCGGTACATCTTCTCAAGAGCTCCAACGGTCTCCTCCATATCCTTGTCCTGCATCACCTGACCAATGATCACACCTATGGCCTCGGCATCGGGATTCTGGGGCAGCGAAGCCATCATGGCCATCATTGCAGGGCCAGCCTTCTCTTCGGCTTTCTCCACTGCATCGTTGACCTGAGTCTTTTCCTCATCGGTTGGGGCTGGCAAAGCCTGTGCAGCGTCGAGCAGGGCCTTCATTTTTTCGCGGGTTGCTGGGATGGTGGCAGCAAAAGCTTCGGCACTTTCTTTATCGGTGATTTTTGACATGCCGGTCATCATCTCAGTCAATGCAGCGGCTACCTGATTGCCGACTTCGGCGTGACTTTTGGCGACAACATCAGCGGACATCATCATGGCTGAACCGGCCAAAATCATGGCCGTGGAAAGTAGTGTTTTCATAGGTTTAGTGGGTGGGAACGATTCTCAAGCTATGGCGAAGAAAGCCCTCTGGCGACATGATAATTGCATCCCTGCCGTGAATCGATGGGGTGATGCTTGATTTTTCATCGCTCTCGCCCACGCTGAAGCCGTCATGGGAAGAGCTTTCGAATGCCGTCGTCGAGCCAAGGAATCGCGTTGGGCAGAAATGT
>CAZIPY010000377.1:0-3002 GCA_964541125.1 uncultured Luteolibacter sp. | reverse complement strand
GATGCCCATGCTGAACATGGCCACGCCCTTGATGCATTCCCTGGGCTTTGAGTCCTATGCGGCCACACCCATGCCTTGGGTGAATTTTGGCGTGGTGCTTCTGGCTGGCTTGGTGGGTGTGTTACTCGCAATGGTGCCGGTGGGGATTGGTCTGCGCAAACAACCCGGCCTGATTTTGCAATGAGTGCGTCTGCCACTACACAAGTCATGGTGCTCACCGGCGGCATTGCCTGTGGTAAATCCACGGTTTGCGGACTGTTGCGTGAGATGATGCCGGACATCGTGATCTTCGATTGCGACGAATCTGTGGGAGCTTTGCTGGACTCGGATCCTAGGGTGGCGGAGTCGATCCGGGCGGTATTTGGAGAAGAGGCGGCAAGTGCTGAGAACCGGGTGAATCGGACGTTTCTGCGCGAGCGGGTCTTCGGGAACGACGCCGAGCGGGCCAAATTGGAGGAAATCCTGCATCCCCGGGTGATGGAGGAATGTCTTGCTTCCCGGGACGAGGCGGCTAAACAGGGGGCGGATCTGTTCATCGCGGATGTGCCCTTGTTCTTCGAAAAGGACTTGGACATCGGTCAGCAAAGCGTGCTGGTGGTTGCCACATCCCGCGACACACAAGTCCAACGGCTCAAGGCCCGCGGTGGATTCGACGATTCCCTGATCGACTCCATGATCGCCGCCCAGCTGCCCGTTTCTGACAAGATGTCCCGCGCGGACGTGGTGTTCTGGAACGAGGGCGAGCCCGAAACCCTTCGCCGGCAAGTCCGACGATTCACCCAATCCCTCTCCAACTCATTCCCATGACTCCCAGTGACGAACCCCAACCCACCGATTCTCAGGAATCGGTCGAGTCCACTGACGCTCCTCAAGCCGCTGCTGAATCCACCACCGAGGCTGCGACTGAGACCGCGCCCACCATCCCGGTGCCCGAGGTGATCGATATCAACGAATTCCGCCAGAAGCCCCTGAGCGAACTTCAGGCCATGGCCGAAGCCTGCCCGGCTCGCATTCAGGGCGGCATCTCCAAGGCCCAGCTCATTCACGAACTACTTCAGTTCTTCAGTACCGAAGGCGCGCGCCTCGAATGCGTCGGCGTCTTGGAAAATGCCAAGGACAAGTACTCCATGCTGCGCGACCCCGAACGCAGCTTCCGCCCGAGTCCCGACGATATCCACCTCAACAACCAGTTGGTGGGGGAATACAGCATGCGTCCCGGCCAATTGGTGAAGGTTAGCGTCCAGGCTCCCAAAGAGCGAGGCAAGTATCTCACTGCCGGTGAAGTGCTCGAAATCGAAGGCGTGCCCGTCGCGGACTACGAAGCCAACAAGGAGTTCGAGAAGCTCACCGCCCAGTTCCCCGACGATCGTCTGCATTTGGAAGGGGAGGGCCCCGAGTTCCACTCGGTTCGCGTCATCGACATCATCGCTCCGCTCGGCAAGGGCCAGCGTGGCATCATCGTCGCCCCTCCACGCGGCGGCAAAACCATTCTCCTCAAGCAGATCGCCAAGTCGATCAAGGCCAACCACCCCGAATGCGAACTGGTCATCCTGTTGCTGGATGAGCGTCCCGAGGAAGTCACCGACTTCGAAGAAACCGTCGGCGCGCAAGTGTATGCCTCGACCTTCGACGAAGCACCCAAGCGTCACGCCCAGGTAGCCGACCTGGTGCTCGATCGAGCCAAGCGCATGGTCGAGCGTGGCAAGCACGTGATCCTTCTGCTCGATAGCCTCACTCGTCTGGCACGTGGCCACAACCAGTCCATGCAGGGTGGTCCCATCGGTTCCGGTGGTGTCAGCCCCGCGGCACTCCAGAAGTCCCGCAAGTTCTTCGGCGCTGCGCGCAACTGTGAAGAGGGGGGGTCGCTCACCATTCTCGCCACCGCCCTGGTCGAAACCGAAAGCCGCGCCGACGACGTGGTCTTCGAGGAATTCAAGGGTACGGGCAACATGGAGGTCCGTCTGGATCGCGAGCTCGCCGAGCGCCGCGTGTTCCCGGCCATCCACATCAACGAGTCCGGCACCCGCAACGACGACCGCCTCTACCACCCTGACGAATTCGTCAAGGTGGTGGACATTCGCCGCCAGCTGGCGGGCCTGCCGGTGGGCGATGCCATCGAGACCCTGCTCAGCAATCTCAAGGAGACGAAGTCCAATACGGAATTGCTCATGCGCGGCATGCGCTGAGTGTGAAAATCCGCCACCGAGGCCCAAAATCGGTTTTGGGCCTAAAATAAGCCTTTTTCCCGTTGAAGGAGGCATTGACACCCCTTGGTGGGTTGCCTAGCTTCGCGCGCATTTCGCCGGGCACGTGGGATCCATTCCCTCTCTAGGATTGAATCCACCCACCCACCCAAGCCCGCCCGGCAATCCCCCAAACACCACCTGAACATCACGATGGCTACCAAGAAGAAGGCCGCCAAAAAGGCCAAAAAACCCGCCGCGAAGAAGTCCGCTGCCAAGTCCACCAAATACGTCTACACCTGGGGTGCAGGCAAGGCGGACGGCCACGGAAAAATGAAAGAGCTGCTTGGCGGTAAAGGCGCCAACCTCGCCGAAATGACCCTCATCGGTCTGCCCGTTCCCGCCGGCTTCACCATCAGCACCGAAGTCTGCACTTACTTTTACGACAACAAGCGCACCTACCCCAAGACCCTCCGCGGTCAGATGGAAGCCGGTGTCGCCAACATGGAGAAGATCATGGGCACCAAGTTCGGTGACGCCAGCGGCTTCCCCCTCCTTCTCGCTGTGCGCTCCGGTGCTCGCGACTCCATGCCCGGCATGATGGACACCGTCCTCAACCTCGGCCTCAACGACGACACCGTCGAAGCTCTCTCCAAGGCCACCAAGAACGAGCGTTTCGCCTGGGACTGCTACCGCCGCTTCATCCAGATGTATGGTGACGTGGTGCTCGGTGTGCAGAAGCGCCCCGGTGAAGATCACGAGCCCTTCGAGCACGCCATCGAAGTCTACAAGGAAAAGAACTACGGCAAGGACATCGTC
>CAZIPY010000376.1:0-7933 GCA_964541125.1 uncultured Luteolibacter sp. | reverse complement strand
AGCGAAGCTCTTCTTCACTTTCGACGTTGAAGGAGTAGATGCCCTTCTCGAGTGCGTAGACAATCTCGTCGCGGGTCTTACCCACACCTGCGAAAGTGCACTTGGCAGGATCACCACCCGCCTTGATCACACGGAACAACTCGCCAGCGGAAACGATATCAAATCCGGCACCTTCAGCTTCGAGAAGGCGCAGTACCGAAAGATTCGAGTTGGCCTTTACGGCGTAGGCCACCTCGTGGTCGAGGCCCTCGAGAGCCTGATCCAGGCGTTTGAAGTGATCGACGATCGTTGAACCCGAGTAGACGTAGAGAGGCGTACCGTGCTCCTGCGCTAAGGCCTGGAGGTCGACATCTTCACAGTGGAGAGAACCGTTTTTGTAGGAGAATCCGTGCATGTGGAACTGCATGTAGCCTCGCTGCCGAGTCCCCGCAAGTCCTGAACCCTTGAAAAAACAGTGGGATTGATGCTCCGCAGACCTTCGTGTAGTGGTGAGACATGTCGTTCCTTCGCCAATCCTCGCTACTAACCGCCACGGCAGCCCTCTTGGCCCTGCCCTCCTGCGCCCCCAGTGGCCCACGGCCAACCGCCCAGTCAAACCCCTACCAATTACCCCTGAGCACCATTTTCAAGGGCGAGGCCAAATTCGACGCCATTGTCGACAAAGCCGTGGCCAACAATTGGCGGGAACTGCCACTCGGTGACCGCACCATGGTCATCGCTAAGGAGATGCTGGGCACCGAATATGTGAATTTCACCCTCGAAGTCGACGACCACATCGAAGCACCAGTCGTCAATTTTTACGCTCAGGACTGCTGGACCTTCTATGAGAACGCTCTCGCCATCGCGCGCATGATTCACCAGCAGGCCCCACCCTACGAACCGGTCGACATGCTGCGATACGTGGAAATGGAGCGCTATCGCCACGGCAGGTGTGACGGAAGCTATCTCAGCCGCATGCACCACCTGGAAGAAGTCTTCTACGACAACCAAAAACGGGGAATCGCCACCAACATCACTCCCCGCCTTCCCGGAGCCGTGAGACTCCGCCGAGAAATCCGCGAAATGACGGTGATGTGGAAAAGCTATCGCTACTTGCGTTCAGATCCCTCCTTGCTCGGCCCCATGGCCAAGGTTGAACAGCGTGTCTCCAGACTCCCGGTTTACCACATTCCCAAACACAAGGTGCGCTCAGTGGAATCTTATCTCCAGAATGGAGACATCTGCGCCATCACCTCACAGGGTAAATATGGCTACACCTCCCATGTCGGCCTCATCCTGAAGAAGAATGGCCGCGCCTATTTCGTCCACGCTACTTCCGATCGCGACAAGGGACGCGAAGTCATCATCGACAAGCCCATCACCACCTACGTCAATGCACGCAGTAAGCACGCAGGCATCATCATCTGCCGCCCCAAGGATCTACCTCTTCCTGAGCAGCTTGCCACTGTGGTGGATCAAAGTCCGGCTCGCCGCTAAGAGCTACTGCACGATATCCTTATCCACCACCTGTGCCGGGCGGGTGCTGGTGCCCGGCCACATCTTGCGCCCGGGATAGATGGAGGTCTGGATACCAGTATGGACGCCATCACCGATGACCGTGCCAAACTTACGCCGTCCGGTATCCATCAGCACCTCCTCCACCATGGATTGGTGATTACTCCCATCATGACGCAGATTAGAAACCATCGTGCCCGCCCCAAAATTGACCCTCTCTCCGAGAATCGAGTCACCCACATAGGAGAGATGCCCGACATTGGTGTTGGAGAGAATGATGGAATTCTTGATCTCGACGGACTGGCCGATGTGGCAGGAGTCACCGATGCTGGTATTGCCGCGCAAGTAGCAGTTGGGTCCGATCTTGCATCCTTTGCCGATCACAACATTACCCTCGATGACCACGCCGGGAAGAATGCGACTCCCCTCACCCATGCGCACGACACCGTTGATGCTTGCAGCAGGATGCACCTCTCCGGCGATTTCATCGTCCTTGAGGAACGAGACGTAGTTCTCATTGGCCCGCAACAAATCCCACGGGTAGTGCAATAGGAATGAATCCGATGCTGTGTAGGCGTCACTGGTATCTGCAGAGGCACCTGCCCAGAGAATCGTTTCGCCAGTCAACTCGTTGACCATGGAATCGCAGCCACTCTCCTGAAAGGCGTGATAGTCAGCTGGTTCGACCCAAGCCAATGGATCCACCGTGATGTCATCGTTGCCAACCAGAGTGGCGTGGTGCTCACTGAGTTTGCGATTGCCTATGGGAAAGTCAGGGATGCTTCGCGTCAGGGTCAGTGGATGGCAGGTGGAGGGTGCGTGGTGCATGATTATCCGATCTCCTTTTGAATCAGTTGTTGGAATCGCCCAGCCCACTCATCGCAAGCGGCAGACTCCTTGTGTTCCACCAGAACGCGGATCTTGTTCTCCGTTCCGGAGTAACGAATCAATTGGCGTCCATCTGGACCAAAATTGGCTTCGGCTTCTGCGATCAAATCATTGAGTCCCGGAATCTCATCCAATGGTGGCTTCGAATTCACCGGCAGGTTGATCAGTCGACTTGGATACTGATCCATGATGTCAGCAAGGTCTGCCAGCGCCTTGCCAGACTCCTTCATTAGGCGCAGCACCTGCAGAGCGCTCAACAAGCCATCGCCAGTGGTGGAATATCGGGAAAAGACCAGATGGCCTGAATTTTCTCCACCGAAGACATAATCATTGGCGCGTAAACATTCGATAACGTTGCGATCACCCACTGCCGTGGTATCAACCGTGATCCCCTCTCTGCGCATGGCCTCAATCAGCCCAAGATTGCTCATAACGGTTACAGCCATCGAATCCTTTTTCAATTCTCCGTGACTCTTCAAGCCGAGTGCACAGAGACCCAAGACTCGATCCCCATCGATGACTTCACCGTCTGCATCGCTGAAAATCACCCGGTCGGCGTCACCATCGAAAGAGATCCCAAGGTTGGCGCCATGCTGTTTTACAAGTGCGGCTGCCGCTTCCGGATGCAAGGCTCCGCAATCCTTGTTGATGTTGTATCCGTCCGGCTGAACTCCGTGACTGATCACCTCAGCTCCAAGCTCCTGAAAGATCATCGGAGCAATGTCATAGGCGGCACCGTGGCCGCAATCGACGACTACCTTGAGGCCCTGCAATCCGATATTATCGGCGGTCTGTTTGATGAATTCGATATAGCGACCTCGAGCATCATCGATCCGGTAAGCTTTGCCAATCTCTTCAGGTGAAAGACCACCACCCTGTTCATCAGCGAACACATGAGCTTCAATCTCACTCTCCAACTCATCGGAGAGCTTGTAACCATCGCTACCGAAGATCTTCACTCCATTGTCGGTGTAGGGGTTGTGGGATGCTGTGATCATGATGCCCGCCGTGCAGGCCATGGATTTGGTGAGATGGGCCACTGCTGGGGTCGGCATCGGTCCAACCAAAAGGACATCCATTCCCATCGATACCAGACCACTCGTCAGGGCGGTTTCGATCATGTAGCCCGAAACACGGGTATCCTTGCCGAGAATCACACGTGGACGTCCGCCTCCATCAGATCGCAACACGGAGGCAACTGCCTTACCCACTTGCAGGGACATTTCTGCAGTCATTGGGTATTCGTTCACCCGTCCACGGATACCATCAGTACCAAACAGAGAATCCTTCATCATTCAATGATCATGATAAAGAGATAATGGCTCACCCATCAAGCCTCCAACAGCGCACGGGTGATGCGTCCTGGGGCTTTGGTCAGAAAACGGCCGGCGAGAGTCTCGAACTCTTCCGAGAGGTCGGTCAGATGAATTTCCAGATTTCCCTCCTCTTCGCTGTGATTAAGCAAATCAAGCGTTTCGAGCTCACCTTTCAAAAATTGAGCGCAGGTGCTCGCAGAATCGACCAACTGAATTGAATCTGGCAGCAAGTTTCTGAGGACAGGCATCAGCAGAGGATAATGCGTGCAAGCAAGTAGCAGCGAATCGATCCCTTTGCTGACGAGAGGTTTAAGATAACTCTCCAGAATCAATTTTGCAGCATCGTGATCGATCCAGTCTTCCTCCACGATGGGCACCAGCAATGGAGTCTCGAGCGCATGAATCATGAGTCCGGTTCGGCGTTGGGCCATCGAATGCTGGTAGGCGTGAGAACGGATGGTGCCGCGGGTGGCGATGATGCCGATGCGTTCCACCGCTGGATCTGCAAGGGCCGCTTCGACGCCGGGCTCAATCACTCCAATCACCGGAACGTTCAGATCCTCGCGCAACTTGGGTAGTGCATGGGCAGTCGCCGTGTTACAGGCCACCACAATGGCTTTAACACCACGCTCCACAAGATAGGCACCGTCTTCCGCAGCGAACTGCCGGATGGTCTCCGGACTCTTCGAGCCATAGGGCACCCTGGCCGTATCTCCGAGGTAGAGGATATCCTCATTCGGCAGCAACTCCTGAACTGCACGGACGACAGTCAGACCACCGACGCCGGAGTCGAAGATACCCAAAGGAGCAGAATTCACGTCAGTGATTAATGACTTCCGAGCGTGCCTTCGCAAGCGCCAAGCCCCATTTCATAGGCGATGCTGGTCATTTCACCTCCAAAAAGAGACTTGCGAGTAATCAATTTCCGGCCTAATTCTCAGTCGGAATCGCTTGTTTCTCAGGCGCAGCCCACCCAGATCGGCTCCTCAGCCACTTATGATTTTCCCGGAACGTATGTTGAACCTCACGCAAACTGATCATTTGGATCAGTCAGGGCCCGCCATTTCCTGATTATGGCACGCCACCATCGCCAAGGAGACATCGGAGTCTTTTCCATCGTTCCCAATCCCCTCTTCGCACTGTGATCCATCGTGATCCATGGACAGCCCCCGTTGCCCATTGCGTCGCACCCAACACTGACCCACCAAAGCCATAGCCAAGCCAAAACGAAATCAAAACCGGAATCGCCAGCGCGACATGACTCGCGTGAACGAACGTATTCGCGCCCCAAAAGTGCGCGTTGTGACAGCCGACGGAAGACAACTCGGAGTCATGAGTTCTCAAGAAGCGGTCAGCAAGGCAAAGTCCATCGGCCTCGATTTAGTTGAAATTGCAGACAAGGCTAACCCCCCAGTCTGCAAAATCATCGACTACGGCAAATACAAGTACGAGCAGTCGAAGCTCAAGAAGCAGAAGCCGAAGACTTCGACCCGCATGAAGGAGATTAAGTTCCGCGTGCGTACCGGCGAACACGATTACAACATCAAGCTGGGTCGCGCCGAAGGCTTCCTCGACGGCGGACACAAGTGTCGCTTCATTCTTCAGTTCCGTGGTCGTGAAAATGCGCACCGCGAACTCGGCTTCGTAGTCCTCGAAAAAATCATTGAGGATCTCAAGTCCATGGCCCAAGTTGATCAACCGCCCAAACTAAATGGTCGCGCCGTTGCCATGATCCTCTCCCCCCTGCCAAAGGAACAGCGCAAGCGCCACTTCCAACTCTACCATGGCGAACTCATTGAAGAAGATGAGGACCACGACGAGGAAGAAGGTCAGGAAGACGAGGATTATATCCACGCCGAGGATCAAGGCGACGAAGCCGAACATCCTGAGAAGGAAGAACCCAAGAACTAAGAACTAGGTCTCCTTCAGGACCTAGAACTTGAGAAAGTTCTCAAGCAACTTCTTGCCGTCCTGCGTCAGGATAGACTCCGGGTGGAACTGCACTCCGTGCACGGGATGCTCCTTGTGCCGGAGACCCATGATTTCGCCTTCTTCCGTCCAGGCAGTCACTTCGAGACAGTCCGGGAGAGTGTCACGCTTTACGATGAGCGAATGATAACGAGTGGCTTCAAAGGGACTATCCACCCCCGCAAAGACGCTCTCGCCTTCATGGAAGATGGGCGAAGTCTTGCCGTGCATCAGACGGTCAGCCCGGACGACTTCCCCACCGTAGACCTGACCAATGGACTGGTGCCCGAGGCAAACCCCCAAAATTGGAGTGCTGGAACCTAGCTCACGAATGAGATCCATGGAAATTCCCGCCTCATTTGGCGTACAGGGCCCGGGTGAAATGCAAATCCGCTCGGGCTTCAGCGCGACCACTTCTTCCACCGATATCTTGTCGTTCCGATGCACAACCATTTCGGCTCCAAGTTCACCAAAATACTGGACGAGGTTGTAAGTGAAGGAATCGTAGTTATCTAGAATCAGTAGCATGATCGTAACAGGTTACTCTTCCAGGGTTTTCGCAAGAGCGATGGCGCGCAGCATACCCTTCGCCTTATTGACTGTTTCGTTGTATTCGTAGGTCGGGTCGGAATCAGCAACCACCCCTGCCCCTGCCTGGACGTAGGCCTTGCCATTTTTGAGCAAGCAGGTGCGCAAAGTGATGCAAGAGTCGTGAGAGCCATCGAAGCCGAAGTAGCCGACCGCGCCGGCGTAGGCGCAGCGCTTATTCTTTTCCAACGAGTTGATGATCTCCATCGCGCGAATCTTTGGAGCACCACTCACGGTTCCAGCCGGGAAAGTGGCGCGCAGTACATCGTAGGCGCTGTGACCTTCCGCGAGAGTGCCATGCACATTGGACACAATGTGCATCACATGGCTGTAGCGCTCGATGATCATGAAATCATCAACGGTTACCGAGGCATGCTCAGCGATGCGGCCAACATCATTTCGGGCGAGATCCACAAGCATCAGATGTTCGGCTCGCTCCTTGGGGTCATTGAGAAGATCTTCAGCAAGGGCATCGTCCTCTTCGGGGGTCTTACCCCTCCAGCGGGTCCCGGCGATGGGTCGAATGTCGATGCGGCCGTCAATCGAGCGGACGTGCACCTCTGGTGAACTACCGACCAAGGAAAAGTCCCCCATCTCAAGAATGAACATGTAGGGCGAGGGATTGACGAAGCGTAGAGCCCGGTAGAGGTCGACGGCCGGAAGCGTGAAATCCGTTTCGAATCGCTGACTAGGCACAAACTGGAAGATGTCCCCGGCGGCGATGAACTCCTTCCCTTCACGAACCATCGCTTCGTATTCCTCTTGAGTGGTGTTGCTCTGAGCATCCACGGGATCGACATGGATCAGTCCATTCAGGGCCGGGACATGCAGCGGACGATTGAGAATTTCCACCATCGCATGAATTCGACCACAGGCCTCCATGTAGGCCGCTTCGACTGATTCGGCCTGATCGATAAAGGCATTGGCCACCACCAGCAGGCGACGAAGGCGGTGATCGAAAACCAGCAGCGTATCGGCCAGAATGAACATGGCATCCGGCACACCGAGACTGTCCGATGGTGAATCCGGCAGTGTCGGCTCGAATTGACGAACCGCATCATAGGATAGGTAGCCCACCATCCCCCCATAGAAGACTGGCAGATCGCCGTGATGGACGGGCTTGTAGGGCTCCATTTCCTCTTCGAGAGCTCCTAAAAGATCGGTTTTGGCCTCGATCTGACGCTCAGTCGAACCCTCGCGAATGGTGATTTGCTTGTCGCGAGCCTCGAAGACCATGCGTGGTTGGCTACCGACGATGGACCAGCGACCGGCTTTTTCCGTGCTCTCAGCACTCTCAAGGAGGAAGGAATGCTTGCCGTCCCGCATCTTGAGATAGGCAGAAAGCGGGGTTTCAAAATCGGCTGCCAATTGCGTGCAGACAGGCACCACGTTGCCCTTCGCCGACAATTCGGCAAAGTTCTCGGGACTCGGTTCGACAGGCAGGGGGCTCACGATGAGGTGGGAGCATGCCCGTTCATCGCCGGAGGGCAAGTCTGGATCAGTTGCCAAGTGCCCATTTCCGTGCGTATATGAGGCAAATGAGCGACCCCGCAAAACCATCCAGATGACTGATCCCGCCAACCCTCCGAGATGACTAATCCCGCCAACCCACCCAAGCGCAAGCGTGTCAACGTCCGCCGTCCGGACGTCATGGAGTTGGTATCTGCTGAAATCGCAAG
>CAZIPY010000375.1:0-4389 GCA_964541125.1 uncultured Luteolibacter sp. | reverse complement strand
GGTGAGCGCCCATTGGTGATCGAAGTAGGCATCGGAAACCTGGGAGTCCGGGTCGGGCAGCGGTAGCCCCGGGGAGGTCTCGCTGCCGCCGGCCTCGATCGATTCGATGACCGCGTCGCCGCCACGTTTTTGCCGTCCTTCGGCCCGCCGGAGGTCGCGGAGAAAGTGTTTGAGCGCACCGAGCAGGTAGGAGCGGAAGCGGCCCTTTTCCCGGTTCACGCCGTCGATTCCGCCTTTGGAGAGAAGGCGGGCGAAGAATTCCTGGGTGAGCTCGTTGCTTAGGTCTTCACTGCGGCCTTCGCGGCGCAGGAAGCGGAAGACCGGGGTCCAATAGTGCTCGCAAAGGTCGGCGAGGGCGCTGCTGGCCTCCGGGCTGTCTCCGGCGGCCTGCATCACCAGCGTCCAGTGGGTGGTGTGGAAGGATCCGGTCGGGCCGGTCTGGTCGGGGGTGCTCAAAGGGTGGTGGGGACGGGGCTTTGGCAGGAGGCTAAGGGTTCGGGCGGAGGCCCGGTGGCTTTTCGCTGTTGATCTTGTCTTCGGCGTACTTGTTCCAGGCTTCCTTCCAGTCTTCGGTGTCGCCGAAACCGGTGATGGCTTGGTCCAGGGTGACACCCGGAAATTCCGAGGTGGATCGCTTGGTTGCGACGACCCGAAGGGACAGTGTGTGGGAGGGGTTGGTAAGAAGGTGGCCGATGCCGAACAGGTGCTCGCCCGGGTTTGAGACGGTGAAGGCACTGTATTCGATGGCGTCCAGTTCCCAGTTGCCTTGCAGAGGTTCGACCGTGGCGGCGTTCCCGACCCTCGTTTGCAGGTGCTGCCTAATTCCTGCGCCGTCCCCGGCGTCATACGGGTAGACCTCGCTTATCCAGAACTTTCCCGTCCAGGGCTCTTCGTCGGAGGGAAGGAGGTAGCCAGCCATGCTGTCGATACTGGATGTCTTGCCCGCCACATTGGTCTCTACCAACTCAAAGGTGAGAACCAGCCCGGGTTGCACGATGAGCGGCAGGGTGAAATCTCCGAGATTTTCAGAGGGTTCGATGGAGCTGACGCTGTGCGGAGGATCATCGCGCCAATCGTGACCGGGTCCTTCTTCCGATCCGCTCTCCGTGTTGCCGGAGGAGAGGAAGGCCGAGCCCACGATGGCGGGGACGATGGTCAGGAGGAGGAGAATCACGATGGCAGCCAAGGCGATCATGCCACCGTTCGAAGAGGACTTGTTCCCGCTGGCCCAGTTCGAGAGGGAGCGAACGAGGAAGACACTGACGACGATGCCGACCAGCAAGGTGATCCCAGCGAGGATCGGCCAGGACATGGCCGCTCCTGTTGTCCTCAGGATCACTGGGAGGAGCATCGCGATAAGGGCGAACAAGAGCACGATCGGCCAGCCCACGATCCCGAAGATCGCCCTGCCGCGGCCGGCTTTTTGGCCCCCGGAGCGGCGGATCTCGCTCAGGGCCCGGAGACCGAGAACGAACCCAACCACGGCGAGGACGAGGGGAAGCAGGACTCCGCCACCGAGGACGATGATGATTTTGAGCGGCCCTGGACCTCCCGAGGCGTCGGTCCTTACGCTCAAGAAGAGGAAGAGGATGGTGGCAAAGACGCCGATGCCGAGGAGGAGGCTGATGCCGGTGCAGATGGCCGAGGCGGTGGCGCCTTTGGCGGTGCCTTGATCCGTAGTGATGGCGTTTGGCTGAGCGGCGGCGACGGGAGCGGCCGCCACCGCAGCTGCTGGAGCGGGTGGTGGCGGGGGGCTGGAAGCCGGAGCAGGATTGTCGGTGATCGCTCCGACGCTGGTTTGGACTTCCTCCACACTTTGGAAACGGTCCTGGCGTTCCTTTTCGAGGGTGCGCAAGACGATCTCATCGACGCGTGGGTCAAGGGACGACTTGGCGGAGGGCGGGGCAAAGCGCCCGAGGGGCAGCTCGCCGGTGAGAAGTTCGTAGAAGACCACTCCGAGCGAGTAGATGTCGGCCCGCTGGTCGACTTCGCCGGGTGTTTCGATCTGCTCCGGTGCCATGTAGTGGGGGCTGCCAAGGACCGCGCCCTGCATGGTCAGGGTGTAGTCGTCGCGTTCGTTCTCCCCGATCAGCTTGGCGATTCCGAAGTCGGCAATCTTGACCCGTCCGCGGGTGTCGATGAGGACATTCTCGGGTTTGATGTCGCGGTGGAGGATCCCTTCCTCGTGGGCAAATTGCAGGGCGCCGCAGAGGTCCTGCACGAGGGCCAGGGTCTCGTTCGGGTTGAAGGAGCCGGCCTGCATGGCTTGCCGCAGGTTGACCCCGTCGACGAACTCCATGAGGAGGTAGCAGAAGGGTCCAGCGGTGCCGAAGTCGAAGACGCCGACGATGTTCGGGTGGCTGAGGCGGGCCAGGACCCGGGCTTCACGGTTGAAACGCTCTGCGAAGGCGGGGTCCTCGGAGAGGTCCCGGGAGAGAATTTTCAGGGCCACGAAGCGGTCCAACTTCGGTTGGCGGGCTTTGTAGACTGCGCCCATGCCACCGGAACCGATCAGCTCGACTACTTCGAGCTCGGGGAACTGCGCGGCGACCTCTTCGAGGGCCGGGGGCGGGGACTTGCGGCCGGTGGCCCGGGTGGCATGGGTGCCGGTGGCGGCTTCGGCGAGGACACACTTGGGACACAGTCCGAGGGGGGCGTCGGTGGCGATGGGGGCCCCGCATTTCGGGCAGGAGGGTGGGTTGGTATTGGTCATCTTACCTGCTTCCTGAGCCGTCAGAGCGGAGAGGTTACAGAGCAGGGATGTTTTTTGCAATGAATGGGACTGGGGCCTCGCCAAGGCCCGGGAATCAGGGAAAAACTGGCTCAACGAGCTCAACAATGGACAAAACCGCATTGAGAGAAGAAGGAGCACCCTGCTGGCTTCGCCCCTGTGAGGAGGGAGATGGAGCGGGGGTCTACGAGGCGGCGGTGGAGTCGTTTGAGCGGGTGGCCAAGTGGATGGGTTGGCTGACTCCTGCGTATTCGCTGGACGATGCCCACGAGTGGGCGAGGGGAGCGAGTGCCGACTGGGATAGGGGGCTGCGGCACGAGTTCGTCATCGTGGACGCCGGGGACGGTCGGATTTGCGGGTGTTGTGGATTGAACCGGATCAACCAGGAGGACCTCGTTTGCAACCTCGGGTATTGGGTGCGGGATGGGGCCTTGCGACGGGGGATGGCTACTGCCGCAGCACGGATGTTGCGGGATTTCGGTCTGCAGACTTTGGGGCTGAAGCGTCTCGAGATCGTTGTGGCCGAGGGAAATGCCGCCAGCAGAGGGGTCGCGGAAAAGGTGGGGGCGCTCTATGAGGGGTTACAGCGGCAGCGCTTGCGGGTCGGGGAGACGTCCCATGATGCGCACATGTATGCGTGTCTGGCGGAATGACTCACGAGAACTGTGGCGGAGAACGGGGCGAGGATCCTCAGGGTTTCCCTAGCGCCCCAAGCGCTCGAGCAACCCACCTTGTTCCGCGAGGACGTTCTTGTCCTCTTCCTTGATCGTCTTGGCGGCGGCGAGGCGTTCCTTGGCGGTTTCCGCCTCACCGGCAAGCGACTCGATAAGGGCGCGGTGGAGGAGGAATTCGCGATGGAGCGAGGGCTTGGTGCGGACCGTGTCGCGATGGTTGATGCCGAGCTTGGGGAGGCGGCCACCGAGGAGGCTTTCCATCTTCTTGAGGAGGAGATCGCTTTGCTGGCGGGCGCCTTTGAAGTCCCCGGCCTGGGCGAGGGCCAGGGCGTGGGCATCCTGCACGGCGAATCCGACGGGCTCCGAGAGTTCTCCGCGCTGAATACGGCGGTCGGCGGCTTTGATCCACTCGTTGGGGGCGGTCAGCTCGACGAAGAGGTCGGCGCGGTCAGGTTTGAGCTCGCCTTCGCAGAGGTGCGGGAGGACCTGTGCCGCGAAAAAGCCCCGGGCATCGTTGCTGGCTTGGGTTGGGGCATCGGTCAGGTCCTTGTGGATGATGCGCAGCTCGTCCCGCACCATCTGAAACTGGTCGTCGGGAACGGTGGAGGTTAAGGCCACGAGTGGCTGGACAAGAGCCCGCGCGGCTTCGTTCTTCTTGCGGTTCGCCTCGGCCCAGACCCCTAGCTTCTTGGCGAAGTCCTCCTCGCCGAGCACCGGCTTCTTCACCTTGGCCAGTTCCTGGCGGGCCAATTCGTAGCGTTTCCACTGCTGGTCGATGTGGAGGAAGGGATCGTTGGCGGGGTCGGCTGCAATGGCGTCGACGGTGGACACGGCGGAGAGGGCGGCGAGGAGCAGGGAGCGGATGATCTTCATGATTGGATTTCGGGTGGGTTCGCTGGAACGGGGGGAAGCGTGCCAGAGCCGGAAGTGTTCTCCGAATCGAAAGAAACCACGAAGAGATCGATCAAATTGATGATTTGATGG
>CAZIPY010000374.1:0-24712 GCA_964541125.1 uncultured Luteolibacter sp. | reverse complement strand
CGTAAACGAAGACCGACGGGCGGTTCATGCGACCCATGGCCATCACGCAGCCGGGCATGTTCTTGTCGCAGCCACCGATGGCCACGTAGCCGTCCATGCCTTCGCAACCGACGACGGTTTCGATGGAGTCGGCGATGACTTCGCGAGACACCAGAGAGTATTTCATGCCTTCGGTGCCCATGGAGATGCCGTCGGAAATGGTGATGGTATTGAAGATCACGCCCTTGCCGCCGGCGGCGTCGACGCCCTTGGAGCTTTCCTTGGCGAGCTTGTCGATGTGGACGTTGCAGGGGGTCACCTCACTCCAAGTGGAAGCAATGCCAATCTGGGGCTTGTCGAAATCCTCCTTCTCGAAACCGACCGCATAGAGCATGGCACGGCTGGGGGCACGGTCGGGACCGTCGAGCATGGGGCTGGAAAAGGGGCGTTTGTTGTCACTCATCGCGCGCGGAGCATCCCGCCGGATGAGGCCCCGCGTCAAGCCTCCCTGCGGACCTGGCCCGGGGGAATGCCGAATCGTTCGCGGTAGGCCGTCTGCAGATAGTGGGCGTAGGCGAAGCCTGTCATCTCGGCGATGGCCTCGATGGTGAGGTCGGTATTCACGAGCAGCCGATTGACCTCGGCAAAGCGCACGCGCAGCAACTCGGCCTTGGCGCCGCGCTTCAAAGTGGCCCGCATGCGGCGCTCCAGAGTACTGCGCGACACTCCAAGCTCTGAGCAGATCTCAGCCACTGTGATGCCGGAGAAGGCCTGCTCCCGGATCAGTCGCACAGCTCGTAGCACGATGGGATCCTCAATCACAAATTCATCAGATGAAGCCCGAATCTCAATGCCCTTAGGCGGAACGAGCAATTCGGCGGTCTTGGGTTTACCATGACCCTTCATCAGCCCGTCCAATATTTCGGCCGCCTGATACCCGACGGACTCACCATCCAAGCGCACCGAGGTCAGTGGCGGAGAGGCAAAGTTGCACAAGGTGGTCTCGTTCTCACAGCCGACCACAGCAACATCCTCCGGCACGGCAATGCCCGCACGTTGGCAGGCATCGAGCAAACGAGTCGCCAGCTGATCATTGGTGGCAAAGATCCCGACCGGCTTCCCCAACGATTCCAGCCATTCGATCAGCTCGGCCTGGTGAGCTTCCCAATCGTCCGGACTCGACTCACCCTGCGAGGGCAGGATGGCACAGTCCGCATCGGCCGCCTCCTTCACATGGCTGACGAATTTCTGCATGCGCTCGCGAAAAAAGGATTCGGTATCGAGGGTGTAAGCGGCGAAGCGGCGGTAGCCCCGATTGATGAAGTGCTCGGCCACCACCTGGCCGATCATGCGGTTGTCCATCCCTACAAAGGGCGCGTCCTGATTGAAGTTGGAGGAGCGCAGCTCGACGGTGGGCAAACCTGTCGCCGCAATCGCCTGCGCCATTTCTTTGCTGTGTGTGCGGGCAAGAATCCCCTCTCCCTCCCAATGCTCCAACCAAGGCGGCACCGAAGATTCCAGTGCCCTCAGCTCAACAAAGGTCGACCAGGGCCCATGGCGGTGGATGTAGCGGCTCACTCCAGCGAGGAGCTCGCGGGTGTAGGTGCGAGTGGTCTCCACGAGGATGGCAACCCGAGGAACGGAGGATTTCGAGGAATTATCGATTTGACGAAAAAGCTGAGGTTCCAAGCACATTAACTGGATAGGCATTGGAATCAAGGGAGATACTCTGGGGATTGTCCGAACACTAGGAAATGCCATGTCCAGCCGCCTGCTCCGATCCGCCATCATCACGCTCGTCGCGATGATGCCGCTGTTTGGCGCTGAAAAGCCGAACTTCATCGTCATTCTCGCGGATGATTTGGGCTACGCCGACCTCAGCTGCTTCGGCGCAACAGACATCAAGACACCACATCTCGATGCCCTGGCCAAGGAAGGCACGCGCTTCACCGACTTCTATGTACCAGCCGGTCAATGCACCCCCACCCGCGCCGCCTTCCTCACCGGCAGCTATCCGCAACGGATCCACAGCCACCAACTCTTCAACGGCGGTCACCTGGGCCTCAACCCCGATGAGGTCACCATTGCCGAACTGCTTCGCGATCAAGGTTACCGCACCGGCTGCGTCGGCAAGTGGCACCTCGGCAACCAGCCCGCCTTTCACCCCAACAGTCATGGCTTCGATGAGTTCTATGGCTTCCTCAGTCCGAGCTACGACGATAAATCCAAGCGGCTGATTCATCGCAACCGCGAGTTAGTCGCCACCGGACCGGAGTCGTCGATCATCACCGACGACCTCACCGAAGAAGCTCTGAAATTCATTCGCAGCAACAAGAAGCAACCTTTCTTCCTCTATCTGGCGCACGACATGCCTCACGTGCCATTGGAACTCCCAACAAAACGGCGAGGGATCTCCAAAGGCGGCATCTATGGCGACGTGATCGAACATCTCGATGCGTCGATCGGCCGGGTGATCGATGAGCTGAAAACTCTGAAGCTCGACCGCAACACCGTGGTCATTTTCACCTCGGACAATGGACCCGCCTTGCATTGGAGCGTGGAAACCGGATCCGCATTGCCCCTGCGCGGCTCCAAACACACCACCTGCGAAGGCGGCCTTCGGGTGCCGGGCATTGCCTGGGGACCGGGCATCATCCCCGCCGGACGCGAATGCTCTGAACTGCTGAGCATCATGGATCTACTGCCCACTTTCACCCTGCGCGCCGGCGGCAAAATACCGACCGATCGTGTCATCGATGGCAAGGACGTGTGGCCTCTGCTCACCGGAAAGAAGGGTACGAAATCACCTCATGAAGCCTTCTTTTACTACAAGCGACACACCGCAGGGCAAGTTAGGGAAGGCCGCATCGAGGGCGTGCGAGTCGGCAACTGGAAGCTACGGATACCTTTAACCCATTGGCACGAGCAGACCAAGCGACACAAAGGCGACTTCAAGTTGGAGCAACTCGAGATGGAAGCGAACGAAGAGCTTCCGCCATGGGAGAAACGCCGCAAGAACGCCATCGCCAATCTGAAGCTCATCCAGCAACAGGCAGCCACTGAGAAGATCGGCTTATACGACCTCTCCAAGGACATCGGCGAGAAGCAAAACCTCGCCGACAAGCATCCTGAAAAGGTAAAAGAACTACACGCCCTGATGACGACCTTCGACAAGTCCCTGCGCGCCAACAGCCGTCCCTGCGGCAACATCAACAAGCCAGAGGCCAAAGCGGGCCCACAAAAGAAGCCCAACTTCATTGTCATCCTCACTGATGACCTCGGCTACGGCGACCTCAGCTGCTACGGCGCGAAAAAGATCAACACTCACGAGATCGATCGCATGGCCAATGAAGGCATGAAGTTCACCGACTTTTATGCCACCGCTCCCATCTGCACGCCGACCCGCGCTTCCTTAATGACGGGTTGCTATCCGTCTCGCGTTGGCATGGGAAGTCCGCTGCACACCCCAGACAAGACCGGCCTACACTCTAACGAAATCACCATCGCGGAAGTCCTGAAGACGAAAGGTTACGCCACCGCCTGCATCGGCAAGTGGCACCTCGGCCATCAACCCGAGTTCTATCCCACCCGCCACGGCTTCGACTATTTCTACGGCACCCCTCTTGGCCACTGCTTTGACACCGAAGGCATGCGCAAGAAGGGCAAGCACTCCGATCTCTTCCTCCGCAATGAGAAGCCCATCCCCTTTCCCGCCCATGAGACCTTGACCGAGGTTCTGACTGAAGAGTCGATCAAATGGATCCACAGCAAGAAGGACCAAGCCTTCTTCCTCTTTCTCAGTCATCCCATGCCCCACGGTCCGATCGCCTGTACCGAACGCTTCAAAGGCAAGAGCAAGGGCGGTCTCTACGGCGACGCGGTTGAAGCCATCGACTGGAGCACGGGTCGCATCCTCGAAACCCTTCGCGAACTGAAGCTCGATCAGGACACCTTCGTGGTCTTTACCTCAGACAACGGAGCCTGCACCAACAACTGGGGCGTCGATGTCGATTGGCTGGGAACCAACGCCCCCTTCCGAGGAAAGAAACAACAGGGCTGGGAAGGTGGCCTGCGCGTGCCCTGCATCGTCTGGGGTCCGGGTCGGATCCCCTCAGGCAGCATCAGTAGCAATGAAGTTTTCTCCATCATGGACCTACTGCCCACCTTCGCGGCCATCGCGGGCGCCGACCTACCCAAGGACCGCATCATCGACGGCAAGGACATCAGCGCCCACCTCTGGCGGGACGCGGATGCCAAGACCCCTTATGAAGCCTTCATCTACCACGCCCGCGAAGGCAAACGCTGCGGCATTCGCATGGGCAAGTGGAAGCTACTCGTCGACACCGATACAGCCACCTGGAAGCACAAGGGAAGCGCTCTATACAACCTCACCGAGGATCCTAGCGAAACCAAGAACCTCGCAGCCAAACACCCAGAGAAGGTCAAAGAGCTCAAAGCCAAACTCGCCGCCTTTAACCAACACCTCAGCAAGACCACCCGCCCGGCGGGCGTCGCCAAATAGAATCATGAAAGCACTCATATCACTCCTGCTGATTGCCTCAGCCATTACCTCCCGAAGTGCCACCATCGCCTACTGGGACTTTGACAACGGCAATCTCTCCAATGCGACTGGCAATAGCACCTACGACTTGACCCAATCCGGAACCAATCATTCCGGCAGCCTAACTAATCTGGTTGATCCTGTCCCCAATCCTGATCCTGTAGCCGGATCCACCAACAACGGCAGCATCCTATCCACCGGCGGTGGCGGCGGCTATTTGATTGGCGGGAGTGGCAGCACCTCAGCTTTGCGTCTGGATGGGAATGCGTGGACATTTGAAGGCCACCTCAATTTCAATGACGATGGCTTCCGCCCTATCTTTTCCACACGCGCCCTCAATACGGGCGGCATCCTATTCGATAAGCGTTTCGTTGGTGGGCAAAACGTCTTCAATATGTATCTCGCACCAAGCAGCGGGAGCAGCGGATCGGAGACGGTCTTTCAGAGTGTGGTGATCTCAAAAAATACAGACTTTCATTTCGCACTGACCCATGACGGAAGCGGCAATTTCGAACTCTTTGTAGATGGCGTATCCCAAGCCACTCATACTTCATCAGTCAACCTAGCCACAGCGGATTCGAATTCGATGAACAGCTTGTGGCTGCTTGGCCGCGCAGGCGACAGCGACGGATCCTTCGGTGGTTTTGCCGACGAATTTCGAATCTCGGACTCCGTGCTGACGTCTAGTCAGTTCCTTAATGTACCAGAACCCAGCACAGCACTCCTCGGGCTGCTCGGACTGATCCCTCTACTGCGCCGCAAACGCTCCTGTAATCCATGAAGTTGCATCACTACACCTGCATCGCAGCAGCGATGATTACCACCACCGCATTCGCCGATCAAAAGACTCGTATCCAAGCTGCGAAGGATCAGGAGCCACCCGCCCTCCACATCAACACCGGCCACGAGATCCCTTCCGAGGGCTACTGCGACCAACCCTATGTGGTGAAGCTCAAGGATGGCACCTGGCTTTGCGTGATGACCACCGGAGCAGGAAAAGAGGGATCGAAAGGTCAGCTCATCGTCTCAACCCGTAGCAAGGACTACGGCAAGACTTGGGAGCCTTTGGTGGGAATCGAGCCCGCCACCGGCCCAGAAGCCTCTTGGGCCATGCCCTACCTCACGGCATCTGGGCGGGTCTACGTGTTCTACACCTACAATGCCGAAAACCGGCGCGAGGTCGCTGGTGCCGGCAAGCGGGTCGACACCATCGGCGAATACGCCCTAAAGTATTCCGATGATGGCGGGAAATCGTGGTCCAAGGAGCGCTGGTTCATTCCCATCCGCGCCACCACCATCGATCACAAGAATCCCTACAAGGGCAAGGTTCGCTTCTTCTGGGGCGTGGGCAAACCCATCCTCCACAAAGGCGCGCTCTATCTCGGCTTCTCCAAGATCGGCTCCTACGGTCGCAACTGGTCGACCAACACCGAGTCATGGTTTCTGAAATGCGTCAACATCGAGAGCGAAGAGGATCCAGACAAACTCAAGTGGGAGCTGCTACCGGAAGGCGAAGAGGGATTGAAATCTCCGAAAGGCAGTGTCGCTGAAGAAGTCAACCTGACAGCACTCTCCGATGGTAGCCTGTTCTGCACCTACCGCACCATCGCCGGACACCCCTGCCACGCCTACTCCCGCGACGACGGCAAGACTTGGACTCCGCCCGCCTTCATGACCAACAAACCGGGAGGCGAACTCCTCAAGCAACCCCGAGCCGCAAACTTCGTGCGCAAGCTGGAGGAAGGTCCTTACAAGGGCCGCTTCATCTACTGGTTTCACGACAACTCGAGCCAGAGCTGGGGAGAGCGAAACCCCGCCTACCTACTCGGCGGCATTGAGAAGGACAGTCCGGAGGGCAAAGTGATCCATTGGGGCAAACCCGTCGCCATTCTCTACGACGAAAATCCCAAGCTACGCATGAGCTACCCCGACTTCATCTGGGACGACGGCGCGCTACACGTCACCGAGACCCAGAAACACGTCGCCCGCGTCCACCGAATCCCCGATGCCCTACTCAAGAAGCTGTGGGATTAATTTTTCATCTTGCGCTTGGATGCCGGGCCGATCGTTCCTCCCTCCACGAACTTCGCCTCAACATAAGTTTTCCGGCAGTCCTTGCGCCCTCGACTGATATTTCGCATCCACTTCACCGCTCGAGGAACCATCGGCTGATAACCCCAATCCATGTGGGAAACTTCGGGCAGACACCAACCGAAAGCACGATCTGGATCCATCGAGATCAAAGAAACATCTCGTGGAGCCACGATACCAGAGTCGGCAAGATACTGCCGCACAGCCACGAACAATTCTGCTTCATCGATCATCAGAGCCGTCGGTGGAGTTGTAGCAAAGAGTGAATCCAAACAGTCCTGCAACCCCATCCGGCTGTCCTGCCACACAGGTAGATGATAGTTGCTCACTTCAATATCGTGGGACTCCATCACCTCCCGAAAAAATTTCATTTCAACTCCCGGGGAGGGGGCCAGGTTTTGGGGACGGGTGATGAGGCAGATACGCTGGTGACCCAAAGAGATCAAGTGATCAACCGCCGCCGAAATGGCCTTTGACTTCCGCGGCCAAACCCCGGCCGCTTGGGGATGGACGCCTCCGTAGAAGGCAAATACCGGCGCGCCTGTTTGCGTGAACCAATCCACCAACGGAAGGGTTCCGGCCACCACCACCCAGGCATCCACTTCATGCTTACTCGCCATCCGCGCGATTAGGGGTAAGCTCATGCTCATTTCAGTCAGGGTTTTGGGCATGACGGTCACCATATGTCCCTCCTCCATGAGCTGCAGCTTCAGGTCCACCATGAAGGCCATCTTCAAGCTAGGGCGATCAAAAGGCAAGATGCCCACTCTCATGGATTGTGGTTTCATCTTTTGATCAGGAAGCATGATGCGCCGACGCCTCCCACCCCCCTGAGGTGCCAGCAGCCCCTCTTGCTCGAGGATATCCAGAGCTCGCTGCACCGTATTCGGCGCCACGCCAAGTTCTCTAGCTAGCCGATCACGACCTGGCATCAGATCTTTCCAAAGACCTTGCTGAACACCATCTCTCAGATGTAGCGCAACCTGCTCGGCGATGGACTTGGGGTAAATCAACGACATACCATAACCTGATGAAATATATACGGGTTATTCAACGCCAAAAAGATTCACCTCATGAATCCGTTTCGTCATGAAGTGGCTGCACTGCCTTTCCTCTATGATCTCTTTACACCATCAAACCCGCGTCAGGCTTCGCTTGCTGCCCACCTTGTTGGCATTGGCTGTCACCGGTCCAGCTAGCGCCGCAGTCATCGCTTTCTACGATATCGAGAGTTTGGATCAGGCTGATTCTGCAGGCTTCACCGGCCTGACAGCATCCAACATGACAGTGAATGCTTCAGGAACTTCCTCCAATTTCGAGTGGGTTGGATCAAGAGTGCCTTTTTGGCTGGAAACTATTGTCAATGACGGCACCAACCCCGGCATTTCAGATATCGAAGCAACTTTTTCGCTTACTCCCGATGCAGGCCAATCCATCCAACTCGGAACCACCGGCGCAATCGACATCGGAGTATTGGGCTTCCAAGGCAATGGCAATAATGGAACCACTAATGATTATACAGCATCGGTGAGGGTTTTCATCGCTTCCGATAGTGGTTTTAGTAACCTGCTCGCAACATCAACCATCCTGACTGATGGATTCAGCAACGGAGCAGATGTGCATACCGTGGGATCCCTTAATCTGGACAATGCCGTTAACAGTAGCTCTACTCTCTACTTTGGCATCTCCCTGCTCGAGGATAGGTCAACTAACCTTGCGAGTTCATTCAACGCCCGCTTTGATGGTGTCCAAATAAATGGAACTGTCGTACCCATACCCGAGCCGTCCTCACTGGTATTGAGCTTGGCTGGTATTTGTCTTCTTCTTCGCAGGCGGCGCCGATGAGGCTATTGGCTCTCCTGGGATCGTCAGGAACGATGATTTCCACAGGAATGGTGATCCCAAAATAGACAGGTTGAGCGGGACATTTCGCCAAGTCTACTTGATAAGCGGATGCGGCAATTCCAGTATCTCTGGAGCCGAATGAAATCCTCCCGTTTCACCCTTCCTTTGTCCGCCTTGCTGCTAGCCGGTCTTGCCGCCACTTCCTGCAAACCAAAGCAGGCTGAGAGTGCTTCGGATCAGCCCGCAGAAACCGACGCTGAATCACTCGAACCCGTCTCCGCGCCGGCCCCACTCTCCTTCAACAAGGACATCCGACCCATTCTCTCCGACCAATGCTTTGCCTGCCACGGCTTCGATGAAAAGACTCGTGAGGAAGATCTCCGCTTGGACACTCAGGAGGGAGCCACCGAGGATCTCGGCGGCTACGCTGCCATCGTGCCCGGCGATCGTGAAGGGAGCGAAGTCTGGCTGCGCATCACCGACAAAGAGGATCCGATGCCGCCGAAGAAGTATCACGGCCAAGGATGGCATAAGCGCCTGAGCGACGAAGAGATTGAGCTGATCGGTCGCTGGATCGATGAAGGAGCGCCCTACGAGGATCACTGGGCCTACACCCCGGTCGACAAACCCGAAGTACCGAAGGCCACCAAGAATCCCATTGATGGCTTCATTCAGGACAGACTCGCCAAGCAAAAGATCAAACCTTCTCCGCAAGCCGACAAGCGCACCCTGATGCGCCGCGTGACCTTCGACCTCACCGGCCTGCCTCCCACCCACGAACAGGCAGATGCCTTCATGAAGGACGAGTCGCCCGACGCCTATGAAAAATACGTCGACCAGCTCATGGCCAGCGAAACCTACGGCGAGCACCTTGCCGTGTGGTGGCTGGATCTCGTGCGTTATGCCGACACCATCGGCATCCACAGCGACAACCCGCGCAATGTCTGGCCCTACCGCGACTGGGTCATCAAGTCACTCAACGAGAACATGCCCTTCGACCAGTTCTCCATCATGCAGCTAGCCGGTGACTTGATGCAGGAGGAGCCAACCCAAGACCAACTGATTGCCAGCGCCTACAACCGCCTCAACCTTGCCACCGAGGAAGGTGGCGCCCAGGCCAAGGAGTATCAGGTGATTTACAACGTCGACCGCGTCACCAACTACGGCGAGGTCTGGCTGGGTTCCTCCACCGGTTGCGCCCAATGCCACGATCACAAGTTCGACCCCATCAGCATGGAAGACTTCTACACCTTGGCCGCATTCTTCGGCAGCCTCAATGGCGCCGCGGTGGGCCAAGAGCGCGGTTATCCCAAACACGAGCCTCCTTACATCTTCCTGCCCAAGGACGATGCCGAGAAACAGCAGATCGCCGATGTCGAAAAGCGCTACCGCGAATTCATCGACAAATACCCCGATGCTCCTCTCATGGATGAATACTATGGGAGCCGCGGCCAATCTCGCCCGGCCCTGCCTGAGGGCGGCATGCCAACCTGGGGCAAGGACTTCGAGAAATTGCTAGGTGAGCGCGCCAAGCTTGCAGAGAAGATCAACACCATCCCGGTCGCACGCGACCTCCCCAACCCGCGCACCATCCGCATTCTCAACCGTGGCAGCTGGCAAGATGACAGCGGAAAAATCGTTCAACCCGCGACACCGGCCTTCCTCAACGGACCTCGCTCCACCGAAGACAAACGCCTCACTCGCCTCGACCTCGCCAAGTGGACGGTCTCCAAGGACAACCCGTTGGCGAGTCGCGCTGTGGTCAACCGCCTGTGGGCCCGCTACATGGGCCATCCACTCTCCAGCAATCCCATCGACCTGGGCAGCCAAGGCACCGCTCCTACTCACCCCAAACTCCTGGATTGGATGGCCTCCGAGTTCATCGACGATGGTTGGAACCTCAAGCATATGATCCGACTGATTGTCACCAGCGACACCTACAAGCAGTCCTCCAATGCGCGCGCCGATCTGGCCAACATCGATCCCGACAACACCAAACTCTTCGCCCGTCAGTCGGCGATTCGGCTCCCCGCCGAAGTCATGCGCGATCAGGCGCTAACAGTGTCCGGTCTACTCAAACCTCGGGTCGGAGGACCCAGTGTCTTCCCCTACCAGCCCGATGGTCACTGGAACTCGCTCAACTTCCCCAAACGTAAGTGGCCGACCAGCCAAGGCGACGATCTCTACCGCCGCGGCATGTATACCTGGGTCCAGCGCAGCTTCCCGCATCCGCAAATGGTCACCTTCGATGCCCCCTCACGCGAGCGATGCTCAGGTGAGCGGTTTCCGTCGACCACTCCCCTGCAGGCACTGTCATTACTCAACGGGCCGACCTATGTCGAATCAGCCCGTGTGCTTGCCCAACGACTCATCGTCGAACAGCAGGACAACGCAGCACGACTCGATGCTCTCTATCGAAAAGTGCTCTCCCGAGCCCCGCGCGAAGAGGAGAAAACCACACTGATGGAACTTCTCGCCAAACAGAGCGAGCACTTCGCAGCCAAGCCTGAAGACGCAGCCAAGCTGGCCGCCGCCGGCACCGCTCCTGCCGTCTCCAACGATCTCAGACCTGTGGAAGTCGCTGCCTGGACCAGCATCTGCCGCGTGGTTCTCAACCTTCACGAAACCGTCACCCGGAATTAGGCTGGTTGGAAAAAGGTCTTAACGAAAATGAGATTTCAAATTTCATATATCCAGCCGCTTCGCGGTGTCATGAGTTCCGGGCAGAAACAACTGAGTTCTGCCTGCCCGGCCTTGTGCCGGTGCAGTCCGGGCCTCCTCAGTCACGGAGCTCGCTCCGTTCCTTCATCGTGCCTTGAACACAGCCGTTTCTGCCTCGGCCTTTTCGCTAACCCCTTTTACCAAACAGCCTGACCATGTCTGATCAACCCCATCACCCTTTCCAAATGAAACAGGTCCTCATGGAGCGGGCTCATGCCGAGCAATGCCTCCTCAGTCAGACTCGCCGCAAGTTCCTGACCAGCACCTTCGGCTCCGTCGGCTCTCTCGCCTTGGGCTCCATGATGGGCTCCAAGCTAATGGCCGCCACCGGCCGAGAACTGGCTGAAGGCCTACCTGTGGGTGCCAAGCCCTTCCTCACCCATGCCCCCAAGGCGAAGCGTGTGATTCACCTCTGCATGGCCGGTGGCCCCAGTCACTTGGAGACCTTCGACTACAAGCCCACCCTCAGAAAGCATCACAAGAAGCCGATGCCCGAGTCACTGACCAAGGGCCAACCCATCGCTCAGCTTCAGGGCCGGGCACTCACCGCCTTCGAACCGCAGACCACCTTCACCAAATGCGGCAAGGCGGGCATCGAAATCTCAGACATTTTCCCCCACATCCAAAAACTCGCCGACGAGATTTGCGTGATCAAGTCGATGAAGACCGAGCAGATCAACCACGACCCAGCTCACACCTTCTTCAACACCGGCACCATCCGCCCCAATAACCCATCCATCGGTGCGTGGTTGATGTATGGCCTCGGCTCCTTGAACCAGAACCTCCCCGGTTTCGTCGTACTGACCTCCGTCGGCGGCGGCCAGGCCCAGCCCATCTCCGCTCGCCAATGGCACAACGGCTTCCTCGACAGTAAATACCAGGGCGTGAAGCTCAACTCGGTGGGCGACCCGGTCTACTACGTTGGCTCTCCGGACGGCGTCTCCAACCCTTGCCAGTCCGAAGTCATCGAAGCGGTCAACCAGCTCAACCAAAAGCATTCGAAGGTGGTGGACGATCCCGAAATCGCCAGTCGCATCGCCCAATATGAGCTGGCCTTCCGCATGCAGATGGCCGTTCCCGAACTCACCGACTTCTCGGATGAGAACCCCAAGACCATCGAGCAATACGGCTGCAAGCCCGGCGATGGCTCCTTCGCCAGCAACTGCCTGCTGGCCCGCCGGCTCGCCGAACGTGGCGTGCGCTTCATCCAGCTTTACCACCGCGGTTGGGATCACCACGGCGGCATTAAAAAGCGCATTCCCGGTGCGGCCAAGCTAGTCGACCAGGCCACCGCAGCTCTCATCAACGATCTCAAGCAGCGTGGTATGCTCGACGACACCCTCATCATCTGGGGTGGCGAGTTCGGCCGCACGCCGATGGCTCAAGGCGACGGCCGCGACCACCACATCAAGGGCTACTCCATGTTCATGTGTGGCGGCGGCATCAAACCGGGTGTCACCTACGGCAACACCGACGATTTCGGCTACAACGCCGAGGAAAACGTGGTCCATGTCCGCGACCTCCACGCCACCATGCTCCATCAGCTCGGCATCAATCACGAGAAGATGACTTTCAAGCATCAGGGCCTCGATGCCCGCCTCACTGGTGTAGAGCCCTCGAAGATCCTCAAAGAACTGATTCTTTGAGCTTCGTCAGCTTGATGCGACGAAAAAGCTGATGTATCGCGCCCAGTAAGTGGATAGGCAGGCGAATAAAGTAAGCTATTCTCGATGAAATCGTTGATTCGGCGAAAGCTGAAAAATCGATACCTCTCGAGAAAGTCATGAATCGTCGCTCCTTCATCCGCACCTCATCCCTGGCCTTGGCCGGCACTTCTGTCGGCACATCCACGGGCTTGGCCAAAAGCACGGAAGCACCCTTCGCGCTGCGCTACGTCCTCTCCTCCGCCATGTATGGCGACCTGCCACTCGAGCAGGTCCTGGCTGCCGCCAAAGATACCGGTTCCGAGTCGGTCGACATCTGGCGCAAGGTGCACGCCACCCATCGCGAACAGATCACCAAGATGGGCGACGAAGCCTTCCAGGCCGCCCTCAAGAAGCATGACACCAAGATGGCCATCTCCACCTGCTATCCGCTCGGCCCCTTCAAGCAGGAGAAGGAGCTTCGCTGGGTGAAGAAGAACGGAGGCCGCATGACCGTCTGTGCTTCCGGCGGTATGGGACCGCGCGACCCCAAGGGAGCGGAAGCCAAGAAACAGGTGAAGGCCTTCTTCGAAAAACTCAAACCGCACTATGAACTCGCCGAAGAACTGGGCGTGACCATGGCCATCGAGAACCACAAGAACGCCATGTTGTCATCTCCGGACTCCATCCGCTACTTCGCAGAGCTCAACCCCTCCAAGAACGTTGGCGTGGCCTTCGCTCCGCATCACCTGCACGATGCCATCGAGGACATCCCTAAGCTCATCAAAGAACTCGGTAAAGATCAGATTCCCTTCATCTACTGCCAGGAGTATCACCCCTCCTCGAAGAAGAAGATGACCAAGGAGGACGAGCTCAAGCAGATGCCCGGCTTTGGCACCCTCGACTATGTGCCCATTCTCGCCGCTCTCAAAGAAATCAAGTTCGACGGCCTCGCCGAGATTTTCATGCATCCTGTGCCACGTGGCATCCCCATGCTGCCTACCGCCGCTGAAATCAACAAAGTCATCAACCAATCGCGTGCTTATCTCAATAAGTGCCTCACCAAGATTTAATCTCCAACCCTGACAAACTCATGGACTTCACTCGTCGCAAAGCCCTCAAGACCATCGTCGCCTTCGGTGCACTGGCTCCCACCCACATCCACAGCAAGACCAAGACCATCTCGGCCAACAGCAAACTCAACATCGCCTGCGTCGGTGTAGGCGGCAAAGGCTGGGACGACATGCGGGCCTGCAGCGGCCATGGCAAGCTTCACAACATTGTCGCCATCTGCGACATCGACCAACGCAACGGTGGCGAGCAACCCAAGAACCTGATGGGAGCTCAAGCCGCTCGCGCCCTGGGTGCTGGCAAGGCCCGTGAGATGTTCCCCAAGGCCGGCGTGTACGAGGACTTCCGCAAGATGCTTGAGCAGAAGGACATCGATGCGGTCACCGTTTCCACCGCCGACCACATGCACGCCACCATCGCCATTACCGCGATGGAGCTCGGCAAGCATGTGTATGTGCAGAAGCCTCTCACCCAGACCATCCACGAATCACGTGTCATCCGCAAAGTGGCCAATGAAACCGGTGTAGTTACCCAAATGGGCAATCAAGGCCACTCCTCCGTGGCCTATCGCTGCACCGTTGATGTGGCGCGCTCCGGCATCATCGGAAAGGTTCGCGAGGTCCATTCCTGGACCCGCAGCCCCTCCTGGAAACAGGGCATCGATCGTGCCCAGGGCGAAGACCCCATCCCGAAGGGCATCAACTGGGATCTCTGGCTGGGCGTCGCCGAACCTCGGCCATACATCAAGCACGCCTACCACAACTTCAACTGGCGCGGCTGGCAGGCATTCGGTACGGGTGCGCTCGGCGATATGGGCTGCCACATCATGAATGCCGCCGTCTGGAGCCTTGAGCTGGGCCCACCATCCTCAGTGATCGCCAAGGTCAAGGGAGCCTCTCCCAGCAACGAGACTTTCCCCGTCGCCAGTACCGTGCACTACAAGTTCCCGGGCACCAAGCACACCACCGAAGAACTCGACTTTTATTGGCACGACGGCGGCAACAGCGTCCCCAAGGAATACGCCTCCCTCGTCGGCCGCGAAGGTCACGGCAGCCTCTTCATTGGAGAGAAGGGTCAAATGTTCGTGCGCAACGGCTCCGGTATCCCGCGCCTGTTCCCCGCAGCAGACTTCAAGGACTACAGCCAGACCACTCTCAAGGAACTCTACAAGAAGTATGCCGCTGAGAAACTCGACCACTACCGCGTGTGGACCGATGCCATCCAGAACGGCAAGCAGGCCAACTCTCACTTCAACCATGCTGCGCCCCTCAACGAAACCGTGATGGTCGGCACCGTGGCTCAGCGCCTGCCGGATCGCGAACTGAAGTGGAACGCGCCTGACATGAAGTTCAACGACGCCGAAGCCACCGCCCTAGTCCGCCGCCCCTACCGCAAGGGCTGGCAGATCGATGCGCTGAAAGGGTAACCGCCCACCCACCCAGAATAACATCCCCACTCAAGACCCATGAGCACTGACAACCGCCCCCCCGTTCTCGTCGTCATCGGTGACGCCGCCGAAACTCTGGACACCCTCTACCCCTTCTACCGCTTGCAAGAAGCTGGCTACCGCCCGGTGGTCGCCGCCCCCGAAAAGCGGAGATACCAAATGGTGATGCATGAGGTGCGTCCGGGCTGGACCATCACCAAGGAGTGGGAGGGTTATCAGATCGACGCCGAAATCGCCTTCAAGGACATCGTGGAGGAGGACTACCTCGGCATCTTCTTCTCCGGTGGCCGCGCCCCGGAATACATCCGTGAGGACCCAGACCTAATCCGCATCACCCAGCACTTCTTCGACCAGAACAAGCCCATCGCGAGTGTCTGCCACGGCGTGGAGATCCCTGCCCGTGCCGATCGAGTTCGTGGCCGCCGCATGGCCACCGTGGCCAAGTGCCAGTTTGATCTGGAAGTCTGTGGCGGCATCTACGTCGATGAAGCCTGCGTCGTCGATGGCAACCTCGTGAGCGGACGCACCTACCACGACAACGGCCACTACCTAGGCCCCTGGATTTCACTGCTAGAATTGGCACGGGACGCGACGTAGTTAGAGGTCATGTATCGTCATCTCGCTTATTGTCTGCTGGCCTTACCCCTGAATGCTGCCAAGCCTTTCCCGCTTTGGGATGGCCCAGAAATTCTGAAAAATCCGGGCAATTTACCCGAACCTACGGACTTGGCCCACTCGGTGATCTATCGCCCGATCACCGACAAGGATCACAAATTCATTCATGGCGTCGCCATCATCGAGCACGATGGTGTGATGTATGCCAACTGGGCCAGCAGCCCACTGCATGAGAACAGCGTCGATGAAACGCTGCGTGGCAAGCGCTCAAAGGACGGCGGTAAAACGTGGTCCGAAATTGAAACTGTGGCCCCCGGGTTCGAGGGTAATGACTGCCACAGTCATGCGAGTTACCTCGTTCATAAAAACGAGCTTTGGACATTCTCCGCCCGCTTTGACGGAGTTCACCGCTCACATTTCCCCAACCTCAAGGCCGAGGCCTTTGTGCTCAATAAGCAGACCGACAAGTGGGAGTCGCGCGGCATCGTCATGGACAATTGCTGGCCCTACGACGAACCAGTGCTCATGGAGAACGGCAATTACATCACGGGCGGCCAAGATAAGAAGGGTTTGCCGGTGGTCGCGATCAGCCAAGGTGGTGATCTGACCAAGATGTGGAACACCGTCATGATTCCTCACCCTAAGGAACTCGGACCTCGTTTTGCAGAGACCACCGTCTGGGTGGAAGGCAAGGAGGTGATGGCGGTGATCCGTGGTGGAGGCAACACCGCCTGGATTGCCATTAGTAAAGACTACGGGAAGAACTGGGAACAAGCCCGCCCCAGCAACTTGCCGATGCCTCGCTCCAAAGCGTATTTCGGCAAGCTTAGCACCGGGCAACTCTACTTGGTCTCCAACCTCAAGAACCGTGACTCATTAGTGATATCCGTCGGCAAACCTGGCCAAAAAACGCTCTCCAAGATGTGGCGCATCCGTCACGGTAGCTCCAAGCCGGTGCCTCGCTTTAAGGGCCACGCCAAAGGTGCCGAGTGGTCCTACCCCTATGCCCACGAACACGACGGTAAACTCTACATCGTGTATTCCATCGGCAAAGAGGAGTGTGGGATGAGCATCATCCCGATTGAATCACTCGCGAGCGGGTGAAGATCACTCCTCGTCCGACCAGTCGCTGAAGGTGATCTTGTCCATCTTCAGACCAGCGAGGGTATTGAGCACATCGACCACGCGTTGCGAGGTAACCTCTCCATCGGCATCGATCACCACCAGAGATTCCTCACCAGCAGCACGCGTGCCTTGACGGTAGAACTCGAGACTGGCCTTGAGCAGTGGCAAGTCGCGCACCGAGGCATCGGTATCGAGTGGGGTCCGGTCAACATCCGCACCATTGAAAATACTCCCATCGGCATCGATGCGAATGAGGTAGGGATCAACCTCCACTTCCGGATTTCTGCCATCGCGAGGAGCTGAAATGGGCAGGTCACGCTCGCGGGGCACGATGGTCGTGGTAACGATGAAATAGATCAGCAGCAGGAAACAGATGTCGACGAGCGACGAGATATCCATGCTTCCAGGGGAGTCGGTTTCAATGCGAGCAAGGCGGTTGCGTTTCATGGGATCATCTGGGGTTTGGTTACTCCTCAGGAGGGAAGAGTCACCCTACACCCTCTCAGACAGTCCTTCAGCTGTCAAAACAAAGCCCAATCTTGGGAATTACGGATTTGCGAAACGTCCAAATTGCCCAATGGTTTCCCCGTGGATTCCCTCACCCAAGCCATTCTGGGCGCCGCCGTCGGCGAGGCAACGCTGGGCAAGCGCTTGGGCAATCGGGCCATTGCCTGGGGGGCCGCCTTCGGCACCTTGCCAGACCTCGACGCATTGCTCCTGCCTCTCTTCGACACGGCGAGGGACTTGTGGTGGCACCGCGGGCCCAGCCATTCCGTCCTAGTGATGGTGCTGGCCTCCCTACTATTGGCCAGACCTCTCTCCAAAATGTGGAAGAGAGATCGCGTCAGTCCAGCGCTGGCTGGCTGGTTCGTGTTCCTGGTCTGGAGCACACACGTCCTCATCGATTGTTTCACCACCTATGGCACCCATGTTCTGTGGCCCTTCCACTCCACTCGCATTGCCTTCAACAACCTGTTCATCATCGATCCGCTGTTCACGGTACCCATGCTGGTCTGCCTGATCTGGGCCGCCTTCCTCCGCAAACCCAAACAGCTTCCCAAACGGCGGCGCCTCAACACCATCGGCCTGGGCCTAGCCTGCATCTATGTCGGTCTGAGTTTCGGCGCCAAAACCATGGTCTCCAGAGGCATTGAAGCCGATCTGACGCGCCAGGGCATCCAATACAAGGAACGCTTCGAGTCACCCACCGCCTTCAACATCATCCTCTGGCGCGCCGTGGTGAACGAAGAGGAGCACATCCGGGTCGGCTACCGCTCGCTTTTTGATGGCTCGGAACCCATGCGCTGGACCCTTTACCCCAAGGGCCGTGAAGCGTCGGACAAGCTGGGTGAATCTAGGGAACTCGATCTGATCCGGCACTTTTCCGGTGACTGGTGGATCGCCCGACCCCATGCCAAGGGCATCTGGATCGGCGACCTCCGATTCAGTGAAATGCGCACATGGGGCACACGGGAAGGTATGGTGGATCACCGCTTCATTTTCAGCTGGGACCTGCTTCCAGCGGAGGATCGTAACCGGCTGCGACCCACCCCCCGTCAAGGCAGGGGGAATATGGGCGAGCTGATGAAGCGGCTGGGCCGGCGGGCCATTGGAGACCGCGAGTCTTGGGAGGCCAATCCCCGGCTTGAGGGCGTTACCGGGAGTCTGCCGGAGTTCCTGATGACCAGTCCTTGAGAAGCCCTCGCTTCCAGCCCGGAAAGGCCCTCCCCACCATCCCTGGGAAATTGGCCCGAGAATATACAATTTCCTTACAATTTCTGAGTTTCCGTCCGTGCAAAGCTGCAGTAAGAATCTGCATTGTGAGACTCATCTGCCTGTTGCTTGCCGCCACCTGCGGCCCCCTGTTTGCCGCCGAAGCTAGCCCTGGCAAGGCCGCCCTCGCCTATCTGGAGCAGGTCCGTGAAGGAAAAATCAATTTGGACCCCGACAAAGCCACGGCGATCTCGCCTCACGTGTTGGAACAAAAGCGGATGAGCATCGCCTCCCGTCTCAAGCGCCTCTCCCAGGACCTCGGCAAAGGCAAGCTGGAGCTGGGTAGCGAGCGCGTGGAGGGGGATCTGGCGGGCGTGTTGGTCTGGAAGGCCGATGGCTTCGACCCCAGTCAAATGCAGGTCATTGCATTGGGCATGGTGAAACGGGACGGCAAGTGGTTGCCTGCACCCGTTCCTGCTTCCTTCGAGAACTGCGGCATCGGCTACCGCCCCAATAGCCGTGAAGTAATCAAAACGCTGGAGTCCTGGATGCTAAGCGGGCAGGTCAAGGATCTGGCCATGCTGCGCGAAAAATCCATCGCCCGGATGCGCGCGGACATTCAGAAGCACCTCACCCGCGAGGAACTCGCCAAGATGAAGCCGCGGGAGGTGATGGATCACTTTCTCGATGCCTGCAGCCGTCGCAACTCCCATGAAATCATGGGCTTGGTCGGTGGTCTCTCCAACACGCTTCCGGAAAATTGGGCCGTTCGCGCCAACAGCATTGAGGATGCCACATCTGACCTACAGCAACCTGGCCCCTGGCGCCTGCTGATGTCTCCCAATGTGCTGCGCGCCATCGTCGACACCGATGAGGAGGGAGGCCCCCTACATGCATCCATCGCCTGCCTCGACCCACAAATCATCGCCAACACAAGCCAGCGCGAGCCTCAGATCGAATTGATCCACCTCAAACTCGAGAAATCCCCGGATGGCCTATGGCAGGTCGATGTTCCTCAGTACTTCTGGCAACAGCCCGACAAACGCTCCACCGCCAGTCACCAGGAACTGGACCGCGATTTGCTCAATCGCTTCGCCAAGGAGGTCCGCAAACAATACCCGGCACAGCACCAATCAACCGTGGAGAAGAGTCGTGAGGCTCTGATCAAGGCCCTGCAAAGTCAGACATTCAGCAACATTCTCTCGGTGACTGACATCCCCGATAATCCCATATCCGGACGCAAAGCCATCCTTCGCGCCGCCGAGGCATGGGGCTCTCTCCACAGCCTGGCGGATGTCGACAATCCCGCCTCCGCCTACCTGCTTCTTGATCTGGACATGAAGGTGCAGGGCGACGAAGCAGGCATCCTCGTCCATGCCTTCTCAGCTCGTAAGCCGGACCGCTACGATCCACACGCCCTCTATCTAAGCAAGCAAGACAAGGGCTGGCTATGGTCACCAAATCCTCGCGAAGAAACACTCGAGAGCTTCAAAAAGTGGAGTGACGATGCCACCAAAGAGCAGCGAGAGGGCTGGCGCAACAAACTGCTGGCGGACTGCCCGGTTGTCACCAAACTCGATCAACCTGCCCCGTCTGAAGAAGAAGCCAAGGCCGTGGTCGAACGCTGGATCAAGGCCATCGAAAGCGGTGATGTCCTGACCGGCCTCGAGCAATGCGCGAGACTGGATCTCGAGGACAGCAGTAAGGTGGTCCTCAGAAATCTCGGCTACGAAGTGGTCGATGCCCTGCGCAAGGAAGGCAAAGGCTCCGTGAAGCATGTGCTGAGTGAAGGCCCCTGGGCGGGGGTCGGCACCCACCCTCGCAATCCCCAGACCCGCTCATTTTCGATGTATCCGGTGGTCAACACTTCCAAGGGTCCACGTATTCTGCTCGAGATCGATTTGATCGCCTCCAGTGGCAGAGGCCGGGAATTCCTGAATCGCACCAGTCTGACTCGTGCCGGCAAACTTGGAAACGAGGTATTTAAACCCATTTCCGGGATTTTTGAGGAGCATTGCCGGAAGTGTTTACCTGACCGTTAGAAGCCAAAGCGTGCTTCACATGAACACACCGGCAACGAGCAAGCGCCCGATATGCCTGATGCCTCGTGAGCGCCACGAAAATTCATGACTCATCCAGTGAAAATTCGTGACGTTAGACGTCATCCATGATTAGTTAGATGAACAACTTTCTGTCCGCTGTGTCTTTCTGAGACTACGGATCACGGACGCTCCCAACAAACTGTGTGTGACTGCCCCGGCCATCTCGCTTTAGAGAGGGTCGGGGCAGAATGCTTTATAAGGCTTGCACTCCTCGCTCCGGCTTCGCCGTCGACTCGTCGTCCGCAGGGGTTCACTCATCGATAATCATCCTCCCCGCGACTACGTCGCGGCACCGTCGTCCGCTGGGGGGGCTTACAACAAACTAATCTAGTGCCCCGACCATCTCTCCCGCGGACGACCGAAGGGAGTGCAAGCGCCTATCAATCCCACGCCGGGAGACCGAACTGCTCCGGCAGCGCCTGACGCGGGCGCATCGTCAGCACCTCAGGGTCTCCATCGGTCACCAGTACGGTATGTTCGAAGTGAGCGGAAGGCTTCTTGTCTCCGGTGATCACGGTCCAGCCATCATCAAGGATGCGAACAGCGGCCACGCCGGCATTCACCATCGGCTCAATAGCCAGGGTCATCCCAGCCTGCAGGATCGGCGTCTTGCCCGAGGGACGGTAATTGGGGATCTGCGGTTCTTCGTGGAGATTTTTGCCCACGCCGTGTCCGACGAACTCACGCACAATCGCGAAGCCCAAGGGCGCCACAAACTCTTCGACCGCACCGCAGAGGTCCGCCAAGCGCTCCCCAGCACGAGCATGGTCGATGGCACGGAACAGGGACTCCTCAGTAGCGGCCAACAATTTCTGAGTTTCGATGGGGATGTCTCCCACAGCAACGGTGGTGGCGTTGTCGCCGATGAAGCCGTCCTTCACGATGCCGACATCAATGCTGATGATGTCTCCGGGCATGATTTTGCGAGGCCCACCGATACCGTGCACCACTTCCTCGTTCACTGAGATGCAAGTGTAGGCGGGAAAGCCACGATAACCGAGGAAGGCACTCTTGCAGTTGTGTTCTTCCATCAACTCTGCAGCCAACTGGTCGATCTCACCAGTGGTTTTGCCGGGAGCCGCCTCGGCAGCAACCGCCTGCAGAATGGTCGACGCCACACGCCCAGCCTCGCGCATCGCGTCGATTTCGCGGGCGGACTTGATGGGAATGCGGGGTTTGCGTTTGGCCACGGTTTGATTGGGTCAGTGGTTTGGAACTCTGCTTACTGAACAGCAGTCAGCGAGGAAAGCAACTGAGCAGTCACTTCATCCCGTGGGCCGGTGGCATCGCAAGCACAAAGCAGCCCAGCACGACGATAGCCCTCAACCAAGGGCAGGGCTGAGTCCTGATAAGCCTGATGGCGGCTGAGAAAGTTGTCCATGGAGTCATCGTCCCTCGCCTCGGCCGGTCCCCCACATTCGGGGCAGGCCCCCTCTTGCAACTCAGCTATCCCTCCGGACCAGCGGCAGTCGGGACATTCAACGCGGTCTTTGATGCGCTCCTGAAGCAGTTCCAGTGGTGCGTCGAGAAACACCGCGGCATCCAGATTGAGTCCGCGATCAGCAAGCCATTGCTGGAGAAAGTCTCCCTGGGGCTGGCTGCGAGGAAAACCATCGAGGATCCAGCCGTCGCCGGCATTCTCGAGCCACTCCCCCACCATCTCACACATGACAGAATCGGGCAGGTAGCCACCTCTGTCGAGGATGGGCCGGGCGAACTCACCCATCGAGGTTCCATTCTCCATGTGCTCACGCAAGAGCGCACCAGTACTGAGATAGCGTAGGCCCAACTCTCTGGCCAAGCGGCGAGCTTGGGTGCCCTTGCCGCTGGCTGGCGGTCCGATGACAACCAGCCTTTGAGCGGCAGCTGGCGGTTCCATGCTTACTTGTAGATCTTGGCCGTGATGGCGATGATGATCAGTGCGGCGATCACCAGCCACAGATAGACCAAGGCACCTCGGGCGCCGGCTGTAGAAGCATTCTGACTGAGGCGCTCGTAGCGGCCCTTGAGCTTACCTTTGCGCAGGAAGCCGTCGTATTGCTTTTGCAGCAGCTGGGTTTCGACCTGACGCATGACGTCGAGGACCACACCCACCATGATGAGCAGCGAGGTGCCGCCGAAGAACTGAAGCACCATGGAGCCGGGAGGAAGACCCACCAGAGCCCCAACTATGAGGGGCAGGATGAACAGGGCGGTGAGGAACAGGCCACCCGCGAAGGTGAGCCGAGTCATGGTGAAGTCGAGGAAGTCTGCGGTCGGCTTACCAGGGCGCACACCGGGGATGTAACCGCCGTTGCGCTTGAGATCCTCGGAGATCTGCGAGGGCTGGAACATCATGGCCACCCAGAAGTAGGAGAAGAGGAAGATACCAATGCCACCGAGGATGTAGAACCAGGTACCGCCACCAACAAGCTCACCATAGAGTTTGGTGGCCCAAGGCTGATCCGCGAAGAGCCACTGGAGCATGAGCGGAGGAAGGCCGAGAACTGCGGTCGCGAAGATGATGGGCATCACGCCGGCGTAGTTGACCTTGAGTGGGAGATACTGCTTCTGGCCACCGTACTGTTTGCGGCCTACCACACGCTTAGCATACTGCACCGTAATTCGGCGCTGACCCTGGGTGATCGCAATGGTGGCTGCGATCACTATTAGGAGCAGGGCGACCATTACGACCATCATGATGGCGCTGAAGGCACTTTCGTCCGAAGTGAAGTACTTCCAAGCCTGAATCAGGGCACCCGGAAGTGCGGAGATGATGTTGACGGTGATGATGATGGAGATGCCGTTGCCAATGCCCTTCTCGGTGATTTGGTCACCAATCCACATCAAGAGCATGGTGCCGGCAACGATGGTGAGCACGGTCAGGCACATCCAACCGAAGGTTGGATTGGGAACCAATTTGTCGAACTTCTCAATACCCTGCATGAAGGGCATGGAACTCGGATTCTGCAAAGTGCGGGCGACAAAGATACCCTGCACGAAGGCAATGGTGATGGTGATGTAGCGGGTATACTGGGTGATCTTCGCGCGACCACCATCTTCACGCGCCAAGCGGGAGAGCTTAGGCACCACCGCCGTCATCAACTGCACCATGATCGATGCCGAAATGTAGGGCATGATACCCAAGGCAAAAATACCGGCCTGCTGCAGACCACCACCGGCAAAGACGTTGAGGAGCGCAGCAACACCTGCGTTATCCGTGGCCTCCTTATTCTGGAGATCTTCCATGAATGCCCGAATCACGGTGGCATCGACACCGGGAAGGGTGACGTGCACGCCAAGGCGGACGATGATAATCAGAGCAAGAGTGAAGAGAATGCGGTCCCGGAGTTCAGGAATCTTCCAGGTGTTGGTGAATGCAGAAATCATGGTTGGGAGCTAAGCAGAAAGGCTTAAAAGTAGCTTTGGAGAGGCTTGGGGTAGACACACAGAAGAAGCGCCGAAGCGCTTCCTCTGCAGTCGGAATGTGAAGGGATGGCGGAGACTCAGGCCTCCTTGATGCTGCCACCGGCCTTCTCGATCTTCTCGCGAGCGGAAGTGCTGACCTTGTCCACCTCGATGGTGAAGGCCTTTTCCACTTCGCCGTCGCCGAGAAGCTTGATCTTGTCGCAGCGACCGTTAAGCAGGCCACTCTCACGGAGGGATGCCTCGTTGATCACGGCACCGGCTTCGAAACGACCGTCGAGGTCGCCCACGTTGACCACGCCGAAGACGTCGCGGAAGTCGTGGTTGTTGAAGCCGCGCTTGGGCAAGCGGCGATGCAGGGGCATCTGACCACCCTCGAAGCCAACGCGGGTAC
>CAZIPY010000373.1:0-1562 GCA_964541125.1 uncultured Luteolibacter sp. | reverse complement strand
TTGTCATCGACTTCGGGTTCGACGCCGGGAGTGGGGCGGGGCGGCATGCCCATCTGCACGAGGCACATGCGGCAGTTGCCAGGAGAACTCAGCTTGGGGTGGTAGCAGTAGTGGGGGACCTCCTTGCCGACCTGACGGCAGGCTTCAATCATTCGGGTGCCCTTGGGAAATTGATGCCACTCGCCGTCGATTTGAACGTTCACCAGACCCTGTTCAGCTGCCAGATCTCGCGGCAGTTTCTCGGTCGCGGAAGGGGAGTCGCTCATGAGTGATGGGAGGGAGGTGGGCCTCTGTGAATTGGGGACGGAAAGGTCCGGGGACTGAGGGAGTAGGGGGGTGTCCGGCGAACCGCCGGGACTATGTGTCTCCGGGGGGTGGCCCGCAAGTGCTCATTCACCAAAAATCGGGGTTTTTTGGGGTATCCGGAACCTGAGTTTTCGCAGGATTCGATTGCCAATGGGAAATGAGGCTCTAAGGTGCGCGCCCGGCCCGAAAAACGGGCCCTTTTTCCCATGAATCAACCAACTTTGGCCATCGTGGGCGCGACGGGTGCCGTCGGCGTCGAAATGCTTCAATGTCTCGAGCAGCGCAACTTTCCCCTGGGTAAGCTGAAGCTGCTCGCTTCCGCGCGTTCGGCAGGCAAGCCGATGACCTTCCGTGGTGAGACCATCGTCGTTGAGGAGCTCACCCACGATTCCTTCGGCGAGGTCGACATCGCTCTCTTCAGTGCCGGTGGCGGGATCTCCAAGGAGTTTGGTCCTTCGGCCGCCGAGGCGGGTGCCGTGGTCATCGACAATTCCTCAGCCTTCCGCATGGACGACGGCGTCCCTCTCGTGGTGCCCGAGATTAATCCAGGTGCGGTCAAGAATCGCCCGCGCAACATCATCGCCAATCCGAACTGCACCACCATCATCTCTTTGATGGCGCTGGCGCCGCTTCACGAGGCTTTCGGCCTGAAGTCCATCATCGCTTCCACGTATCAAGCTGTGTCGGGCTCCGGTGCCCAAGGCATTGCTGAACTGGAAGAGCAGATGCACTGCTTGGCCAACGATCAGGCCTTCACGCCCAAAGTTTACCCGCGCCAGATCGCCTTCAACGTGATTCCCCAAGTCGATGCCTTCACTGAGAACGGCTACACCAAGGAGGAGATGAAGATGCTCAACGAGGGCCGCAAGATCATGGGTCTGCCCGACCTCAAGGTGTCTTGCACCTGCGTGCGTGTGCCCGTCATGCGTTCGCATTCCGTCTCCATCACTGCCGAGTTCGAAGAGCCAGTGGACGTGGCCGCTGCGCGTGCGGCCTATGCCGACAAGCCAGGTGTGGAAGCCATGGACAATCCCGATGCGATGGAATTCCCTGTGCCCTTGGACACGACCGGCAAGGACGACTGCTTGGTCGGTCGCATTCGCAAGAACACCGTCTTCGACAATGCCCTCGACCTCTGGGTGGTGGGTGATCAGGTCCGCAAGGGAGCGGCACTCAATGCCGTGCAAATCGCCGAAATCCTCTAAACGCAACGCTGATGGTCATGGATCTCAAGACCTACCTCAAGCAACAGGCAG
>CAZIPY010000372.1:0-2214 GCA_964541125.1 uncultured Luteolibacter sp. | reverse complement strand
TCACGGTGATGCCCCGGTCTTCGACCACCTTCTTGAAGCGCTCGCGATACTCTTTGTTACCGATCCCCAAGATGGCATTCCCCCCATGATGCTTCTGTTTCTGCACCTGCACTCCCTCCATCAGGATCTTGTAGGTCGAGCCGCCCACGGTGCTGCCCTTGCCCCAGTCCAGATGGTTGATGCCGCCACCCGTCATGCCGCCAAGCCAGCGACTGGGCTCTACCAAGACCACCGTTGCTCCCTCTTTCTTCGCGGCCAGTGCCGCCATCACGCCACTTGCCGTGCCACCATACACGCAGACGTCCGCCTTGTGCTGCTTGGGCTCTGCTGCCAAGCAGTTGGGTGAGGCCAGTAGAGTGAAAAGGGCAATAAAGGCGATGGAGAATGCGGCGCGGTGCTTCACGGGCTTAGGGTTGCTTGATGATTTTCAATACGACGGGCGGCTCCAGTTCTGTCTCGTAGATCGAGTCATGTGAGCGTGACCTGCGCCACCTTGTTCAGTGAAGACTTCCATTCACTGGCCGCTGTTCCCACGGCTAAAGTCCAGCACCTGCTTAATCGAGCCTACGGTCACCGTTACTTTTTCGCTGCCAAATCGCCCGTTAAGATAAGGACTTTGCCAAGTCACAGGGGGGCGCAGCTCAATCGGTTTGCCGTTCACTTCCGGCAGCTTAAAGGATTTTGGGTTCTCCACATCGAAACGTGTGACTGCCAGCCGGGTTTTCGCCGGTCCATACTCGTAATCCACACGGTTCGGGGCAACGGCCAGCCGGCTGGACTGCACTTGTTTGCGAAACTGCTCAAATGACGCATGCGAGCTCAGATCTCCGGCATGCAGGAGCACCCTGGAAGTGTCGGTCGCGTGGTCGAACTTTGCAGGCCCAGCCTCTTTTGCGTCCTCGATCCATTGATGGCCACCATCAAGGAACTTCGTCGCAAGAAAGGCCTTACCATTGCTGCTGAAGATCCATCCATTCTCTTCTACATGCTCAAGCTCCGGCCCGTCATAGCGCATGCTGATCGCGCCGGTGCTATAGGAGCCCATGCGCTTACGAGTTTGCGGTGCGATCCGCTGAAGAATGAGAACGTTCTCGTGTTGGACGCTCCAGAAGGGGTGCTGCGGCCTGCCGCCGCCAGTCTTATCGATCACTGGGTGAACTTCACTCACGGTGTCGCTGGCAGGATCATCAAAGAGCATGCCTAAGCTGCGATTCTGCCTGGAGATCCCCGAATACTTCCAGTCCGCTCCTCTTTCGGATTCCGGGTCAGGGTTGGTCAGGGTCGGGTCCTGTAAGGTACTTCCCAGCAGGTAGTGCGGCGTCCGATAAGCGTAATTTACCAAGGCGGAATCGGAGGCGAAGCGTTGGCCTCCTTGATCTTTCTTGTGTTCCAGTTCTCCAAGAGCGCGGTTACGAATGACAAAGGGTTCCTTGGCTGGGAATTCCCTGAACCGAAGCATAATGGCAGCTGCAGGCAGTTGATAGCGACTGGTCTCAATGACATTGGAATGACTTCCAAGGGCAGGTTGCCCTTCGGGGGCGTAGAGTAGGTTCTTATAGGATTCCAATCCCCTTTTCCCCCCATAGGCCCGGCTTCGCCCACCACCACGCCACCCACGCACGGAGATCTGAGCCTCCTCAATGAAGGCCAAGTCCAGCAACATGCCAAAACGCTTCCTGATCAACGGATCCGGCGCCAGCTCATGAAGGTTGAAAAGCGATGGCCAGGAATACTTCTGGTAGCCATTGGATCCGATCTCAATCCATAGTCCCGTTGACACGCGTTTGCCTGTCCACCGCTGAAAGTAGCTGGCGTATGCCTTGGCATGCTCGGCTGCGGTATGGCCGTCGTCATAGCGTCGGTCGCGAAACGCCGGATCATCCGCCAAGAGGGCAGCGATCAAGTAATAGTTTGGGCGCAGGGTAAGGTCATGGTTCTCAGTGCCTAGCGTCACGAGCAGATCGTCCAGAGTTGCGCCAGCCACCGTGCTTTCGGACTTTATCCAACACCACAGGGCTTCCTTCATGGCAGCTTCTGTCTCCTTTTCAAGACGTCCTGGAAAGTGGGGGCTCTTGGCGTGAAACAGGTGGAGAATCCTAACGTAATCCGTGAGCGCGAAATAGGCCCATGGGGTTTCGGCATCTTCAGGCAGGAACGACGGAGCTCCCTGTTGGGCTTTGCGAGCTGCAATGTATTGGCTGGCGTCTTCGAGCA
>CAZIPY010000371.1:0-22582 GCA_964541125.1 uncultured Luteolibacter sp. | reverse complement strand
GTGCCGGCATCGTATCCCGCGCCATCGAAGCTCCGCTTCGCCAGCTCATCAGCAACGCCGGCCGCGAAGCCGCGCTGATCGTTGAGCAGGTCAAGAACGCCAAGGGCACCGAAGGCTACAACGTCGCTACCGACGCCATCGAAGACCTCATCGCTTCCGGTGTGGTGGATCCGACCAAGGTGACCCGTTCCGCTCTGCAGAACGCCGCGTCCATCTCCGGTCTGCTACTCACCACCGAATGTCTCATCACCGACATTCCTGAGCCCGAACCCGCTGCAGCTGGTGGTCACGACCACGGCGGCATGGGTGGCATGGGCGGCATGATGTAATCTGCCATTCATTGTCTACAGGCCGGATCCTGCGAAAGCGGGATCCGGCTTTTTTCTTTGGGGGGGATCACTCCTCCCCGAATTCAAAAGTGACTACACAGCCATCCATCACTCCGCCCTTGCCATCGGAGGAAAGGGTCACCATCTGCCGTGTTTCTTTGTCACTGCCCCAATGGAGAAAAATCTCAACCTGGCAAGTGGCGCGCGCCATGTTGGACAATTGGATGGTATAGTCACCCGGCAGGGCACGCCGCACCATGAACTCCGCAACCCCTGCGCCGGGCTCCAGCCTCGCTCCAGTGAGAGTGGTCCCAGACCACATCAAGGTCTCACCGGACGGTTCAGAGATTTTTACATACGTGCGGCTATCCGAATCACTGCTACTGACGACAATCCGAATATCGGAAGGAAATATCGATTTACTCTCCGGCAAGCCCTTCGTGTAGGCCGGCGCATACTCCTTCTGGAACCGGTTGCGCTCCATCATCGCCATTTGAGCAATCACGTAATTGCAAGACCCGGCCAAGGCGTTGATGTTTCCATGCAGTACTCCGCCATCGAGATGAGAGAAACCATTGCTTCCAGCAATCCGGTGCAAGCGCATCAGGTCCAGCACAAGAAGTGCGTCATCCGGGAACTCCTCTCCAATAATGCTCAACATCTCTCCCGCACCTTCATAGTCCTTAAACTGAATCATCCAATAGGCGACAGCTCGCCATGACGGCACATGGATTCCATTTCCTGCATGGAGGTTCGATAGAACACGACGCGCTTCACCCTTTTCATTTCGCTCGTAGAGCACCTTGGCGATCTGCGCGAAATCTCCTGGCTCATCACCCAACTGCGCACGCCGCTTCTGATAAGCCTTCCAAGGATCTTGAGCTGCCAGAATCTCATCAACCACCTGAAGCTTGCTACCTTGGACAGCCAGCTCTTTCACTTGCCCCTGAAGCTTGGGATCATGTTGCGCCCCTGGCGATTGGATGAATTTCGTAGGAGATGGGCCGCTATCCCATCCCCCACCAAAGGGGTGCAAATCCCTACCAAGAATCGATTCCAACGGGGCATCTCCTTCAACCACGGCTGGCTTCTTTATGGCAAGATCCTCTCCACTTGCAGCATCCGAACCAGAAGCATCAAAGGGATTTATGTCTGAGCCATAATATTCCGGACTCATCACCACCACCATGTCACCGGGCAGCAAATTGACGTCCACATACCGTTCACTCAACAGATTGTAGATCGAACGCTTGCCACTTCGATACAGCGCAACCCGCGAGGCCGAACCTGCAAAATGGATGCCACCCGCTTTATCGATCGCCTGTTTCAGGCTGGCACCTTTGCTCATGTTGATGGTTTTCGGATCCACCACCAAGCCTCGGACGGAAACACCGAATTCGCCCTGCTCAGGCAAAATCGCATCCTCTCGACCAAGGGCCTTACCTGAATCCAACAGCCCTTCAACTTTCTTACTCCAGACAGCGTACTGCCTCTTACCTGCAACCTCTCGGCCTTCCTTCATCACTTCCTCGGCTTTCTTCTGCCAAGTAAGAAACTCTGCCAGATTGGTCTGAGCGAGCTGCTCTTTTTCGAATACGGAGATTTGTGCTTCCGTCCATTTTCTCACCCGCATGTAGCGCGGATAAAGCGCTACCTCCATCCACGGATAATCGGTCCGGTACCACTCCTCCCGATCACTCCAAGCATCGTCTAGGCTACACCTTCTCCATCTCTCTTTCTCAACTTGTTTCCTTTTCTGAAGCCCCCTCTCATAAGCCGCCATCAATTCCGGCTCGGGAGGTGGAATACGGAATTTGACATGATCTTCCATGCGCTCGAGCACGATCAAAGAAGTGAAGTCACTCACGAGGCCGTAGGCTTTGCAATGGCTGATAATTTCAGCCTCTTGAAAACCGGATCGCAATGAACTGCGATCGATCAGTTCATCCAACATACGATGCGCCCATAGATAGCGAATGGCACGCCCACCTGGCGCCTGATCGATGATCACAGGAATCTCTATCAAAGCCTCATTGCCACGACCAAGAGAAACGTTGACCACACCAGAGCGTCCATCTCTCAGCTTCGCGAAAATCCGCACTCTCCCGTCTTCAACCTCCGAAGCAACATGTTCGATCGGGCCCTCGACTCCAACGACACGCAGCCTTGGCCGCAACACTTCACTTACGGCCTCTTTGGCATTCCTCGCACGCAGATCAATCACATCTCCTCCAGTCTTCTCAGCCATGGCAGCAAGCACCTCGTCCACTTTTAGGGCACCTGAACGAATGATTTGCAACACCCCTTCCGGATGCTGCTGAGATATTGGAAAAGCCGATGTTCCTCCGCCAAACACGAGCACCCGATCCCCTTTCAAATCATGGAAACCCACCTTTCTCCAATCCGCCGCGCCATCGTGGAACACCTCTTCAATCGCCACACGCAAGCCCTGCCATTTCCCTCCTTTCACCTGAAATTCACCACCGTCCACAAGCTCTCTGTGTAGCACCAGCAGTCGAACGCTGGCATTGCCCAATGCCCCGGTAAGTTCTTGAAGAAACTCGAACTCAGCCTTTAAATCGCGTGAATAGGCAGTAGCCGAAGCATCCCAGATAATCGTCAGGGATTCCGGCTTCTTAGTTTTCTTTTTTTCAAGCTCCGGAGAGATATTGCCACTGAGATATGCAAAATGCTCTCCGTCCACTGCCCTAATCTTTCCGAAAAAGGCCCCATCATCGATTTTCTTAGTCAGTAGCAGATCACCCTCCACGGACGAGTTCCTGGATGTAAATGAATAGCCAGTTGGACTCTTATTCAACTCTGCCCCGTTCGTCATCACCACAGAGACCTTTTCCAAGTCTCCTTCGATCTTCAGAATAAAGTTACCGACCCTTTCCTCCACCCCGAATGGTAGGCGATACACCATTGCTTCACCGGTTTTCTGCAAGGGCTGGACATAACCGATGCTCACTCGCTTCCCCTGCTTTGGCAGCACCGGAAAAATCCGCGTCCGGTAAATATTGCCCTCCATCTTCTCAACCAAGCCAGGATCGATATTCAATGCCTTAATGGTTTCATAGGCGTGCCGGGCCTGTTCCTTCTCCACTGTGGTTGCGGCCCGCATCTTCCCGTTCACCTCCAGCGCATAGTGATTCACGCTTGCTCCCTCTGGCAGCGGCAGGCGGAACTCTCCTTCCTGATTCAGATCCGTTTCATTGAAGAAGTTGAGACTCATTCGTGTATCCACGAAGTCTCCCTCTACCCGCACAGTCACCCTTACCTCATCCACCCGAAGATCCTGTCTTCGACTCCCATGCTCGATGGTCATGCGTGGGAGATCCGCACAGGCGATCCCCCCTAGGATAAAGAAGAGCAAGGCTTTCATATGGCGATCATCCTCACTCGTTCAACGACCGGCACTGACGACATCGGCCCTCAAAAAAATCAGAACCTTCTTAGAAGAGTCCGTATCACCTTTGTCGTCTTTGGGCGAAACCGCACCCACAAGAAACGGCTGCCCCCTAGCCAGAGTGACTGCCGAATTCAAGCGGATGGTATAAAAACTCGGCATCTGGATTTTATAAACGTCTTTATCCTTAGTCACCTCTGTCCAAACCACATTTCCCGTATGATAGACCAATTCTGGAACGAATCGGATGTTGATGAAATTGGAATCCTCTCCAATCGTCGGCTCAACCTCGAGAGTTGATCCCACATTCCTTGTCTCGAAGGCAGTGGGTGTTGCGGGGTTCACTGGAAATGCAGCGGGAATTGTTTTCCCTTTTTCTGTACTGGGCTCGGCTGGCGGATCATATTCTGTCGGGTAGATGAACTCATGGATCGCCTCACTGGTCGCCTTTTCTCCTGATCTGGCAGTCACCAGCTGAGATTCCAGCATCTTGGCAGCCCCCTTCTTCTGAAACTCCTGAAGCTTGTCCCGGAGATCCGTGTCATTCGCAGATTTCCGCGGGCTGTAGAGTAAGTCCGTCATCGTCTGCTGCGACACTTCGATGAATTCGACCTGGATTCGCACCATCTTTGGAAGCTCCCGTTCAGGCAAGTTGCCTAGGGGATCAAATTCATCCTGACCAAGGACAGTAGCAGTACCTAACACGGACAAGGCGAGCAGAGGGAATAATCGGGATGGCATCATTCCATCAAATCAACACATCTCCCCAAAAGCTGTCGACAAGATATGGGAAAATCTACCTAAGCCACCCCACCCAAGGTCATGCCTGAAACACCGCTCACAGAGTCCCTGCTTTTTTGTGTTGAGGAACTCAGGCACAAAGCTGATGAGTTCCTCCACATGGCCACCGACCCGCGTTCCCTGCACGACCTCAGCTTCTCCGATATGGAGGAGGTGCTACAGGCGGATGGCGTCAACCCGACTCACACCAAGGCCTTGTGGCGCGCGCTTCATCGCGAGGCGATGACCGACTTCAACGAGGCCGACTTCCTGCCCCCACTGCGCAAGTGGGTGGACGCCAACGTGGGTGAAGGCAAGCGCTTCTTCATCGAGGTTCTGGAGCTGACCGAAGAGATCCCAAGTTCTGACGGCCTGACTCGCAAGTTCCTGCTGCGCCTCAAAGACGGCCAGACCATCGAGACGGTGCTCATGGGTTACGAAGGCCGCCACACCGTGTGTGTCAGCTCACAAGTCGGCTGTGCGATGGGTTGCGTTTTCTGCGCGACTGGGCAGATGGGCTTCACGCGTCATTTGCGCGTGGGCGAGATCGTGGCCCAAGTGCTGCACGCCCGCCGCGCGCTCGCCGAGCAATACCCGGACAAGTTGCTGCGCAATCTGGTGATGATGGGCATGGGTGAACCGCTCCACAACATCGACTCAGTAAAGCAGGCCCTCGACACCATCTCCGACGTCCGTGGCATCAACATCGGCCCGAGTAAGATTGCAGTCAGCACCGTGGGTGTGATTCCCGGCATCGAGCGCATGGCGGGTGAGAATTGGCCCTACCGTCTGGCCGTCAGCCTGCATGGTTCCAAGGAAGAGGAACGCGCGGCCTTGGTGCCCGTCAGTAAAAAATGGTCGTTGGGTGAATTGATCACCGCTTGCCGAGCCTATGGCGAAAAGACCAAGAAACGCATCTTCTTCGAGTGGACCCTCATTTCGGGCGAAAATGATTCCCCTGAAACCGCCCACCGCCTCGCCAAACTGCTGGAGGGCATCGATGCTCACATCAACCTCATCCCCCTCAATCCCACCGGGGGTTACGGGGGCTCTGCCAGTGATGGGGGCCATGAATTCCAAGGAATTCTGAGGGACGCGGGCTTCCCCTGCACCTTTAGGCAACGGAGGGGTATCGATGTCGCCGCTGGCTGCGGCATGCTCAAGGCCTCGAACGAAGGGCCCTGAATGAAACACCCTAGTAGCAAAGCCCCGGAATTCTGCTTGAGGGAAATTTAAAATAAGTTAAATAGTGAATGAATCGGAGTCGCTTACGTCCAAGTAGGCATCACCCAACCACAACCCTGATCCATCCATGAAAAAATACACCACTCTCGCACTCGCAGGTCTTTTCTCCCTCGGCACCATCAGCTGCCAGAACATGGGCCCCAACACTCAACGCGGAGCTGCTACCGGAGCCGGCATCGGCGCCGTCGCAGGAGGCATCCTCGGTCACCAATCCGGTCGTGGCCTAGAAGGTGCTGCTGTCGGCGCCGCTTTGGGTGCTGCTGCAGGCGGTGCCTACGGCAACAACCAGGACAAGCAGCAAGGCTACTAAGTTCTAAGGTCAACAATTCACGAAGGGAGCCCCTGAAATCGGGGGCTCCCTTCTTTTTTGGAATGAATCTTGGCCATGGGCCCTCTGACCAACAAGATCCACCCACCCATGCGACACCTTTCCAAAGCCCTCCTCGCCCTGATTCTGGCTATTCTGCCCCTGCAGGCCCAAGACGATGAATCAAGTGATGCCGCCAGCAAAGTCACTCTGATTTCAGACCATCAGAGCATTGCCCCCGGCTCCACCTTCACGGCTGCACTTCATCTCTATCATCCCGAAGGCTGGCACAGCTACTACCGCAATACTGGCGGTATCGAGCTACCCCCGGAAATTAGCTGGACCCTCCCTGAAGGCTTCAAAGCGGGCCCCATCCAGTGGCCCGTTCCCAAGGTGAAAGACGGCGATTTCGGCACCAGCTTCATCTACCCCAATAAGGTGACCCTTCTGGTCGACATTGCTGTGCCAGCCGACATCGAAGTCGGTTCCACGGCTACCGTCACCATCAAGGCCGAATCCATGTGGCAGATCTGCGACACCGGCTGCATCAGCGAAGACGGCGAATTTAGTCTCGAGATTCCGGTCACAGAAACCGCCATCCTCGATCCTGGCAGCGAAGAGATATTCAAGCAGGCCCGCGCCAAGCTTCCCGTCTCTTCAGATGCCTGGTCCTTCAGTGCCGAGGAAGCCAAAGACAGCGTCACCCTCACCTTCAAGGCCGGCGATGATTTCTCGGAACTGCCCGCCGACTTCATTCCCGATCAGGCCTTCATCGATGCCGCCAGCAAAGGCGGCAAGATCGAGCGCGATGGCGACAGCATCGTCATCCAACTCCCGCGCAAGACTGTGGATGCCTTCGACGATCCCATTGAGCAAGGCAAGGCGATCTCTGGCATTGTCGTTGGCGCCGAGCAATCCGCGCTAGTACCCCTGACCAAGATCGGTGGGGATGAAGAAACCTTGGCCACTGAACCCGAATCTGAAGATACGAGCCTCGGCAGCCTGCTCTCCATCTTTGGTGGCATGTTCCTGGGCGGCCTCATCCTCAACCTCATGCCCTGCGTATTCCCAGTGATCGGCATCAAGATCATGGGCTTCGTCCAACAGGCTGGAGAGGATCGCAAAAAAGTCATGTTTCATGGCCTTACTTTCACTCTCGGGGTGCTGATTTCCTTTGCTGTGCTTAGCGTCACCCTCTTCGCTCTCAAGGAAACATTCGGCTGGGGTGACCAGCTAGCAGAGCCTTGGTTCGCACTGATCATGCTGCTTCTGATGTTCCTACTGGGCATGAACATGTTTGGTGTTTTCGAAATCGGCGCCAAAGCCACCTCCATTGGCGGCAATCTTCAGGCCAAAAGCGGCTACGCCGGCTCCTTCTTCTCCGGCGCACTGGCGACCCTGATTGCAACCCCATGCGCAGCACCATTCCTCGGTGGCGCACTCGGTGCAACCATCGCCCTGCCGACCATTCCCTTCTTCACTTCCTTCGCGCTCATGGCATTGGGATTATCCGCTCCCTATCTTGTGCTGTCTGCATTCCCGAAATTGGTGGAATCCCTCCCACGCCCGGGTGCTTGGATGGAGAGCTTCAAGCAATCCATGTCCTTCCTTCTCTTCGCTACAGCCGGATACATCCTCTGGTTCTACGCCATTCAGGTGGAGATGAATGAAATGGAGTTTCCTTGGCCTATCTTTGGATTGTGCCTGATTGGAGTCAGCGCATGGATCTATGGGAAATGGAATCTTCCTCACCTTGCCCGTAAAACCCGTGCAAAGGCACTGATATTGACCGTCCTTTTCGCCACTGGTGGAGTTTACTTGGCCAAACCACCTGCTGAAGTGCCGACTGTTACTGCAACTGGCGAAAAAGTTCTGAAACTAGAGTGGGAAAAGTGGTCACATGACAAGACTCAGGTACTGCTTAGCCAAGGCATCCCCGTTTACATCGACTTCACTGCAAAGTGGTGCGTCACCTGTCAGGTGAACAAGGGGCGCGCTTACACTCAGGACGTCATCAAGAAGATGGATGAATTGGATGTCGTCGCCCTCAAAGCAGACAAAACCAAAAAGAACCCGGAAATCAACAAGGCGATCAAAGCTTACGGACGTGCAGCCATTCCGGTGAACGTGTTGCTCATCCCCGGCAAAGATCCCATCATTCTGCCCGAGCTATTGGGCCCCAAGGATGTCCTCAAGGCCTTGGAAGAAGTGCCGGAGATAGAATAATCCGCTCATTCAAAGAGCTCCATCTGCGGATTCTCTTCAGGGTCGGCAAAGCGAACACCCAGACCAAAGAGGCGCACCGGCTTGCCCTCGCCTCGCTTCCAGGCCTCGGCAATGAGTTCGCGGTAAATCGATTCGTTGAGCTCGTGATGGGCCCTCTCCGCGGTGGTGCGTTTGAAGTCGGCAAACTTGAGCTTCACCACCAATGACTTGATACGGCGATCGGCGTGCTTGCGCTGAATGTCCTCCGCGATCTCCTCGATCATCTCGTTCATGGTGGGAGTCAGTGCATCGGCATCAGTCACATTCTCCGCGAAGGTCGTCTCGCTACTGATGGACTTGCGGATACGGTCCTTAGTCACGGGTCGATCATCGATTCCCCGACAGAGATCCCAAAGATCCAGACCCCAGGACCCAAATTGCTGAGAGAGTTGGATTTTATCCAAAGCTTGGAGGTCTTCACAGGTCTCGACACCCAGACCCGCCAGCCGTTCTCGCATCTTCTTACCGACACCCCACAACTCACCCACCGGGAGCTTGGCCATGAATTCAGGAATTTGATCCGCAGAGATCTCAGTCTGCGCATTGGGCTTATTCCAGCCCGAGGCAATTTTGGCGACCAACTTGTTGCAGGACACGCCCGCCGATGCCGTCAGTTGCAACTCTTCGTGAATGCGTGCGCGAATCTCGCGAGCCACCGACGCCGCACTGGAATTCAGGTGAGACACATCGAGGTAGGCCTCGTCGAGTGAGAGCGGCTCGATCAACTCGGTGAAGGCTTCAAAAATCTGGTGAATCTTGGCGCTCTCCTCGCGGTACACGTCGCCACGAACTGGAACCACCACCAGCTGCGGGCACAGCTCCAAGGCCTTGAACAAGGGCATGGCCGAATGACAGCCGAACTTGCGCGCCTCGTAATTGGCCGTGGTCAACACACTACGCCTACTCTTGCCCGCTACGGCCACCGGCTTGCCGCGCAACTTCGGATCATCTCGCTCTTCCACAGCTGCATAAAAGCAGTCCATGTCGACGTGGATAATTTTGCGATCCGGGTTCACGAGTTGACCAACTCACGCCTTACGGCCTCCAGCGCGGCCTGACTGACCGCCTGCCTGAAGTCCTGGCGATTGCGCGGATGGAAGACCTTGAAGGCCGTGACATCACCACCCTTCACCGCTAGTGAAATCCAAGCCGTTCCCACCGGCTTTTCCTCGGTGCCGCCATCCGGGCCGGCGATCCCAGTGACCGCCACCGCAAGGTCGGCGCCACTCTTCTCCAGCGCACCGGCACTCATTTCCTTGGCTACGGTTTCGCTGACGGATCCGTGCTGTTCGAGACTCTCGCTTGAGACACTAAGCATCTGCATCTTGGCCTCGTTGGCATAAGTCACGAAGCCGTGGGTGAAGGCAGCGCTAGAACCGGGCACATCGGTCAGGCGTTGGGAAATCTGGCCACCCGTACAACTTTCAGCCGTAGCCAAGGTCTTGCCCTGTTCGGTGAGCAGACGAATCACGGTCTCCTCCAAGGAAGAACCGTCTTCGCTAATCAGGTAGGAGGCATAGTGATCGATAATGAGAGACCTAGCCTCATCGAGGGCCGTGTCGGGGCCGATCAAGCGCAGGTCGAGTTCGCCAATGTGAGCGCAATAACCGAACTCCAAATCGGCAATCTCGGCGAGCTGGGCATCCACCTGCTGGTGGAAGTCGCTCTCGCCGATGCCGGTGAACTTCAACTCCAACACCGGGTGCACGGTCTCGATTCCAGACAGGGCACGCAGGCGGTGCGTCACCTCATCCTGAAACATGGGGTAAAGCTCGCGTGGCGGACCAGGCAGTAGAAACACCGCGCAGTTGGCTCGACCATTGAGACGAGGAGGCACGTAGACACCGGGAGCTGTCCCTTGGCCGTTGGGAAGCACATCGGCACCCACCGGATTCATCGCCTGCTTGCGATTGGAGTCCGCCATCTTGCGACCACGCTGGGCGAAGAAGGCCTCCATTGAGCGTAGCGCCGCCTCATCCTCGATCATCTCGAGACCTAGAACCTCGGCCGTGATCTCGCGGGTCAGATCATCACTGGTCGGCCCAAGACCACCAGTCACCAGCACTGCATCAGCACGTTCGACGGCATCAACCAACGCTTCGCGAATGGCATCGCCATCGGGCACGGTGACTTGCCGCTCAATGCGCAGCCCAAGCTTGAAGAGCTCCTGACCGAACCAGGCTCCATGCGTATTGAGCCTGCCACCGAGCAATAACTCCGTACCGGTATTGATGACCTCAATGCGCATGGTGATTCCGTTCGCGATTATTCTTTGTCGCGAGCGCGGACCGGCTCTTTGACACCTTCCTTAATGTCGGGAGCGGCGGGAACAGCGGGTGCTTCTTCAGCTGGGGCCGGCTTGGGAGCTTCAGGCTTGGGGGCTTCTGCCTTGGCCTTGGAAGCAGCAATTTGCTCACGCATCTTCTTGATGCGATCATTGCTGGCACCTTCAGGATTGGCGGCCAGTGCCTTGTCGATGCTTTCCAAAGCATCGTCGTAGCGCTTCATGTTGGAGCAGATCATGGCTCTGGTCATCATCAGGTTCTGGGTTTCCTGTGCCTCAAACCCACCTTCAGCGAGGGTGGCATCCACCAACTTGATGGCACCTTCCATGTCCTTCTTGCGTGCGAGCCCGTTCAACTTCTTGCGGAAGGCGTCGATGCGCTTGGCCTGTTCCAAACCCTTAAGATAGCCGGAAGCATCTTCCGGGTCGGAAGCTTTGATCTGTTCGACCACAGCACCGTAGAAGGTGGCGACCTGCCCATCGGTAATACTCATGGACTTCAATGCCGCGGCCAATGCCTTGGCCTTCTCCACACCTTCGGCCGTTTTAGCCGCCGCAAAACCTTCATCCCGTTTGATGCGAGCGGCTTGCAACTCGTCAAGATGCGCGACATAAGGATCGGGACCACCACGGCGATAGCCGGTCTTGGCATACGGGCGACCTTCAGCATCCGTCAGCAGGATGGTGGGATAACCGCGAACGGCATATTTTTTGCCGAGCTCCTTGTTCTGCTCGAGCGTCTCGGGCGCGATCTTCTCCTTGTTGCGGGGGAAATCGAGTTCCACCAACACGAACTTGTCCTTAACCCCTTCCTTAAAGGCATCGTGAACGAAAACCTCCTTCTTGAGTCGGATGCACCAGCCACACCAGTCCGAGCCGGTGAAGTCGATGAGCAGATCCTTGCCTTCCTTGGCAGCCTGGGCCTTGGCGGCTTCAAAGTCGGTCACCCAACCTTCGCCTCCGGCGTGCAGGGTGGTGGTCATGGCCAATGCCACGCATGCGCTGAAAAGTCCTTTGATTCGTGTCATGTGAGCCACGGTGGACCCGCTCCCACCCCACGTCTAGCCCACATTTTCAACGAAGTTAAAAATGTATTTTTCGGATGTAGCTGATTCTTAATGGTCCGATCCGAAAAACCGACCATGCAGCAGCCATAAAATTTGGCCATGCATGCTGATTGGTCGGGGCTAGCCCCGATAGCCCCGACATGTCGGGGCGTATCGGCCCTTCGGGCGAAAATTTTCGTGAAATTTTCGGGCTAGGTCAAATCTGACCGGATTTCCTTATGTGGCGTAACCCAACCAAGGACCGAGCCATTTCTCGGCCTCTTCGACGCTCATTCCCTTGCGGCTTGCGTAATCCTCGATCTGATCCTTCTGCAGGTCGGATATCGCAAAGTAATGACTGTCGGGATGGGAGATGTAGAGACCGCAGACGGCCGCTCCAGGATGCATGGCGCAGCTCTCGGTCAGCTCAACCCCGGTGGTTTCGGTCGCATTGAGGAGATCAAAGAGAATGGGCTTCTCGGTGTGGTCCGGTTGGGCCGGATAACCGGGTGCCGGACGGATGCCGCGGTAGTTCTCGTGGATGAGCTGGTCGAGGGTCAGTTCATCTTCCTTTTCGTAGCGCCAGACCACACGGGCCCAGTGGTGCATGAGTTCAGCAAAGGCCTCGGCAAAGCGGTCGGCCAAGGCCTTGACCATGATGGCGCCGTAGGGGTCGTTGCGCTCCTCCACCTCCTTAGCCAGATGGTCCGCGCCATGAATGCCAACAACAAAGCCGCCGATGAAATCCTGAAGCGGCAAAGGTGCGATCCAATCCGAGAGAGCAACGTTGGGCTTACCACTGTCCTTCTTGATCTGCTGACGCAGGGTATGGAGACGCGCCTTCTCCTCTTTCCGATATTCGTTTTCCCAAACGATGATGTCGTCCCCATCTGAATTGGCGGCGAAGAAACCGAAACAGCCCTTGGGAGCAAATCGCTTGTTGTCGGCGATGTAGTCGATCCACTTAAGGGCATCCTTGTGAAGTTCAGCCGCCTGCTTGGCTCCCTCTTCATTGCGGGTCTTGAGTACCTGATTCTCACGGTCCCAGACCCCCCGAATCTCCCAAGCATGGAAAAAGGGCGTCCAGTCGATGTATTGAGCAAGCTCGCGCAGATCGAAATGCGGCACTTGGCGCACACCCATCACCTTGGGCACGGCAATGTCTTTCTGATGCCAATCCAACTTGGGACCCGCTGCCCGTGCCTCCTCCAGAGTCAGCGTAGCCCGCTTCGGCCCGGTGTTGTAGTTGTCACGCAGCTTTTCCTGCTTTTCGAGATTTTCGTTCACGAAATCGGCTCTCTGGTCTTCCGACAACAGCGAGGTGGTAACGGGCACCGACCTCGAAGCATCGAGGACATGTACCACAGGATTTGAATAATGCTCGGCAATTTTGATCGCGGTGTGCGCAGCCGAAGTGGTCGCCCCACCGATCAATAGCGGTTGCTTCATGCCACGGCGCTCCATCTCCTTGGCCACGTGGACCATTTCGTCGAGTGAAGGTGTGATGAGGCCGGACAAACCAATCACATCGGCGCCGATCTCCTCGGCGGTATCCAAAATCTTGTCACAGGAGACCATCACACCGAGATCGGTGACCTCGAAACCGTTGCAAGAAAGCACCACGCCCACGATGTTTTTGCCGATGTCGTGAACATCGCCCTTCACCGTCGCAATGACGAACTTTCCAGCCGAACGCTGGTTGGGATTGGCCGCCTTCTCCGCCTCCATGTATGGCGTTAGCCAGGCCACGGACTTCTTCATCACCCGGGCGGACTTGACCACCTGAGGCAGGAACATCTTGCCCTCGCCAAAGAGGTCGCCGACCACACCCATGCCGCTCATCAGGGGCCCCTCAATCACCTTAAGTGGACGCTCGTATTTCTTCAGCGCTTCTTCGGTGTCTTCATCGATGAACTTGTCGATGCCTTTGAGCAAGGCATGTTCGAGTCGCTCCTCAATGGTCCCCTCGCGCCAACTCAGATCCTCCTCGCGCTTTTTACCACCCTGCCCCTTGAACTGCTCGGCAAAGTCGAGCAGGCGCTCAGTGGCATCGTCACGACGGTTGAGAATCACATCCTCCACGTGTTCGAGCAGATCCTTGGGGATCTCATCGTACACTTCCAGCATCCCGGCATTCACGATACCCATGTCCATGCCAACCTTGCCGGCGTGGTAGAGGAAAGCGGAGTGCATGGCCTCGCGCACCACGTTGTTGCCGCGGAAAGAGAAGGAGATATTGGACACTCCACCGGACACGCGGGCACCTGGAAGGTTCTGTTTAATCCACTCCGTGGCTCGGATGAAATCCAGCGCGTAATTGTTATGCTCCTCCATACCGGTGGCCACCGTGAGGATGTTGGGATCGAAGATGATGTCGCAGGGATTGAAACCGACTTCATCGACCAGCACCTTGTAGGCACGTTCACAAATGCGGATCTTATCTTCGTAGGTGGCCGCCTGACCGTCTTCATCGAAGGCCATCACCACCACCGCCGCGCCATAGCGCATAATGTGACGGGCCTGCTTCTTAAAATTCTCTTCGCCCTCTTTGAGCGAGATGGAGTTGACGATGCCCTTGCCTTGCAGGCACTTGAGGCCGGCCTCGAGGATCTCCCACTTGGAGGAATCCACCATGATGGGCACCTTGGCCACATCCGGTTCGCCCTGAAGCAGGTTCAGGAAACGAGTCATCATCGCCTTACCGTCGATCAGGCCGTCGTCAAAGCAGATGTCGATGACGTCCGCACCGTTCGCGACCTGTTGGCGCGCCACTTCCACTGCCGCCTCCAGATCCTCGGCCCTTACCAATTTGGCGAAGCGCGGCGAGCCTGCGACGTTGGTGCGCTCCCCGATCATCAGGAAGCGCTTCTCCGCCGTAAGGTTGTAGGCCTCCGTTCCGGAAAGTCGCAGCGTGTTGGGCAGCTCAGAACTCATGACTGATGGGTGAGCGGCTTGGCTTGGTATTGTGGGACTTCTCGCGGCGCCTTGCCTTCGAGCGCCTTAGCGATGGCTGCAATGTGATCCGGAGTATTGCCACAGCAGCCGCCCGCAAGATTGAGCAGACCCTGATCGGCAAAGTCGCCCATAAACTTCGCCATGTCGGGCGCCTCAAGATCGAAACCGGTAGGCGCCAAGGGATTAGGCAGACCGGCGTTGGGGTAGCAGGACACATGGGTCGTCGCACAATTGGAGAGTTCCTCCAAATGAGACTGGAGCAGATCGGGACCCAGCGAGCAGTTGAGACCGGCTGCAATGGGTTTCAAATGAGCGAAAGCATTCCAGAAGGCCTCCACCTTCTGTGCGGAAATCATGGTCTCCCCACCTCGACCGACCGCTGCGGAGAGAATGACAGGCAATCGGTGACCGTCCTCATCAAAGACCTCCTGCACTGCCACGGCTGCAGCCTTGGCATTGAGAGAATCGAAAATGGTCTCGATCATCAGCAGATCACTACCACCTTCAATCAGGCCACGCACCTGCGCCTTGTAGGCCTCAAGCACCTGATCGAAGTTCACCACCCGAAACGCCGGATCGTTGGCATCGGGGGAGTTCGTCAATGAGACCGTCATTGGGCCAATGGCTCCGGCCACATAGCGCTGGCGTCCTGTTTCGTTGGCCACGTGGTCGGCGGCCTCACGACAGAGCTTGGCGGACTCGACATTCAGGTCGTGAGCCAGCTCGATGAGTTTGGGGTCCTCAATGATCTTCTGGAAAAATTCCTCGTCCTTGCGACCACCCGAGTCACGCGGATCGTCGACAAAGAATTCGCTCTGCGCGATGGTCGTCGCCGAAAAGGTGTTGGTCTCACAAATGTCCGCACCGGCCTCGAAGAAGCGCTGGTGGATGTCAGTGATGACATCCGGCTTGGTCAGGCTGAGGATGTCGCCGTTGTTGAGGAGATCCTTGGGAGCATCCGCAAAACGTTTACCGCGTGCCTGCAGCTCATCCAGCCCGTACTCACGAATGGTCGTTCCCATGGCTCCATCGAGCACGAGAATGCGCTCGGCGAAGGCCTGGGTGAGTTCCGGGGTGCAGTCGGTCTGCGGCATGCCGCAGGCTAGGTCTCGACAGGAGGGGAATCAAGGAACAAATCATCATATCTTGATTTGATGATGCGATAGTTTTGATTGAGCCTCCCACCCCCGCAAATCCATGATTCAGGGCGCATCATGAGACAGTCCAACCCCTTGCATCAGACCTTTCCCGGCGGCGATTTCGCCTGGGCCTTTCGAATGCGCAAGGCGGACCCCGCGGAGTTCTTCGCCACCAAGGATTCGGACGAGGAACTCATGCATGAAAAGCAGACCATTCTCGACCAGAATCCGGATCCTTATCTGGCGGTCAGCGACGATTTTGAGCCCTTCCTTAAGAAGCTCCATGCCAGTCTTGAAAATTGGGGCTGTCGTCTGGAGGACTCGAGCGACCTGCCCTCCATCGCCCGCAAGATCGAGCCCGATCTCATTGTCATGGATCAGGAGACCATGAAATTGGTGGCCGCCGCCGTCTGCTTTCCTTCCTCTTGGAGGCCGGCCAAATGGCTGGATCATCCCATCCACGAGATCCATGCCGTGGTACCGCGGCTCAATGCGCAGATCGGTGAAATGATCCACAAGTTTCTGACTGAATTGAAACCCGGCAAAGCCTTCCAACGCGCCAACTGGAGTTTCACGCGCAGCGCCAAGCTCAACTACCATCCGGATCTCGAGCACCAAGCCATCGACGAAAGCGTTGAGTTGGACGAAGTCCATTTGCGCATCGAACACCAGCTCTTCACCGCCATCGAGGGAGCCGTGGTCATGGGCATCCGCATTCAGCCCATTCCCCTGATCTCACTCAGAGAGAATGCCACGCTATGGGAAAACCTGATCCAAGTCTTGGAAACCATGCCCGACGATGTGGCCCGCTACAAATGTCGCAACACCCTCCATCAGGGAAAACGGCCGCTGATCGACCTGATGCGCTCCAGCTGACCCATTGACGGTACTAGTTCCAACCAAACTTTCAGACAGACAAAGCCCCCATTTCCGTATCTTCTACTCAGCCTCTTCTTCAGCCAAATCGCTATGAAACGCCAATCCTTGCTCATCCTCGCCTCTGCCGCGACCGCCCTCGCCGTTCCCGAAGGCTTCGAAATCAAAACCTTCGCCGAGCCCTTCGACGCCGACTACCCCGCGGCCATCACCGTAGCCCCCAATGGCGACGTCTACGTCTCCTCCGACCAGAACGGCTCGCTCGGCAAGGTCAAGGACATGGGCCGCATCATTCGCTGCACCGACACCGATGGCGACGGCAAGGCCGACAAGTTCGTCCACTTCGTCCCCAACGTCGACAGCCCCCGTGGCGGTCACATCGTTGGCGACACCCTGTATCTCATTCACCCGCCCTACATGAGCTCCTTCCGCGACACCGATGGCGATGGTGTTTCCGACGAGAAGAAGGTGCTGGTCACCGGTCTCGGTGGCGGCATCGAGCACCCCCGTGGCGCTGACCACACCACCAACGGCGTGCGCATGGGCATCGACGGCTGGCTCTACATTGCCGTGGGTGACTTCGGTTGCACACCCGCCAAGGGCACCGATGGCAGCGAATACCTACTCCACGGCGGCGGCATCGTTCGCGTGCGTCCCGATGGCTCGGAAGTGGAACCCTACGCCGTAATGACCCGCAACACCTGTGATGCGGCCATCTCCCCTACCCTCGACATGTTCAGCCGCGACAACACCAACGATGGCAAGGGCTGGAACACCCGCTTCCACCACTACACAGCCCTGGGTGACCACGGCTACCCGCGCCTCTACCATAACTTCAAGGACGAGATGGTGACTCCGCTCGCTGATTACGGTGGTGGATCGGGAACTGGCGGCCTGTGGGTGGCCGAGCCCGGCTTCCCCGGCGAGTTCGGCAACATGCTCTACTCCTGCGACTGGACCACCGGCAACATTTACTACCACAAGCACAAGCAAGTGGGCGCCAGCTACGAGATCGAGCAGGGCGTCTTCCATAAAGTGGCCCGCGCCACCGATATCGACGTCGACGGCTTCTCCCGTCTCTACATCGCCGACTGGGACGGCGGTAAGTTCAAGTTCGCCGGCAAGGGCAAGAAGGTCGGCAAGATCCAGATCGTTACCGCCAAGGGCGTGGAACCCGCCAAGTATGTCGATGTGGCCAAGGCCAAGGACGACGAACTCGTGAAGCTCCTGACCAGCGCCTCGCACACCCAGCGCTTCGAAGCCTCCCGCGAGATCCTCAAGCGCAAGACCGGCAAGACCCTCTTCAACGACATCTATGCCATCGCCAAAGATGCCAAGCAGTCCGTGGAGGCGCGCGTCGCCGCCATCTTCACCTGCAAACAATTGATCGGCATCGCCTCCACCCCATCCATTGCTCAGTTGGTCGAAGATGATGCCGTGCGTGAGTATGCATTGCGTGCCATGACTGACCGCAAGAGTGAGCTCGAAGGTGTGCCCGTCGATCTCTACATCAAGTCTCTCAACGATCCCAATCCCCGCGTGGTGCAGCAGGCCCTCGTCGGCCTCGAGCGTCTGGGCGCCAAGGATGCTGCCCCTGCCATCATCGCCGCCTCCACAAAATGGGACGAACCAGGCGTGTCTCCCCGCCTCATGCACACCGCCATGCAGGCCCTGAGCTCGCTGGGCAACGTGAAGGCCATGATGGCTGGCGTCAGCAATGCCGACACCCGCTGGCTCTGCCTCAAGGCCATGAACGAACTTCACAGCGATGACGTCGTCGACGGCCTCATCGCCATGACCAAGAGCTCCAAGGATGGCGCTCAAACCCTCGACGTCCTGATCACTCTTGCCCGCCTCCACTTCAAAGAAGACAAGTGGGACGGCAAAGCCTGGTGGGGCACCCGTCCCGATGACCGTGGCCCCTACTACAAGCCCGTCGAATGGGAGGCCTCGGCCAAGATTCGTGGCGCACTGGAACAAGGCTACGGCAAACTGCCCGAGAAACTGCAAGGCAAGTATCTCTCGGGCCTGGCCACCAACCGCATCGCCATCTCCCAGCTCAAGATCCCCGGTCTCGATCCGGTGATGCTCGCCCTCGGCAATCCCAACCCGGCCGCCGATCAGGTGAAGGTTCTCATCGATGCCGCCAAGGACAGCAAGAAGCCCTTCGAGCGTCGCCTCGAATGCTACCAAGCCATCCTGCGTGGCAATCCCAAAACTGTGCTACCCCAGCAACTCGACATCCTCGGCGCTTGGGTCAGCGAAGAGAAGCTGCCCACCGAAGGTGAGCAGGCCATCAACGACTTCATCAACGAGACCAAACGTGGTGAGCAAATCAAGCCGCTGCGTCAGATCGCCGCCAAGAGCAACGACGCCATCAGCACCATCGCCTGGAAGGCCATCCTCACCGTGACCACCAGCCCGCTCGCCAAGGACCGCTGGCGCGAAGAGGCCAAGAAGCAAACCGTGAAGACCCCCAAGGAAGTCGGCTTCTTCGACGCCGTTGCCCAGCTCAAGCTAGCTGGCTATGACAAGCAGATCGAAGAAGGCCTCAACTGGGATAATGACGAGCTGATTGCTGCCGCCAAACGCGCCAAGAATGCCACCTCAGGCGCCAGTAGTGGTGGCAAGCCCATCGCCCAGCTCGATGCGAAGGAAGTCATGCAGTTTGTTATGGGCTCCGCCGGCAAGGGTGACCTCGCCGAAGGCAAACGCATCTACACCGCCCAAGGTTGCGTGGCCTGCCACGCCGTGGATCCCAAGGCCGTGCAGAAAGGTCCCTACCTCGGTTCCGCCGGTTCTAAGTTCACCCGCGACTACCTCGTGGAATCCGTGCTCAATCCCAACGCTGTGGTGTCCCAGGGTTTCCAAACCACCCTCATCACCACCAAGAAAGGTGCTTCGCACATGGGCTTCATCGTCAACGAAGCCGATGGCGTGATCGAACTGCGCAACATCGCCGGCGTAGCGAGCAAGATCAAGCGGGCCGACGTGAAGGAGCAAAAAGCCATGCCCCAGTCGATGATGCCTCCCGGCCTTGCCGCCGGACTGACTCTTGAGCAGTTCAATTCGCTCGTGGACTACATGGCCTCACTCAAGACCGAGCAGTAATCATCGCTACGGAACAGGAGTGGCCGGATCTATCCACTGGGTATTATCGGCTTCTACCCTGAAGAACTTCCTCGGCCCGCCGAGGGAGTCCTCGGCAGCGTGGCTCATCGTCTGGCCGGTGCCTCGCAGGTTGGTCAGCGGCGTCCAGCTGGAGAGATCTGTGCTCTCTTTAACCGAATAACGACGGCCTTTGACCGTATTGAAGTCGAGCCGGACATCGTCTGCATTGAGCATGGCCATGTTGGACTGGAAGCCCGGATGCTGCCTCTGGTATACGCGGATATAATCCACGAGATAGACGGTCTCGTTGGGCAGACCGGAAGAATCTCCCCCTCCGCCACCACCGATTGCCAGATTCAGCCACAGGAGTTGAGCGAAGGTTTGGAAAGGTGCGACATTAGGATACGCAAACGAACCAGAGTGGTTCTTGGTGGCAGGATTGTAGGAATTGAGGGTGACTCCATCCAAAAGGATGGCGGCGGACGTTGGGCTCCACACCAATTCCCAAGTATGAAAGCTGTCTGCCCAATTGGCTCCAAGGGTGCTCACATTCCTTCTGCTGGTAGCATTCCAATCCGCTTCCCAGCGACCGCTCTTTGCAATCGCGAAGTTGGCCAAAATCTCGCCCTTGTAGTTTTCCATAATGTCGATTTCCCCACCGGCCGGCCATTCCGCACCAGCTCCAACTGTCCAGATCGCCGGCCAAGTTCCTTGCAGATTACTCACTTTGGCACGGCATTCGATCTTGCCATAAAGGAAGTCAAAAGAGTCCACGGTGAGTATACTACCCGATGTCCAGTAGGCATATTCGCGTTTTTTACGCCAATCCCCGGAGTTGGGATCATAATTGGCATTCAACACCGTCTCACGTTTGGCAGTGATCACCAGATTACCACCCGTTTGGCTGAGATTTTCAGCCTGATAGTATTGTTCTTCTTCATTACGCTGAAAGCCGATCTCCGGCTTCCATTTGGTTAGATCAATGGCTCCCTCAGTGTTGAATTCATCACTGAACACCAATTCGTAATCACCGACTGCGCCAGCAAGGGGCGGCAGAATAATTCCCGTGAGCGAAAGGCTGAGATCATCAGCGTAGACCATGGTCGCCCCTCCGGCACCGTTGTAGACAAAACAGTCAGCGGAGGTCACTCCGTCTCCAGTCGTGAATTCAATATCCACCAGAATAAAGCCTGCCGCGTTGAAGGATTCGGTCATCTGTGCAGCGCCGTGATTTTTGACTCCAATGACGGCACTGCCGCCAACGGTCTTCACATAGGCACTGAAAGTGTAAGTCGTGTTCGGGCTGAGGCCGCTGATGGTCTGCTGGTAGCCGGCATTGTCCGGGATTTCCGCTCCATAGGTTCCGGTCCGTTTGTTGGTTTTGACCACCGTCGATCCTCCCCACAGGGCTGATGAAGAGCCCGCCTCAAAACCGGGATTGGGGACCAAGTTAGCGAACACGCTTGGGGCTAGGCAGGCAGTAATCACAGCCACATAGATGTTGTTTCGCTGAAAAAACATGGCGGGGAACCTAGCAAAACCCCGAGTGGAGTTGCAACTCGAGATCATCCGAGCAACCCCTCTCCTTTGTGCTCATGTGCACCCCATATACAGTAAAGGTAGACCACTTCAGTGATCTACCCTACTGAAAATCTGAATGGTTGATTCAGCGATTATTGCCCGCGATACGGCGCTTGGCCCAAGCGCGGCGAGCTTCAACGCGCCCAATCACACCATCGTCATTCTTGTCGATGCGCTCCTCGCGCTCGGTGTCGACCACGCGTTTCTCTTGAACGGCTTTGCGCTCACTGGGCGAAACACGGCCGTTGTCGTTGGTGTCGGCACGTTTTTCCCAAGGGGTGTTGACCTTGGATTTATGGATCTTGCAGGCCACGCGGTGTTTGGGCCGTGCATCGGCGGTATTGATGAGCATTGCGGATACGGCGGCAATGCAGAGTGTCGGGATGAGTTTCATGGGATGTCTGAGGTTTGAGTTTCGGGAACGGGATGTGTGAGCCCGTCATATAAAATAAAACCCCGCACCTCTCCACGAGTTGCAGAAAAATTGATCTAGCAGTTTCTTCGCCTAGATCTCTACTTCACGACCCACCACTTCCCATCGACCAGTTCCATATTGAAACCAATGGGAGGTCTTCCGTTCGCTCGCGGCTTGGCATTTGCAATGTTCACGCCAGCCCGCTTACGGTCTTTCTCAAATCTCACGACAACTTCCGGCTTCTTGGGCAATTCGGGGACACCTATTGCCAATTCATTTCTAAAGTCCTCTCGATCTTCCAGGATCACGAACTCGACAGCCTCATCCATGCGCCCATTCGCAAGCGCAATCGCAAATGCCTTGGCTACGGCAGCCGGATCCAATCGATCGACCTCCGGCTTCTTATCTTCGGCAGAAGCCGAGAAAACACCCAGCAGCACAACCATCAACGCCATCATGATCCCTTTCATATTCAAACCGGTACTATTTCGAGATTTACCAGCAGGCCAGACGCAGAGAGCAATCCAATCTAGGCGTAGATATCCTTGATGATCTTCGCCGGCTCAACCCCGGTGAGTCGAGCATCAAGACCTTGGAACTTGTAGGTGAAGTTCTCGTGCTTAATACCGAGCAGATCGAGCATGGTAGCGTGCAGGTCGCGGATGTGCACCGGGTTCTGGACGATGTTGTAGCTCATCTCGTCGGTTTCACCGTAGGTCATGCCGCCCTTGATGCCGCCACCGGCCAACCACATGGAGAAGGCGCGAGGGTGGTGATCGCGACCGTAGTTGGTCTCGGAGAGCTTGCCTTGGCAGTAGACGGTGCGACCGAACTCACCAC
>CAZIPY010000370.1:0-3306 GCA_964541125.1 uncultured Luteolibacter sp. | reverse complement strand
CAACATCCCGAAAAGGTAGCGACCATGAGCAAGCTACTGAAGCGCTACCTCGATGGCGAACGCTGCGCTCCAAAAAGACAATGAACTTCCTGAAATTCATCACCATCAGCTGCCTCATGGGCAGCTTTTCTCTCGCCGAGGATTCCAAGCCCAACATCGTCGTCATCTTCGCGGATGATCTCGGATACGGAGATCTCGGGTGCTACGGCGCCACCAAGGTTAAGACACCTGAGATCGATCAACTCGCCGCTGAGGGACGTCGATTCACTGATGCTCATTCAGCCTCCGCGGTATGCACTCCATCGCGCTACGCCCTGATGACCGGGGTTTACCCACATCGCTTCGGGCACAATCGCCCGGTCTTTCTTAAAACAGGACTCATCATCGACACCGAACGCCAGACCACCGCCGACCTTCTCAAAGAAGCGGGCTACTCCACCGCCTGCATTGGAAAATGGCACCTGGGGTTTGGAAAGAAAGCGCCAAACTGGAACGGTGAGCTCAAACCCGGTCCGCTTGAATTGGGGTTTGACTACTATTTCGGTGTGCCAGTGGTGAACAGCCACCCGCCTTTCGTCTGGGTTGAAGATCACAAGGTCGTGGGATTGGTCGACGAGGACCCTTTCGTCTTTGGCAAGAAGGCCAAGACCCGCCTCTTCCCTGAAAAAATGGGACTGAATCAAATCGGCGGAGCTGATGCCGCACACCAGCTCTACGATGACGAAGCCGTTGGCACAAAGTTGGTTGAGAAGGCCACCACTTGGATCAAGGAACAAAAGAAAACGCCTTTCTTCCTCTATCTCTCAACCACACAAATCCACCATCCCTTCACGCCCGCCCCACGCTTTAAAGGCACGAGCAAATGCGGACCCTACGGTGACTTCATCCATGAGCTCGACTGGATGGTCGGCGAAGTCATGAAGACTCTCGATGAGCAAGGGGTCGCCGACAACACCCTCGTCATCTTTACCAGCGACAACGGAGGCATGTTCAATGTTGGAGGGCAGAATGCCTGGGATGCTGGTCACCGCATGAATGGTGATCTGCTAGGGTACAAATTCAGCGCCTGGGAAGGCGGACACCGAGTTCCCTTCATCGCTCGCTGGCCAAAGAAGATCAAAGCCGGCTCCACTTCGAAGCAACTCGTCTCCAACATCGACTTCTTCGCGACCTTTGCAGCCCTGACCGGATGCAAGGCCCTCAAACGACAGCGTCAAAAAAGCACCAAGAACCGACCTGCCCTCACCTACACCCCAATCACCCGCATCAGCGACCACCTCGTCATTTCTCCTTTCAAGCCCAGTCACCTCGCCATCCGCAAAGGCAAGTGGATGTACATCGGCGCCCAAGCCGGGGGTGGCTTCACGGCGGCCAAACGCGGAGCCCACGCCTTCGGCGGACCGGCGGCTATCACCTACGCCAGATTCTATGGTTGTTCCCGGCGGTACCGGGCCTTGATAAAAGAGGCGGCGTATCCAGGGTTTTCGTGGGCTATCTCTCCGCCGCCACGGCGAGGAGACCTATCCAACAAAGTAAGAAAAATACCTGAATACGCCATGAACAAGACATACTACATCGGGCTCGACGTCCACAAGGATTCAATCGCTATCGCATACACTTACGAAGGCTCACGAAAGGAACCTCTCTTCCACGGTTCCTGTGGCGGCAGCAACCTCGCAGCCGAACGTGCCCTCCGCGCTCTCGCTAAGAAGCTCGAAGTCAAACTCCAGGATCTCAAGGTGTGTTACGAAGCCGGGCCCACCGGCTTCGTCCTCGCCCGCCGACTTCTTCAACTCAAGGTCGACTGTGTCGTCATGTCGCCCTCCAAGACCGAACGCAAACCCAACGAGAAGATCAAAACCGACAAGCGTGATGCCAAGAAGATTACCCGCCTCTTTCGCAACGGCGACGTGACCGAAGTCCGCATCCCGCCCGCTCTTGACGAAGCCGTGCGAGACCTGTGCCGCGCCCGCACCGACGCCTCCGACGACCTCTCCCGTGCCAAGCAACGCCTCAAATCCTTCTTCCTGCGCAACGGCATCCGCTACGAGGGCAAGTCCACCTGGACTCCTTCCCACATGAACTACCTTCGCCACCTCACCCTGCCAGACCCCACCCAAAACATGGTCCTCGAAGGCTACCTCCAGACCATCGACGCCTGCCTCGAGCGCGTCGCTGCCTTCGAAGATAAAATGAAACAGGTCCTCACCGACTGGGAATGGCGTCCCATCGTCGAAGCCCTCATGGCCTGCAAGGGATTTAAAGAAGTCGCCGCCATGACCTTCGTCAGCGAAGTTGGAGATCTCCGACGTTTTAAATCCCCGCGTCAACTCATGGCCTTCCTTGGACTTGTCCCCGGCGAAGACAGCAGCGGCACCAAACGCCGCCAAGGCAGCATCACCAAATGCGGCAACGGCCATGCCCGATGGATGCTTTGCGAGTCAGCACAAGCCTATCGACGCGAACCCAAAATTAGCGCCCAACTTTCCCAACGACAACACGGCCAACCTCAGGAAGTCAAAATGCTCTCCTGGCGCATGCAACAACGCCTCAGCAAACGCTACCGCCGCCTCAGAGCCCGCGGTCTTCGCGACAGCAAATGCATCGTCGCCATCGCTCGCGAGCTCTGCGGCTTCCTCTGGGAGCTTCAGGTCAAACTCAAGCTCCCCATGCCTGTCCAAGAAAACTCATGATCTCACAACCCACCGCACTCCATCCTTTTTAGAAAACCCCGGACGTCGTCCTTGGGGGGGGGCTTTCAAAAAAGAATGTCCTGCTCAACGAATTCAATCACCCCGAAAAAAAGTTAAAAAGACCAACAAGACCGTAAAAGAGAAGTGAGGGATCAGACCTCACAACCAGGCGCAAGGTCAGCCCTTGATGACGTTCTGCGTTAGCCCGATCGAGGGTGAGCACGCGAGGCAAGAGAAAGGAAAAGACCAAAGGTGAAGACGAACATTGTGGTTCCAAGTACGAGAGATCTACGAGGACAGGCCCACGAAGATCAGCATACCAGTCTGCGCGAAACAGCACACCACGCCCAGCATCCCTTACTTCTCCTTTGCGGTTTTCGAATCAGCAAAGCTCGATACAAAAACAGTGAACACAAACCCACTTTGCCCATTGACAAAACTACAACCATATCAACGTCAAAGCGATGTCATTGCCTGCCGACAGCGCGCTCCGACTTCAAGGTTGATGGTAGATTGGTCATATGGTGTTCGGCTCAAGGCGGGCAGGCAGTTGATCATCCGCGACTTGTTCGGCATTGTCGGCAATTGAAGTTCGGCTCTCACAATTCTTGCT
>CAZIPY010000369.1:0-1900 GCA_964541125.1 uncultured Luteolibacter sp. | reverse complement strand
AACTGCTTCAACAGCTTCATCGCTCCGATTGCAGGTTTTCCAGTGAAGGGTGCGATCTACCACCAAGGCTTCAATAACTCACGGGAGGATGCCGAGCGTTTCTACCATCCGGTGTTCACGCAGATGATTGAGTCATGGCGTGCTGCCTTTGAAGATCCTCAGCTGCCCTTCGGCATCATCTCACTTTGCACCGACAACAATCCGCAAACCCTGGATAACTTCTGTGAGAGCATGATGAACCATGGGATTCAGGTCAGAGAGGCCCAGTACAAGACATTTCTCGAGTTCCATGAGCGCGGGGACAAGAACGTCGGCTTCGCTAGCAGCTTCAATTTGCGCCATGCCTGGTATCATCCGCAGAACAAATTGCCTGCCGGCGAGCGCATGGCCCGTTGGGCCCTGGCGACCCAATATGGTGTGACCCATCAGATGTATTGGAAGCCACCCATGGTGACTAAGATGGAAATCGTGGATGGAACCATTCGGCTGCACCTCGATGATATGGTCGAGCCGGAGGAACGCGGAGCCGTGATTGAGGGCTTTGCCATCTCTGGGGCCGATAAGGCCTATTTCCCAGCCAAGGCCGAGCCTCTGGTGACGGGCAAGGACGGCAGGGGCCGGACCCAATACAATCGCAAGGTGGTGGTGCTGAGTAGCCCACACGTGAAGCAGCCTATCCATTATCGCTACGCTTGGGGCCGCAATCCTATGGGGAATCTACGCGCTTCAGGCAATCCCAAGCGCCATATTGCCTTTGCTACCCAGCGCAGTGACGATTGGGCCTGGTGGGAGGTGCCTGGCTTCGACAAGGCGCCGGAACCCAAAAATGCCAAGACAAGGCTTCTGGCGATTCGTGATTCTCTGATGCAAGCGGACCAGAATCGCCGCATCGCCGATGCTAAACTGGTGCTAGAAGACGCAGAGAAGCCTTAAACGCTCGATGGTGCCATTCTTGGTACGTTTTTTGCGCTTCCGCAGAGGCTGGTGGCGCTCATGATTTCACCAGCTAGCAAGATCATGATCATCGGCATCCCCAAGGAAATCAAAGAGCAGGAGAACCGCGTGTCGGTGACGCCCGCCGTCGCCCATCAGCTCATTCACCGCGGGCACACCGTGTTGGTTGAAACAACCGCTGGATCTGGTTCCGGATTCAGCGACGAAGACTACGATAAGGTGGGAGCTAAACTCGTGGACACCCACGAGGAGGTCTTTGCTCAGGCGGAGATGATCGTAAAGGTGAAGGAGCCTCTGCCTTCTGAATACCCGCTCCTACGCAAAGGGCAGCTGCTCTTCACTTACCTGCATCTCGCTGCCAACAAGGAGCTGACTGAAGCTCTGATGGCATCGGGTGCCACCTGCATCGCCTATGAGACCATTGACGTGAACGGCCGTTTACCTTTGCTCGAACCCATGAGTGAGATCGCTGGCCGCATGTCTGCCCTCGTCGGTGCTTACACGTTGGCCAAGCACGCGGGTGGCCGTGGCGTCTTGCTCGGCGGCGTTCCTGGTGTGCTTCCCGGTCGTGTGGTCGTTCTCGGTGGTGGAGTCGCTGGTGTGAACGCCGCGCGCATGGCCATGGGCCTCGGGGCGGACGTGACCATTCTCGAAGTCGATCTGGAGCGCATGCGCTTTTTGGACATGACTATGAGCGGCTCGCACACCCTTTACTCCAACCAGAGCCATCTGATGGATTTGCTGCCACGGGTCGACCTACTCATTGGTGCCGTGCTGGTGCCTGGATCCAAGGCTCCCAAATTGATCACGCGCGAAATGCTGCGCTGCATGAAGCCGGGCAGTGTCTTGGTAGACATTGCCGTGGATCAGGGCGGCTGTGCCGAAACGACCCGTCCCACCACGCACGACAATCCGACCTTCGTGGAGGAGGGGGTCATTCACTACT
>CAZIPY010000368.1:0-16207 GCA_964541125.1 uncultured Luteolibacter sp. | reverse complement strand
GTAAATTGAACGTCACCGTCTACGAAAAGGGCCCGAAAGTCCTCGTGCAGGGCACGGAAACCGAGGATTTTGTCAAATTCACGCTCGAGCCCCAGATTCTGGGGGAAGCCCGGCTCGGATATGAGGAAATCCACGATCCAGAGCAGTTTGAACCCCATTTCGGCATCGATGAGAGCGGCAAGGGCGACTTTTTCGGCCCCTTGGTCATCGCCGGAGTCTATGTCGACAAGGAAATCGCCCGCAGCCTGATGGATGCCGGCATCATGGATTCCAAGCGCATCACCAGCGCCAAACGGATCCGCACCCTTTCCGAAATCATCCGCAATACGCCAGGCTGCAAGTGGGACATGGTCTCTCTCGGACCCGAGCGCTACAACGACATGCAGAAACGCTTTCGCAACATCAACTCCATGTTGGCTTGGGGTCATGCAAGAGTGATCGAAAAACTTCACCATGCGACCCCCTCATGCCCGCGTGCACTGAGTGATCAATTCGCCAAACCGGAACTGTTGCAGGGCGCACTCAAGAAACAGGGCATCTCTATCCAACTCGATCAACGCACCAAAGGTGAAAGCGATGTCGCAGTGGCTGCTGCCTCCATTCTTGCACGTGAACGATTCGTCGACTGGATCGAAAAGACATCCGCCGCATCTGGCATCGAACTGCCACTCGGCGCTTCCGACACAGTCATCGAGGCGGGCCGTCGCCTGGTAGACGCTCATGGAGAGCAGGCCCTTCACCGCGTCGCAAAAATGCATTTTCGGACCTCGAAATTGGTCCTTGAGGGCGATTCCTGAGACCCCAAGCAAAAAAATTCATAACTCATTGAATTTTAGACGGGACAAATGCGTATCAGGGTTTATCAATCCGCCCGCATCGGAACTCTTTCACTGCTGTCCCCACCATGGCCACCATCACCAAACGCGAACTCGCGATCAACATCACCAACAAGCTCGGCGCCAAAGGTCATGAGCTCACCCAACAAGATGTTCTCGAAGTCGTTCAGACTCTCATCGATGAAGTGACCGATTCGCTCGCCAAAGGCGACTCTGTGGTGATGCGCAATTTCGGCGCCTTCCAGGTGCGTGAGATGAAGGCCAAGATTGGCCGCAACCCGAAGAACCCCGGCAAGGATGTGCCCATTCCCGCACGCGCCGTGGTGAAGTTCAAACCGGGTAAAGAAATGAAGGAGAAGGTCGCAACCACACTGCAGGTGATTCGCGAACAGAATTCCTGATCCCTTCGGCAAGACGCCACTCAAGATGTTCGCGAAGTTCCAACGAGGGTTGATCGCCCTCCTTGTCGGCTCCCTCGTCTTCACGCTGGGAGCCTGCTCCTCTGGTTACCAAGGCTACAAAATGCGGCCCTACACCGTTCGGGGGCAGCATTACACGCCAATGAGCGTCAAACAGGCCCTCAATTACCGGGCCACGGGCATCGCCTCGCATTACAATGAGTCCAAATTCTTCGGTCTCAAACGTGGAACCACCGCTATTGGCGAAAAAATGATGCCCTGGGACATTTCCGGAGCCCACAAGACCCTTCCTATTCCCTGTGAGGTCAAGGTCACCAACCTGAGCAACGGCAAATCCACCAAAATGCGCATCAATGACCGCGGCCCCTTCATTGACGGCCGCATCTTGGACGTCTCACCACGTGCCGCCAAAAAGCTCGGCTTTTACGACCAGGGACTGACTCGCGTGCGCGTCGAAGTCATTTCTGTGGGCGACGGCAAATACAAACGCAAGAAGCGAAGTAGCTGGTTCTTTTAATCACCCCATCATGTCCAACCCATCCGATATTCGAGTCTTCGCTCCCGCCACTGTCGCCAACGTGGCTTGCGGTTATGACGTGCTCGGTTTCGCCATCGATTCCCCAGGTGACGAAATCATCGTCCGCCATGGCACCAAGCCCGGGCTTCATATCACCGCGATCACAGGCGACGACGGCAAGCTTCCCAAACAGGCTGAAAAGAACACCGCCGGTGTCGCCGCCCTCGATCTCCTCAAGCACCTCGGCATGACGGATCGCCCGATTGAAATGGAGATCCACAAAAAGATGCCCTTCGGCTCCGGTTTGGGATCTTCTGCAGCCTCCGCTGTGGCTGGAGCTTATGCAGTCAACAAGCTCATCGGTGAACCTCTCAACAAACGCCAACTCCTCCCCTTCGCCATGCAGGGGGAATATGCAGCTGATGGTGCTTGGCATGCAGACAACGTTGCCCCCTGTCTTCTCGGCGGCATCGTCTTCATTCGTTCGAACGATGAACTCGATGTGGCCCAGTTGCCCGCACCTGACAACCTTTGGGCTGCGGTGGTTCATCCCGACATCGAAGTTTTGACCAAGGTTGCGCGCGAGATCCTGCCTAAGGAAATCCCCCTCGAAAATGCCACCCAACAGATCGGCAACCTCGGTGGCCTGCTCTGCGGCCTAATCCAGTCCGATTACGGGCTGATTTCCCGCTCCATCCACGACGTCATCGCCGAACCCCGCCGCCAAAAGCTCATTCCTGAGTTCTACAAAGCCAAGCGAGCCGCAATGGGTGCTGGAGCGCTCGGCTTTTCCATCTCGGGCGCCGGCCCTTCCGTGTTTGCACTCTGCGAAGGCGAAGAGATCGCCCGCAAGGCAGCCGAAGAAGTCGCCGCGGTCTTCTCCGCTATTCCGGTGACCTGCCAGAGCCACGTCTCCAAGATCAATCCGCACGGCGTCCACGTCATCGAGGACTGACCGGAATCTCTGCTACCACATGCAATACTACTCCACCAACGATCGCTCGCTGCGCGTCGATCTGAAGGAGGCCATCCTTCGTTCGCTACCCGCGGACAACGGCCTCTACATGCCGGTGGAACTACCCCAGGTGACCGATGGTTTCTGGGACAGTTATCGCAATCTCAGTTTCCAAGAGATCGGCTTCAACGTGGCCAAGGCCTTCTTCGGCGAGGACGTTCCAGAATCCTCGATCGAGGACATCGTCAATGGCACCCTCGAGTTTGATGCTCCCGTGGTGACCATCGCTGAGCAGGATCACATCCTTGAGCTCTTCCACGGCCCCACCCTCGCCTTCAAGGACTTCGGAGCTCGCTTCATGGCCCGCCTGATGGCATGGCTAACTCGTGATGAGGATCAGATGCTCACCGTGCTGGTGGCCACTTCTGGCGATACTGGCGGCGCCGTAGCCTCTGCCTTCCACAACGTGCCCGGCACCCGCGTGGTCATCCTCTACCCCAAGGGAAAGGTCAGCGGCCTGCAAGAAAAGCAACTGACCACCCTCGGCGGCAACATCACCGCTCTCGAAGTCGATGGCTCCTTTGACGACTGCCAGGCCCTGGTGAAATCCGCCTTCCTCGATCGAGAGCTCTCTGAGAATCTCAACCTGACCTCGGCCAACTCCATCAACCTCTCGCGTCTAGTCCCCCAGAGCTTTTACTACATCCACGCTGCCCGACAGCTGGAGGAAGGGATACTCCCCACCTTTGTCGTTCCCTCAGGCAACTTCGGCAACCTCACAGCCGGCTTGCTGGCGATGAAGCTCGGCCTACCCGTTGAGCACTTCGTCGCTGCCACCAATGTGAATGATGTGGTGCCCGCCTATCTAGACAGCGGCCACTACCAACCCCGCCCGAGCGTGGCCACCATCTCCAACGCCATGGATGTTGGCGCTCCTTCCAATTTCGTCCGCCTCAAGGAGCTCTTCGGCGATTCTTTCGATGACCTCCGCGATCACATCAGTGGCCTCGCCTTCGACGACGACGAAACCCGCGCAGCGATCGGCAAGGTCAAGGAAGTCACCGGCTACACCATCGACCCTCACGGTGCGGTGGGCTGGCTTGCCGCCAATTACTGGCGTCAGGCAAAGCCGGACAGCCACACCATTACCCTCGAGACCGCCCACCCCGCCAAGTTCCTCGACGTCATGGAGGAAGAACTGGGCGAAGGCTCAGTGGAGATCCCCGAGCGCCTCGCTATCCTCGCAGACAAGGAGAAGGTCGCCACAGGCCTTGGCACCGACAGCGCCGGCTTCCATCAGTGGCTGCGCGATGAGTTGAGCTGATCTTAGTCCAGCTTGAGGATGTACCACTGCGTGTCGGGATCTACGAACAACTTCTTAAGGTCCTTGCGGGTGCGTTCGTTTGAATCGCGGATGAACAACGGTCCGTTGTGCGTCAACTCGAAGCAGAACTTCTTGGGCAAATTCGTGTAGAGCGAACGTGGGGGTGGATTGCCACCGATTCGCTTCAATTTCGTCCCAGATTCATGGGTATGATAAAAAATGGTGCGGATACCCATCTCCACCGCCAAAAACCAGACCGCTGCAGTGAGCATCGTTTCCGGCCACTTGCGTGTCTCCGGCCTCAACACTTGTTCAATGTAAGCCTCCCAATCTTCTGCGTCATTTTCTCTGTTGCGATACGCATACACACCAGCATCCCTAACCCAGTCTGATTGGACTTCTTCAATCAAGGCCTCACCTGTCTCCAAATCCAGATCGATACGAGCCCAGGCCAGAGTCAGCTCCTGATTGAGAGCAATCGGATGGCAGGACCATTGGTTGTATTCGTCCCAGTTCGGAACCAGACGAGCCAATTCCCTTTTATGAGCCATGCTGAAATTCAATTGCAGCACGAGGTTCCATCCACCTCGCGTGGTCTGATCCCAACCCGGAGTCGGCTTGCTGTTGAGATCGGGCCAGGTTCCAGCGGTCAAACGGTAGGATTCTCCCCGATGTGGCCATGAGGTTCTGAGTTCCTCGACTTGGACCCGCGGATCACCGAACTGAGCGATAAAATCTCGAACCCTTGGTTTGGTCAGCAGAGACCTAAACCGGCCGTTCTTGGCCTTGGATACATCCACCACACCATCCTCCGCAGCGGCCTCCAATAGCATGAAAGCGTAGCGATCTTCGAAATCGTGAAATACCGTCCTACCATCGGGCAGCACGGAACGCACGAACTTGATGGTTTCGAGGTCCATGACTGATAGTGATGAGTTTAATCAAGAAACGGCGTGAACGCCCACACCGTGCTCCTTGCATAGAGCTTCCACCTTATCCTTCTCCAGAAGAAGCGTCTTGTCCGCCTCAATGGCAATGCTACTGACACCTGCCTCGGCACAAACTTCGATGGTCTGGGGACCAATCACCGGCACATCAAAGCGCATGTCCTGATTTGGCTTCGAAACTTTAACCAGCATCACATCCTTGCGATGCCCAAGTTCTCCACCACGGCGGATACAGGCGTTGGTCCCCTCAAAGGCTTCCTGTGCCAATACGGTTCCGTGGCGCACCACCATACTCTGCCCGATGTCCATGGCGCTGGTCTGCTTCACTAGCTTAAAGCCAAAGGCGGCATCCTCGAGTTGGCGCTTCTTGAATTTGGGACCGCAAACGTGACCCACTGGTGGCAGCAGATGCTCGAGGTGTGTGGTGGCCGGCAACAGCGTGATCCCATCCTTGGCCATTTCCTCGGCGATCGCACCAAAGAGGGTTTCCGCATTGCGTTCCTTCACGCGGGCAAGCATCAGAAGAATGCGGAGGTCGGGACGCAGACTGAAGAGATTGCTCGGTGAAATCTGACCCATCATCACCGACTCGGTGGCACCATGCTTGAGGAAGAATTTGATCAGCTTGGAGAGCTGGCCCACGCGGAACCATTCCACCTCATCAGCCATGTCGGCGGTCTCCTGCTGGGTCTCGTCATGGAAGGCCACCATGATGATGCGAATGCCCGGAACTTTCTCGCGGGCAGCATCGATGAAGGTCCGGGGATAGACCCCGTTGCCTGCAACAACGCCTATGGTGCGGGGTTCACTCATGATGAGAGAGAAAATAGCGGCTGTGGGACTCGAACCCACACTCCGAAGAACTCGATTTTGAGTCGAGCGCGTCTACCAATTCCGCCAAGCCGCCCTGGTGGGCGGGAAAATTGATCCAAGGGCCCGGTCAGGGCAAGCGGAAAGGAACTTGAAGCTCTTAAAGGAAAGGAACTTGAAGCACTTGGACTACTTTTTCTTCTTACCCTTCGGGCCACGGCCATCCACCAGATATGGCGGGCGGTCGAAGGCGTCATCGAGGCGTGGATCCTCATATTTCTTCATTTCGCCCATCAACTGCTCGTGTAGCTGCTTCTGGATATCGGCGTAGTCCTTCTGACCAGCCAGATTCTTGATTTGGTGGCGGTCCTTCTTGAGGTCATAGAGCTCATACATGGGGCGTTTCTCCCAAGCAAAGCGCACCGCCTCAGCATATTCCGGCTTCTTGCGGTTCTCGACCAGCCAGGCCTTGGTCGGTCCGGCATCGATGTCGGCAAATCCTTCGTAGGTCTGGTTGGCCAGCGCATCAAAGTCCGCCACGTAATCGTCGGTGATTTTGTTGGGTTGCCCGGCGGGCCAGCGATCCGGTTTGAAGTTGATCACGTAGAGGTGATCTGGAGTGCGCAGGGCTCGTATAGGATAAGGCATCCAATTCTCTTGGCCCACATGGACATGGCGTTCCTTGCCGATGAGTGCCCAGTTGCGCAGCTCCTCTTTACCGGCCATCGCCGCAATCAGATCCTGACCATTGGTGTCGTCTTTGGATTTGAGACCAGCCACACCAAGAAAGGTGGGTGCAAGGTCTACCAGAGAAACAGGAGCTTCGATGACTTGATCGGCTTTGATGGTCTTCGGAAAACGCATGGCCAGCAAAACGCGTGACCCAAAGTCATTCACATTGCATTTGCCGCGTGGATATCCAGGAATGCCGTGATCGCCACTCACACAGATGAAGGTGTTATCCAACTCCCCCATCGCTTCGATCATCTTCAGGATCTCGCCACAGGCGGCATCAAATGCCATGGCTTCACCCAAATAGTCTGCGAAGTCCTCACGCACAATGTGCACGTCCGGCAGGAAGGGTGGCATCTTGCCCTTCAGATCATCAGGCTCCAGACCCCAAATCGATTTACCCGATCCCTTCAGCCACTTGCGGTGAGGATTGGTGGGGTTGAACGAATAGAAGAAGGGCTGACCTTCTTTTCGATTATCGAGGAAGTCTTGGAAATTACCACGCACTTCAGCCATGAGCTCTTCGTGCTTGGCCTTCTTATCCTCAGCACCGCCCACTTCAAAAGAGTAGCCGTTCATCTTGCGACCACGCTTTTGATAGGAGTTATTCCCGATCAGACTGGCCTTGGTGTGCCACTTGTAGGTGTAGCCGATATGGTAGCCATCCGCCTTCAAGGTCATGGGCATGCCGACCACCTTTTCGAAGGGATCAGGAATCCCAGTGGTATGATCCCAAGGCATGTGCAGCTGAGCCGAGGAACCATTGCGGAAAAAGTGACGACCGGTATACACCGAACCTCGGCAAGGCGTGCAGGAAGGAGCGGAGACAAAAGCATTGGTAAAGAGCGCACCTTCACCAGCGATGCGGTCGAACACCGGCGTCTTGATGATGTCGTTGACCGAGGGCACCTTGGGATCGGCGTAGGCCGAGGCATATCGACCAAGATCGTCGGCAAAGAGGAAAAGGATATTCGGCTTCTTCTCTGCGGCAGAAATGCCGGCCAGAGCTAGGACGGAGAGGAGTGGTGCGAGAATGCGCATGACATCCATACGAAATCCCCTGCCCTCTTGTTTCGCAAGGCGGATCTTACTTTAGCCACTTGGCCACATCCTTGGCGAAGTAGGTCAGAATCATCGACGCTCCAGCGCGCTTAATGGAGGTCAGGGATTCCATGATCACCGACTTTTCGTCGAGCCAGCCAGCTTCGGCGGCTGACTTAATCATGAGATACTCCCCACTCACCTGGTAGGCAGCCACGGGAAGCGCCGTGTGCTCCTTCACCTTGGTGATCACATCCAAATAATAGCTGGCGGGCTTCACCATCAGCACATCGGCGCCCTCTGCTTCATCAAGGAAGGTTTCGCGCAGCGCCTCGATCGAATTTGCCGGATCCATCTGGTAAGTCTTCTTGTCACCGTCCTTGGGAGCTGAATCGAGCGCGCCACGGAAGGGGCCATAGAGGGCTGAAGCATACTTGGCAGTGTAACTCATGATGGAGACCTCGCTGTAGCCTTCGACATCCAAAACATTGCGAATCTCGCCAACCCGACCATCCATCATGTCGGAAGGAGCAACGATGTCGGCACCCGCGCGTGCGTGGCAGAGTGCCTGCTGGCAGAGCACCTCCACGGTCTCATCGTTGAGAATCTTCAATTCACCATCCTCTCCCTTCTGCACGAGACCATCGTGGCCATCGGCATTGTAGGGATCGAGCGCGACGTCGGTGATCACACAAAGGGTAGGATGCGCGGCCTTGAGGGCTTTGATGGCACGCGGAATCAATCCTTCAGGGTTGGAGCACTCAGCCGCATCAGAGGACTTGAGCGAATCCTCAATCTTGGGAAAGAGCACCACAGCTGGAATCCCAAGCGCGTGTGCCTCACCTGCTTCACGCACGAGGGAGTCAAGGGACCAGCGGGTCACCCCCGGCATGGCCTCAATGGCGACATCCTCGGCATCCTCATGCAGGAACATGGGCAGAATGAAGTCACTGGCATGCAGCTGCGTCTCCCGGATCAAGGAGCGAATGGCCGGGCTGCGACGGTTGCGACGTGGACGAATCATGGCGAATAGGCCTCAGGCGGTTTCCGCCACGGCATTGGCCACGGCGTGTCCCTTAGTATGGGTGAGACTGATGTGAACATGAGCGATCCCATTGGCTTTTGCAAAGTCTTTGGCATCACCGTGCAGCAACATTTTCGGCGCGCCATTCGCGTCATGGACCACTTCGAGATCCTGCAGAGCGGCATGCTTACCAATACCTGTGCCCAGAGCCTTGGCAACCGCCTCCTTGGCGGCAAAACGAGCCGAGTAGTGAATGGCGGGGTCGTATTGCTGGTCACAATAGGCGCGTTCAGCTTGGGTAAAAATCCGCTGTGACCAGACATCTCCCAGACGCTCGATCGAGTCGCGAATGCGCTCCACCTCTACTAGGTCGATGCCAATGCCATGAATACTCATCAGCTAAGCTTATAGGGCTCCATCGCCGCCTTCATCTCTCGGACAGCCGTTTCCATACCCACCGTCATGGCTCGTGAAACGATGCTGTGGCCAATATTGAGTTCGGTGAGATGCGGAATCTCGAGAATGCGGTCGATGTTGCGGTAGTTGATGCCGTGACCAGCGTTGACCTGGACCCCCAGAGTGCGTCCCTGCTCAGCAGCATTGACCAGGCGCTTTACCTCCGCATCCACATCTTTGCCACTAGCGTTGGCGAAACACCCGGTATGCAATTCGATCATCTCTGCCATGCAGGCGGCGCTGGCTCCCACCTGGTCCTCGTCCGGATTAATGAACAGACTCACCTTGATACCGGCATCCTGAAGCTTGCCTACGGTCTCCTTCACCAACTCAAAGCGACCCACGACATCGAGACCTCCCTCAGTAGTCACCTCCTCGCGGTTCTCAGGAACCAGACAGACGAAGTCGGGTTTCACCTCAAGGGCGAGTCCGAGCATTTCCTCGGTAACTCCCATTTCCAAATTGAGCGGCAGCTCAATCTCCTCACGTATCCTCAGCGCATCGGCATCCTGCATATGGCGGCGATCACCGCGAACGTGAATGGTCAAGGAGTCGGCACCACCCGATTTGGACGCATGGCCGGCAGCCACCGGACAGGGTTCGGCGTTGTGACTCTTAGGATCCAAGGCATAGCGAGCCTGACGCAGGGTCGCCACGTGATCGAGATTGACTCCGAGAAGCATCGGCATCCCTGCCCTTAACCCCTCACCCTGAGGACCGCAAGGCTGAGTTCCGCCATTACCCCATCTCAGAAGCCGAGATGCGGATTTCGGTCACTCCTCAGGAATATCAGGCAGTGAATCCAAATTCTCGAGAACATCCTCAATGATGACTTTCTCCCCATAGGAACTCTCCTCACTGATGGCCGTCCCTGCTGCACTCATGACAAAAAAGAAGAAGAACAAGGCAACAATACTGAGGAGAGTCATGAGATATCCCAGAACCAGACCGATAATGGCCATGGCCTTGCCTTCAATTTGGTTGCCGGAACGCTTGATCTCGGCAAGGGCCATGTGCCCGCAGATCACTGCTGGAATCGACATGAAGATGCCGCACAACACGAAAGACCCGGCGGCAAGGCAGACACTGGCAATTGCAAGTCCTGAAGTCTTGGCAGGCTGAACCATGGCAGCAGGAGGCACAGGAGATCCAGGGACGAGAGTCGGTGGAGCCACTTGCCCAGCGCCTGCTGTGATCTGCAATTCAGGAATGCTGGAAATAGGCTGCCAATCTGCGAGCCCGTCATGCCAAGCCATCTGATTGCTACTGACTTCACCAACCGAGATCATGTGAATCAGTTCATCCTGACTCACCGGACCCACCTGCACTCCGTCTTTCGTGTAATACCATTCCATGGTGCTGTGGTTCTGACAGTCCCACATGGATTCGACAACCCAAAAGCCTCAAACGGGTCACATGAATCCACGAAACCAGATCGGCGGCAGCTCGAGCGGCGAGGCATCCACATTATCACGATCCAAAGAGTGTGGAAAATCTGAACGATACACTTGCTCAGAGATCCGATCTTTCCGGTAAAAGGTGAATTCCATCACTGACGGAATCTCCAATTCGCGCAATTGATAGATTTGCGAGTAATTATTCGGGTGGAGATGCACGCAGTGATGTGATTTCAACAATTTATGGAACACCCTCACCATTCGCGGTTTGAGCAGTTGCAGATGATGAAACTCGATAACCATGATTCGGAAACGCCGAAGCAATGCAGCTGATGCATGCCGCAGCACCTCGTATTCGGCCCCCTCAATATCCATCTGAAGCATCAGATCACCATCATCCTCAGCCATTGCATCCTTCACCCAGTCTTCAAAACAAAGAAAGCCCTCCTTGCGCCGACCACTGATATGCGCGGGAGTGAAATTGAAACCATCGTGATTGGCCGCCGGAGCATCAACCGAAGCATCAGCCAACATCACCTTCATACCCGCCATCGCGCAATCATATTCAAAGCCGGACTCATTAGATACGCCCGGCGAAAAACAGGCTGAAATTCCCTCCAGGTCATTGGGAATTAAATATCCGCCATCGCGATCAGGCCCATACCTTAGAAATTCCTTACCGGGACACAGAGGATGAAGTTTGGGAATCAACCGGCGCATGGCAAACCAGTGGGTAAGCCTGCGTCGATTCCGATGGATTGATTTAAGCATAAGGTATTGCGACCATCTCATCGACCAAACTGCCCGCCAAGAGCATTCAAAACAAGATTGCCAGCGGGCGGAGCACAGAACAATCTCGCTCATGATCGTCGCCCCCAAGATCCGAGGTTTTATTTGCACCACCGCTCATCCAGACGGCTGTGCCGCCCACGTCGCCGAACAAATTTCCATCGTCAAGGATCGAGGCCCCATCGAAGGTGGCCCCAAGAAGGTTCTGGTGGTCGGCTCATCCACGGGCTACGGCCTCGCTTCCCGCATCGCCACCGCCTTCGGCTCCAATGCCGCAACCATCGGCGTGTTCTTCGAAAAACCCGGCTCCGAGAAACGCTGCGGCACGGCAGGCTGGTACAACTCCGCAGCCTTTGAGAAGGAAGCTCAGGCTGCTGGCCTCTACGCCAAGTCCTTCAATGGGGACGCCTTCTCCGATGAGATGAAATCCGAGGTCGCCAAAGCCATCAAAGAGGATCTCGGTCAGGTCGACTGCGTCGTCTACAGCCTAGCCTCTCCACGTCGCACCCATCCCAAGACGGAGGCCGTGCATAAATCCGTGCTTAAGCCCATCGGTGAAAGCTACACTCAGAAGAATCTCAATACCGGCACCGGTGAAGTCGATACCGTCACTCTCGAGCCCGCTGAGGGCAACGACATCGAGGAAACTGTTGCTGTGATGGGCGGCGAAGACTGGGAAATGTGGATCGACGCCCTGCTCGAACAAGACCTCATTGCCGAAGGTGCCACCACCTATGCCTACTCCTACATCGGACCCGAACTGACCTGGCCCATCTACAAGAACGGCACCATCGGAAAAGCCAAAGAGGATGTGGAACGTGCCGCCGAAGCCATCACCGCCAAACTCTCCGGTCTGGGCGGCAAGGCCTGGGTCTCCGTCAACAAAGCTCTGGTCACTCAAGCCAGCTCCGCCATCCCGGTCGTCCCCCTCTACATCTCCTTGCTCTACAAAGTCATGAAGGCCGACGGCACCCACGAGGACTGCATCGAGCAGATGGACCGCCTGTTCCGTGAGCGATACAGCGACCCTCAACCCGACGAGGCCGGCCGCATCCGCATTGACGATTGGGAAATGGCCCCACCCGTTCAGGCGGCCGTCGCCGAGGCCTGGGAGCAGGTAAATAGCGATAATCTCACTGATTTCGGTGACTTCGACGGCTACCAAAGTAGCTTCCTCAAGCTCTTCGGTTTTGGTCTCCCTGGAGTCGACTACGAGGCTGAGACGGACCCTGCCACTGGTGTCCCCTCTCTCTCCTGACACCCAGCGCAAAACGGCAAAAAGCGTTTATCTGGGTCACCCCTTACATTGACCTTGGCTCAGATCCTGCTTTAGTAGTGTAATTCATGATGCTCCGCTCCCTTGCCTGCTTGTTGTTCGTGCTCCTCTCTAGCACCGCCCTGCAGGCGCAATTTTCGAGCACCATCAAAGTCCTCAAGCGCGGTCATATCGTTGGCGAGCCGGTGATCGTACGTGTCACTCTGACCAACTATACCGGCAAGGAACAGGTACTCCAAGGCAACCGGATGCCCTGGATCAGCTTCATGGTGCAGACTAGCAACGGCAATCCCATCATTGCCCGCAATGTTGCCGGCCCCAAACCGGTCCGCATCGGCCCAGGCCAGAGCATGGCCAGAGACTTCAACCTCAGTCAGCAGTTTCAGCTCAATGAAGTCGGGAACTACAGCGTATCAGCTGTCATTCGCCCTCAGAACGACAAACTTGAAGGCACTACCACCAACCGCGCCCACTTCGAATTGAGCAATGGACGTCCCCATTGGAGCCAGAAGGTGGGCGATGTCGGTCCAACCGGAGGCACCCGGGAATTCCGTCTGCTTAAATTCCGCAGCGATAAGGGAACCCAGCTCTTTGTTCAGATCATGAACGTGGATACCGGCCAAATTTCACGCACGGTCGCTCTGGGCGAGGCCCTAATGATTCGCAATCCGACCGCAATCGTCGATGGAGATCGTCACCTAAACGTCTTGTTCCTAGCGACGCCCACCACCTACTTGCACTACCGCATCACTCCCGAAGGCAAAATAGTCACCCGCGACATGCACAAGCGGGCCGCACAGGGTGATCCCAAGCTTGCCACCATGAACAGGGGCATCGTGATTGTAGCAAACAGCATCTATTTCAATCCCGAAGCAGAAGCCCGCGAACGTGCCAAAATCAGAAAGATCACCGATCGCCCATGACGAATGATCTCGCACTCCCCGAATCTTTTTGAGAAAATAGTCTTTACAAATCCGCGAAATACCTAAGTTTAGTTAATAATTTCCGTGTCCTTAGTTTCCCTCCTATCCGCACGAAAGTTGCCTGCGATGCTCATCGTCGGCTTCTGCGTTATTGCGTGTCTGCCTTCCGCCCAAGCCGCAAGGTTCAGCACCGTCGTCATTGATCCTGGTCACGGTGGCCGTGATAAGGGTGGCCATTACGGTAAGGTCTACGAAAAACACCTCGCTCTGGATACCGCCTGGCGCCTTGAAAAGAATCTTCGTGCGATGGGCTTCAAGACCGTCATGACCCGCCGCAGCGACGTCTTCGTCTCCCTGCCTCAGCGTTGCAAAATCGCTAACCGCTACCGCAACTCCATCTTCGTCAGCGTGCATTACAACTCCACCTGGAAGAAGCACGTCAGCGGCCTGGAAACCTTCTATCACAGCAAGTCGGGCAAAAAGCTCGCCGAATACGTGCAACGCGGCATGCTTCGCTATACCCGCGCCGAAGATCGTGGCGCCAAATACGGCCGCTACTACGTGATCCGCAACACCAAGGCGACATCCATTCTCGTTGAAGGAGGCTTCATCAGCCACAGCAAGGAACGCAACCGCATGAAGTCGGCTTATTTCCGTGAGGCTGTCGCACGTGGAATTGCTGAAGGTATACAGCGATACCGCCGTTCTGGCTAGGAATGGACCGATTTTTAGGCGCTTACTACTAGCATTTATAAGTCAGCTGCACTGTATCGCTGTGGGCATTCAACGCTATCGCCGTTCAGGTTGAATGATCTGATTTAGACTGCATCTAGAGTCGTAGATGCTTAACATGGCGTCATGGCAAGTGCCGTGACCATTTCCGAAATGCTTCAAGCTGAAGCCGATGCTTTGGCTGCTGGCTGGACAGAAGAGCGCCTGCTCTTGGAAGCCGGACAATCCTTGGGCCGTAGCATCCACCAACACTTTCCCACCGCAGGCACCGCCATCGCCTATCTCGGCAAAGGCCACAATGCGGGCGATGCCCTGGTTGCCTTGAACCTACTGCGCGACGAATACGGCTGGAATGTCGGCTACCGGCCCGGCTTCCCCATCGAAGACTGCGCCCCACTGGTCCAATTGCACGCTAAGCACATCGAGACCGTCGATGAGCCCACTAACACCACAGGCACACTCATCCTCCTCGATGGCCTGTTGGGCACTGGCAGTAAAGGCGCACCCAGAGCCCCTCTCGATGCTCTCGTTGCTGAGATGAACGCTCTCCGGGATGGTTATGGCGCCAAGGTCATCGCCGTCGACCTACCCTCCGGGGTGGACGCTGATACCGGAGAAGTCGCCGATGGCGCAGTCACGGCCGACATCACCCTGATGATTGCCAATGCCAAGGCCGGCCTAATGAACAGTTCCTGTTCGAGCCATACAGGCGTACTTGGCATCGTGCATTTGGAGGCACTCGAGAAGGCTGGATCCAGTGGACTCGAACTGATCGCTCCACAGTCGCTGGATATCGCCAAGGCACCTCGCCCCCATGAAAGCCATAAGGGCAGCAGCGGCAAGGTCAGCCTGCTGGTCGGCTCAGAAGCCTATCCTGGTGCTGCAGCCTTGGCCGCCACCGGCGCGCTCCGTGGAGGCGCCGGATTGGTCTATGTCCACGTCCCCCGCTCCATCGTCGAAACCGTGCGTAAGCTGAGTCCACCGGAAGTCATCGTCTCTGGCTATCAGAGCATCGATGAACTCGATCCAAATCAAGCCGATGCCCGCGTGGTTGGCTGCGGTTTGGGCGTCTTGGACAAGGGCGCCTGGGAGATGCTCAAAACTTGGATTCACGGCTCAAGCTCACCGGTGGTCATCGATGCCGATGCACTCAATACCATCGTCCAGCATCAAGGCCATGGAGCTCTTGCCGCAAATCATGTCATCACCCCCCACCCTGGGGAGTTCAAGCGGCTTGCCCCCGACATCGCCGATCTGAAACGCGAGGAAGCTGTAGCCTGCTTTACGGAATGCTGTCTGAGCACCCTGCTACTCAAAGGCAGTCATAGCTTAGTAGCTAAGTCGGGGATGACCACCCGCGTCAATGGCACCGGCCACGCCGGCATGGCTTCCGGTGGCCAGGGCGATTTGCTAGCAGGCGTGATTGGCGCCCAATTGGCTGCAGGACTCGATCCCTACGATGCCGCTTCTCTGGGAGCATGGCTTTGCGGCCGTGCTGCCGAGCTGGCGCTGCAGACGGATCCACCCCAATCTCAAGAAAGTCTGACGGCTAGTGATTGTGCAGAGTGGCTCGGCAAGGCATGGCAGGATTGGAGGACCAGTTCCCGCTGAATCGCGGATACCGTATGTCAGGCACAAAAAAACCGGTGATCCCGTGAGGAATCACCGGTTGATGTAAATTGAATGAAGAAGATCAGTTTACGGCGACCGCGGAAGGACCGGTTTCACCGGTACGAATGCGGATCGCTTGGTCCACGCCAGAGATGAAGACTTTACCGTCACCGATTTTGCCGGTGTTGGCGCTCTTCACAATCACTTCGGCGACACTGTCGGCCTGATCGTCATCCACAATGATCTCGATCTTCACTTTGGGAAGGAAGTCGACGGTGTATTCGGAACCACGGTAGATTTCGGTGTGGCCTTTTTGACGGCCGAAACCTTTGACTTCCGTGACAGTCATTCCTTGAACACCCACCTCGGCGAGGGCCTCCTTGACTTCTTCAAGCTTGAACGGTTTGATGATCGCTTC
>CAZIPY010000367.1:0-8545 GCA_964541125.1 uncultured Luteolibacter sp. | reverse complement strand
GACTGGTGGAGGGGTGGTTACGTTTGGAAATGTCTCTGCAGTAGATACCACGGCCACATTCTCACAAACAGGAACCTATGTGTTGCGACTGACTGCGGATGACGGCTATGTGCAAACATACGATGAGGTGACGATTACTGTGGTCGCACCACAAACATTCACTGAATGGGTTTCGGCTTACAGCCTGGGAGGGCTTTCTGGGCTTGGGGATGATCCTGATGGTGACCGCCTGACCAATAGTATCGAAAATTACTTTGGTACAGACCCAGGCGTATCAAGCCAGGGAATTGAAGCGGTTGCATTTAGTTCGGGGGCTAACGCGACGTTCACTTTTACGCATCCACTTAATGTCAATCCTGCATCAGACCTCACGGCTTCCTACATCTGGTCGAAAGATCTAATCACCTTCCACGCGGATGGTGCCGTTGATGGCTCCACGACAGTGACATTCGCTCAGGGGCAGCCGAGTCATGGTCAGGTTGCCGTCACTGCGACGATCCTTGGCCCTGCAAGTAAGGTGTTTGTGGCCGTCCAAGTAAGTCAGGATTGAACCCCTTGGTTCTTACTCACTTCGCGCTTTTATCCACGATCCAGATGTTGCGGTAGCGCACATCCTGGCCGTGTTCCTGCAGCTTGAGCCCTTCGGGGCTCGGGCCGACTTTCTCGCCGCCGTTGGCTTTCTTGAGGGTCACGTTGTCGTGCACCTTCACGCCGTTCCACCACACGGTGGCACGGGCGGGCTCGATCATCTTGTCGCCTTCGTATTTGCCGGCCTTGAAAATGAAGTGGAAAGACTGCCACTGGCCATTGGGACGCCAGGCGTTGGTGGAAGGCACGTGCTCCATGCAGAAGGCACCGATGCCGTGAGGGCCGATCTTCCAGTTGTAGGGATCAGCGATGTCGGTCTTCTTTTTGGGGGATTCGATCTGAATCTCAAAGCGGTTCTGCAGGTAAACGCCGCTGTTGGTGTAGCCCTCAACGCTGTCGTCGCCACGCGCGCCCAACATGAGGAATTCCACATGGCCTTCGAAATCGGTGTATTTCTTTTTGGTGACCAGATCATGGGTGCCCCACTTCTTGCCGCCGTTGCTCATCAGGGTCTTTCCGTCGCTATGGGGGTCGTCCATGATGGACCAAGTGATGTCCATGTCGGCCTTGGGCCACATCAGCCAGTTTTTCTTTACGGACTCCATGGTGCCATCGAAGGGGGTATCCGCACCTTCGGGAGCAGCTGCACCCACGTCCTTGGATTTGTCGTAGCCGGGCTTGTCCTGAGGTTGTGGCTTGGCGTCTTGAGCGCTTGCGGATGCGATGATTCCGAAGGCGGCGAGAGAGGCAAAGAGGGTGTGGAGCTTGGAAGGTTTCATGATCTTGAATCTTGGTGGAAGGGACTCTGCATGAGTCGGGCGGAGGATGTCCAATGATTACGGGTGAACAGTGCTGGCTGCTTTCAGGTATCGGGCTTAAGGGCCCGAATCTTCAGCTTCTGGGTATGGTTCGGGTTGAATTTGTCCTTTGCGCCGATCCGCGGTCTTGGGCTTATTTCCTCTCGTTATGCTGCAGACCTACGATGAGCGAAACAAGGACCTGAAGGTGTACATCAACGGCAAGATCATCCACCGCGATGAGGCCGGGGTCAGTCCCTTCGATTCTGCAGTGCAGAATGGCGATGCGGTTTGGGAGGGCTTGCGGCTTTATAAGGGCCGGGTGTTCCGCCTGGAACAGCATTTGGATCGGCTTTATCGCAGTGCCGAACTGTTGCGTTATGATGGCATGCCCGAGCGCAGTGAGGTGAAGGGGGCTCTGCGTCAAACGCTCCTTGCCAACGACATGCACGACGGCGTGCACATCCGTCTGACTATATCGCGCGGATTGAAATACACCTCCGGCCTGGACCCCCGCATCAATACGCAGGGTTGCTCGCTCTTCATCTTGGCGGAGTTCAAGCCGCCGGTTTATGACCGCAGAGGGGTTCATCTGGTCACCGTGGCTCAACGCCGTCCCTTCGCCGACGTGCTGGATCAGACCATTCACTCTTGCAACCAGCTCACCTCAATCCTCGCCAAGATGCAGGCCACCGATGCCGGTGCCGACGATGCGCTGATGCTCGATACGGCGGGTAATCTGGCGGAGACCAATTGTACCCATCTCTTTCTGGTCAAAGATGGTGTGGTGATCACTCCCACCACCAAGGCCTGTCCCACCGGCATTACGCGACTGACCATTCTCGAAGTCTGTGAGAAGCACGGCATTCCCTGCGAAGTGCGCGACATTCCGGCGTCTGAAATTCCACAGGCCGATGAGGTATTCTGCACCGGCACCATGGGAGAGATCATCCCAGTGAATCAGATCGATGATGCCAACTATGATCATGGTCCGATGACCACCAAGCTGGCCGGGCTCTATGGGGAACTGACTCAGAGTGAGGATGAGCCACTGGTTTGATAAGTGGCTGAACTAATTTCAGTATCAGGGGGTTGGCGTCTTCTTTGGCAATCCAAGGATATTTGCGCCGTAACCCTGTGACCATGCGTCTTCCCTTATCTCTGCGACTGCCGGCCATCTTCCTTGGTCTGTTACTGTCTGCCCTGCCGCTGCATGCGCAGGATAACCCGAAGCTGGCGGCTTTGGAGGAGACTTTGAAAGCGGTCGACAAGGGCGCGTCTGCCGCGCGCCAGCGATTGGCCGTTCGTCGGGCCATTCGCGATGGGGAAAAAGCGATTGAGGAAGTGGGCGACAAGCCCGAGCGCTGGGTCTTACTCGAGTTTCTCTTCCGCGCTCGCCAGCGCCTGTTCTCCATGGACAAGGATAAGGAGCATCGAGAGGCCGTGTTGGATGTTGCTCGGGAATTGATCAAGGCGCCCAAGGAATTTGCCGAGTATCGCCTCGAGGCCGATCTGTTGCTCTCCCAGGTGGAACAGATGAAGCGGGGGGATTCCGTCGACGAACGATCCAAGGCCCTGCGTGCCTTTGTTGACCGCTATCTCGGAACCCCAGCAGGCACCAAAGCGCTCAACCACGCCATGGAGATCGCCATGGAGATGGGCGACAAGGGTCTGACCACGGATTTACCGGAATTGCTGATCCGGCATCACGCCGACGACATGGTGGCGATCCGCCACTTCCGCGACAAGTTGGGCTATCAGGTCATCGGTGCGCCGGTGGCCGGCACCTTCAAGCGTTCGGATGGCAAGGTGGTTCGCTTTCCTATGGATGCCATCGGGCGCGCGACCATGATCATCTTCTGGACCAACGACGAGAGGGGACGTCGCTTGATCGAGTACTTCGTCGAGAAGACGAAGGACCAAAAAGACGACCTCGCGGGTCGGATCGAGTTCCTCAGTTTCAATGTCGATGAGTTGCCCGATGCTGGAGAGTCCATCGTTCGTTCCTTGGGTGCGGATTGGCAATGCCTGCATGTGCCCGGCGGCAAGGAAAACCCGATGATCAAAGCATTCGTGAATGCGTATCCCCTAACTCTGCGTGGGAGCGCGACCAGTCAGGTGGCCTTGATTCAATGGAAGCACCACATGGGTAAGGCCTTTGCGGATCCTTGGACCCAATACCCCTACTGCGCGCAGTTGGCCTCACTCAGCGCGGGAGACTTTTTCGTGGTCGATCCCGAAGGAGAATTCGATCCGGCGCAACCGCCTGAACTGAAGGCCGTGACAGGATCCAAGCCATTGCAACGTGATGGTCGCTCTGTGCCCACCGAGGTGCTCAACGCGATTCAGGATTGTTTCGTCAAGATGCCCAAGCGCCATCAGATGCCTTTGGGTGAGGTGATGGCGAATTATCAAAAGGCCGAAAAGCTGTGCCGCAAGGCCGTCGCCGATCATCCGGATGCTCCTGACCTGTGGATTGTGCGCAATCGCTTGATGATCGCGCAGCTCGGCCTGTGGAAAGTCGGTGGTGATCTCGATCAGCTGCAAGCCGCCTTTGCCGAGGCTAAGACGGCGATGGCGGCGGGTTATCCGTCTGGCTGTGATGTGATCGCCCGTTTCTGCCTGGCCCGTGAAGCCTTGCGAGATCCTGCGACCGACACCGGCAAGTTCATCGATCAATTTGTCTCTGGGGCCGGGGGAGACAAGGCGAGTGGTCCAGCCCTCGCTGCCGCAGCGCTTCTGGCCATCGACGTGGCCGATCAGATTCGTCTCGGGCAATTGCGCGAGGCGATTCTTCAAGCGCATGTGGAAGAGCCCATGATGTGGACCTTCACTTCCTTCCTGCTCAATCGCTACCACATGTACTGGTTGTATGGCACCCCCATGCGAGGGCCGGTCAGGGACTGGCGGGCCGCCAACACCTACCTGGCGGGTCACGTTGAGAAAGTGCCGCGTAAATTGAAGGCGGAACTGATGAAAGCGGATGGAACCTCCTTCCGCATCCCTGAAGATCTTGAGAAGGATTATACCATCATCAACTTCTATCAGCCCGGTCCTTGGACGAGCAAACGAGGAGATGGCCTGCCGCCTTCACCCATGCGCGACCTCCAGCGCATTCAGGATTTTGTCGCCGCGCGTCAGACTCAGGATGTAGAGCTTTGCTTGGCGGTGTATGATGAGAAACCGCATTCAGGAGTCCTCAAGGACTCCAGGGGAAAGGAGACCAAACTTGGGAGCACCATGCTTGGCCTTCCCGGCGGGCTTGAGCACCCACTGACTCAGCAACTCGGGCTGCTGCGAACAGACAACGCTCTGAATACAGTCATCTTGGATCGCGAGGGGCGCATCCTGCGCGTGGTCGATGGGATTGGTGGAAAGCACGGCCGCGGCATGAGCGCGCTGATCAACCTCGTGACGTATCAGGATGTGCTCAAGGTGAACAACCTGCTCGACAAGGGTGACCTGGACGCCGCCAAGCAGTTGATTTTCACCCATGCGCCACCAGTCGACCCGAAAGCCGTGGGTGAGAAGGGTCGCCCACTTCGTAAGCCCACTTATGAGCTTTCCCATTTGCGGGTACGTGCACGCGTCTATGTGGCAGCAGGTGAGCTGGCCAAGGCACTCGCCGATGCCGATGAAATCTGCAAGCGCCAGACGGCCAACGATGCCAAGATGGCGATGAAGAGTGAATTGCTGGAGTCGGATGAAGCCTTCCGTGACTCCATCCGTGAGGAATTGGGGAAAAGCGAGTAGGGTCTCTCTTTTGGGCTAATTTTGGTGTCAGTTGAGAAAGGCCTTCCTTGGCAACTCATGGCGGATTGTGTCGTAATCATATGCCATGAGACGCTTCTGGTTCCTTCGATTCACCATGCTGCTTGGCATGGTTATTGCGATGCTGCCGATGCAGGTCCAAGCCGAGGTGTCGTCCAGGCTGGCGGCTTTGGAGGAGGGCTTGAACGGCATTGGCAAGGATGACTCCGCCGCACGTCAGCGCCTGGGAGTTCGTCGTGCCATTCGCGATGCGGAACAGGCCATCGCGGAGGTGGGCGACAAGCCGGAGCGTTGGGCCTTGCTGGAGTTCCTCTTTAAGGCCCGCCAAAGGCTCGTGACGATGGAGAACGAAAAGGAACACCGCGATGCCCTACTCGCTGTGGGTGCGGAACTGGTGAAGGCGCCAAAAGAATTTGCTGCCCAGCGTCTCGCCGCGGACCTGCTGCTCTCACAGGTCGAGCAGGCGAAATTGGGAGGCGACAAGGCTGCTCGTGCCGAAGCGCTTAAACAATTTTCCATGCGATACGAGGGGACGGATGTAGTGGCCGAAGCCTTGCGCACGGTTTGTGTGATGGCGCTTGAATATGGCGACCAGCGACTGGCTGCTGACTTGCGTGAAATGATCGCCGTGAACTGCGGAGGTGATCACGAGATGATTGCTTTCCAGCGCGATCGCTTTGCCGGACTACCCTTTGGTGCTCCCTTCACGGCGACTCTCAAACGTTCCGATGGAAAGATGGTGCACTTCCCCATGGATGGCCTTGGCCGGGAAGTCATCATCTTCTTCTGGTCCAAGGAGGGTGAGGGTATGGATTACATCCGCGGTATGGCGGAGGCAGCCAAGTTGGTCAAAGACGATCCAAACCCACGCCTGCAAATCGTCAGCATGAATCTGGATGACTTGCCGGATGCCGGTGAGTCTATCATTCGCGGCCTCGGCGTCGACTGGCCCTGTTTCCATCTTCCGGGTGGGCGCGAGCATTCCATCTACAAAACCTACGGTCGTCGTGACCCGCTGCGCCTGCGCCTCAGCCCGACCGGTCAGGCGGGTTTGGTGATGCCGGGCTTGGATCGGGTTCGACTGAAAGAGGATGGCTCTCCCGACTACGAGCGAAGCCTTGCCATGATCAAGGAGATGCCGTGGTCAGTCGACTCTTATCGGGCACAGCTTTGCTCCATCGGAGCGGGCGATTTCCTGATCTTTGACCCCCAAGGCTTTGAACCTGCTTTGCCACCAGAGCTGGAGGTTTCACCCGGAGCTCAACCGATGGTGCGCGGCGACAAGCATGTGCCGGAGGATGTCTTGCAGTCCATTCAGGCCTGCTTCGTCGCCCCAGCCAACTACTACCAATCCTCCAACGCTGACATGCGGGCCCACTATCGCAAGGCGGTGGAGCTCTGCCGCAAGGCCATGGACGATCATCCCGACGCACCCGATCTCTGGCTGGTGCGCAACCGTCTCATCGTCGCCTTGATGGGACTTTGGAAAACCGATCTGAAGCTCACGCATCTTGAAGAAGCCTTTGTGGAAGCGAAAGCCGCCATGGACGCCGGCTATCCAACCGGAGCCGACTTGGTCGCACGCTTCTGTCTGACGCGCCAAGTCTTGAGGGCCGAGGGTGCGGATTCAGCAGCCATCCTCGATGCTTTCATCGCGGATGCCGACGACGGTGAGGCTCCCGGCCCCGCATTGGCCGTGGCCTCGCTCCTCGCCATGGATGTCGCAGACCGCTACCGCTTTGAGCAATACAAGGACGCCATCTACCAGCAACATGCTGATGCTCCGATGATGTGGCTTTTCGCCGCCACTTTGTTGGATCGCCATCACGAATACTGGCAGTTTCAGGTGCCTTTCTACCTCGGCTACTCTCATCCTCGGCGAGAGCTGCTTGCCAAGAATCGGGGTGAGGCAGAGCCCGCCCAGCGCTTGCTTGTGGCCGAACTGGTCGATGCCGATGGCAAGATCTTCCGCATCCCTGAGGATTTGACTCAGGACTACACGGCCATCTTCTTTTCCCGCCCCGAGCCATGGGCCAGCAAGGAGAACAAGAACCTTCCGCCTTCACCGATACGCATGGTCAGCGGCTTTGCCACCGATATGGGAAGGCGCCCCGAAGGCAAGGCGCAGACCATTCTGGTGATGCTGGATGATGAACCCTATCGCAAGGTGCTGAAGGATAAAAGGGGTAGGGAGATGAAGCGCAATTTCTCCCTGATGGCTCTACCGGGTGGGTTGGAAAACCCACTCGTTCATCGCCTCGGCATGCTCTTTGGCAGAAGTGGTATTAACAGTGTGCTGGTGGACAAAGAGGGTCGCATCCTCACCGCCATGTCAGGCATCGGACGTCATTCCACGACGAATGAAGCTGCCCTGGCCAACCTCATCACTGGCCAAGACACCGAGAAGGTCGATGCCATGCTTGAGAAAGGAGATCTTGAAGCAGCCAAAGAGTACATCCTCCGCTTTACGCCTGAGAGTAACGACGAGAAGATGAGCCAGGCTTGCGATGATCATCTGCGAGCGCGTGCTCGGGTGTATCGTGCGCTGGGTGAACCCGACAAGGCGCTGGCAGACATCAAAGTGCTGATCAAACGTCAGCAGATGGTGGCTCACCGCTCCAGTGAGAGGACGGATCAGTTGATCGCGGACGAAGCCTTCCGCGACTCCATCCGCGAGAAGTTGGGCCAGAACTGACGGGGTTCTTCTATCTGGATTAAATTCAGTATCAGATGAGGGAGACCTTCCTTGGCAACTCATGGCGGATTGGGTCGTAATCTTTTGCCATGAGACGCTTCTGGTTCTTTCGATTTAGCATGCTGCTGGGCGTGGTTGCCTGGTTGACGTCTTCGCCAATCCAAGCCGAGGTGTCGTCCAAGCTGGCGGCTTTGGAGCAGGGCTTGAATAGCATCGGCAAGGATGACTCCGCCGCTCGTCAACGCCTGGGAGTGCGCCGCGCCATTCGCGATGCGGAAAAGGCGATCGAGGAGGTGGGAGATCAGCCGGAGCGCTGGGCTTTGCTCGAGTTTCTATTTGGTGCGCGCCAACGCCTCGTCTCGATGGAGAACGAAAAGGAGCACCGGGATGCCTTGCTCGCTGTGGGTGCGGAACTCTTGAAGGCGCCGAAGGAATTTGCTGCCCAGCGTCTCGAAGCTGATCTGCTGTTGTCGCAGGTTGAGCAGGCGAAATTGGGAGGCAATAGGGCCGCACGTTCTGATGCGCTCAAGCAATTCGCCAAGCGATACGAAGGGACGGATGTGGTGGCCGAGGCATTGCGCACCGTTTGTGTGATGGCGCTGGAATATGGCGACAAGCGGCTGATTGACGAACTTCGTGAGATGATTGCCGTGAACTGCGCGGGCGATCCCGAGACGATTGTCTTCCAGCGCGA
>CAZIPY010000366.1:0-1631 GCA_964541125.1 uncultured Luteolibacter sp. | reverse complement strand
ACGTCAACTGCGGCACCGGCACCAACATCACCATTTGGACTCGCGAAAATCAGGTCCACCGCATCACCCCGCGCCAGAACGACGAGGTCAACTCGACCTGGATGCCGGACTCCCACCGCCTCAACTTCCACTACATCGACGCCGAGACCCGTCTCACCGAGCCGCTGATCAAGGAAGACGCCCAACACCGCCCTGCCAGCTGGCAAGAGTCACTGGAAAGCATCTCCGCCAAACTGGAAGGCCTCAACGGCAGCCAGATCGGCATCATCGCCTCGGGTCGCATGACCAACGAGGAGCTCTTCCTCACCAAGAAGCTCGCCGACAAGTTCGGCAGCGACTCCCCCGCTCTCGTTGCCCGCAAAGCTGAGGCCGACAAGCTCCTCATCGCTGCGGACCGCAATCCCAACACGACTGGTGCCAAACTCGTTCTCGGTGGCGATCCCTACGACAGCATCGATGGCCTGCGCAGCAAAGTGAAGGACGGCAGCATCAAGGTGCTCTTCGTCTTCGGCGAAGACCTCATCACCGACGCAGGCTTCCACTACAGCGACTTCGCCGGCCTCGACCTCCTCGTTCAGGCCCACCACTCCACCAACCCGACCGCACTGGCCGCGGACATCGTGCTGCCCACGGCCACCTTTGCTGAAAAGCGCGGTTCCATGGTCAACCTCAGCGGCCGTCTGCAGCGCCTCAACCGTGCAGTCGAGCCTCCCGCCCAAGCCAACGATGACTGGGAAGTGCTGCGCGACCTCGGTGCTGCTGAGTCAGACACCTACCTCATCGAAGACGTCTTCAAGGCCATGGCCGCCGACGTCTCCGAGTTCAATGGACTCACCCTTTCCAAGATCGGCCATCAAGGCCTCAGCGTCACCGAGACCGATCACAAAATTCTCCTGCTCGAAAACGAACGCGCCGCCAAGGCCGCCGGTAAAATCGTTGGCTGACCGCCATGATCGAATTTCTCACACCATTCATCATCATCCTGATCAAGGTCGTCTTCCTGACCTTCATGGTGTTGCTGCCTCTGGTGCCGGTTTCCGTTTACTTCGAGCGCCGTTTCTCGGCCGTCATCCAGGATCGCGTCGGTCCCAACCGCGTCGGCATTCCCCTCACCCTCTTGGGCTTCAAGAAGGACTTCCACTTCTTCGGTTTGGTGCAGCCCATGGCGGACGGCATCAAGTTGCTCCTGAAGGAGGACTTCACTCCCAGTCACGTCAAGACCGCCTACTACTGGCTGGCCCCAGCACTCACCGTGGTGCCTGCCCTCATCACCTGCTGCGTGGTGCCCTTCGGCTCTGATGTCACCATCTTCGGCCACACCGAAACGCTGGTGATCGCCGACATCAACGTCGGTCCTCTCTTTGTCTTCGCCGTGGCATCACTCACCGTCTACGGCATCACCCTCGCTGGCTGGTCCTCCAATTCGAAGTACCCCCTGGTCGGCGGCGTGCGCTCCACCGCCCAGATGATCTCCTACGAGATCGCCCTCTGCGTCTCCATCATCCCGGTGCTGATGTACTTCGGTGAGCTCAACCTCAGCGCCATCGTCAACCATCAGGCCGCCAATGGTTGGCTGCTGCTGCCGCTTTGGGGCGAGTCCGCTCCTTGGAATAACGGTGGCGACTTCAGCG
>CAZIPY010000365.1:0-3926 GCA_964541125.1 uncultured Luteolibacter sp. | reverse complement strand
CGGCGACGCGACGGTCTACGGCTGGGCGCGCGTGACTTTTCAGGACGGCACTGGCACGGGCATCCTCCACGAGTGGGCCTATGAGGACACGGGTGCAGCCATCAATGTTGGGGTCGTTCCCGAACCCAGTGGTGCCATTCTGGCTATCATCGGTGCCACCCTCGGCCTGCTTAGACGCAGGCGCTGAAGGCGCTGCAGAATAGCGGCCTACTTGTCTGCTACAGGTGTCAATTTGTAGGGATGGCGTTGGCCGGCATTCCACTCACCGACGTAGATCGCACCTTCCTGGTCCACATAAAGGTCGTGCACGTGCTTGAAGACCGGATGAGCCTGATGCAGAGGCTGCAGTTTGCCATCCTTGTAGATTGGCTCAGTCCCTCCAGGAGCGGATATGACCTTGCGGGTCTTGCGATCCAGCACCAAGACAAAGCCTGAGTTGCCTAGCCGCTTGCCGACGCCATCCTTTTTGGACCAGCAGACACCGAGGTAGATCTTGTCGCCCCTGAAGAAGGCCTGTCCAACATAGGCGCCCGGGAACTCCAGTGACTCAATGAATTCCCCCTCAAGCGTAAAGAGCTTCATCTTATTTTCGTTGCGCGAACTGACCCAGACGACCGGCTTCTTCGGATCAGCAGCATCAATTGAGATGCCGTGGGCGTTGGAGAGATGGTCAGGCTCATCTTTTTTGCGCCCACCCCACACACGGACAATCGTGCCGTCGGCCTTGTAATGAATGATGCGATCGGAAGCATAGCCATCGACCACAAGGATATCGTTGTCTGGAGTCACTGCGACATCGCAAGGCTTGAACTTCTCACCCTCCTTGTAGTGACCGGTTTCAATGGGCGACGGCAGCTTGCGCAGCACCTTGCCCTGTTTGTCGACGAGGGCGACCGCCCCGTTGCCGCTCTTCCAGCCGTGCTCCCAGCCGTTGCCCTGCTTGGAATGCCAGCCAGCATCGACGTGGATCAGGTATTCGGTGCCATCGAGCGTGATGAGATCGAGGCCGTGACCGCCGGGGAGATCGCCAAAGGAACGGACGAAGGTGCCGTCTTTTTCGTAGACGAGGAAGGAATGATCAGCGTGATCGGTAATGAGATAGATCTGACCCTTGTTGTCTTCGACCATCGCGTGGGAGTTGGAGACATCGGCCTTGCCATCGGCGACGTGACCCCAATCGGAGTCAACTCGGTAGGTGAGCTTGTTGTGACCAAGGATGGTAGGAAGCTCTGGAGCAGCCGGTTGTGCCTTCTCGGCCTCCGCGGCGACTTGACGATGATCTGGATGGGCGTGGATCAGGCTGGTGAGGAGAGCGGAGAGGAGAAGTGGATGCTTCATGGACGTTGATATATGCCCTACTCCAGTTTTAGAAAAAGCAAAACCCCCTCACCATTGGAGAATGGGAGGGGTAATCCATTGCTGAAGCAAGGTCTTCACTTGCTCACTTCTACATCAGAAAGGTCGAAGGGAATCTCGACTTTCTTTCCTCCATCGCGGAATCGGAGCTTCAAGGTTGCGTCCTTAAGGGCCTCTTCCGAGGCATATTTCTGGATTTGTTTGACGCCGTTCATGGTCCCGCTGCTACTCCCGCCCTCTACCGGCTCACCCTGACGATCGACCAACTCCAAGCCCATGAATGCATCTGCATTCTCACCCTCGACTTCCACACCCACATTCATGTCTTCCCCTTTTCCTTCACGGGTGAACTTGATCGATATTCCGGCCGACTTGAGAGCCGGATCATTGAGAGTCCCGGTTCGCTGTTTGAGCAGATCAGTGACATCCACGACCTTCTCTGTGCCACCAGCCATCACTTGAACACTTCCCTTCAATGAGCTGAGTTTGGTGATTTTATCGGGAATCTTCCCGAAATTGATCTTAGCCGTAACTCCATCCTTTGGGTGATCGGCAAAGATTCCCTTTTTGTTTCGGTCGATGGCATCGAAGTCATCCTTGCCGAAACCTTTCTTGGCCTCATATGCCTTGCCCTCAATCATCACCGGTTCCACCTGCACGGGACCGATTGCAAAAGCATCTGCTGCAACTCCACCCAGCGCAGTCACCTCCACACTTAAGATCATGTACTCCTCTCGAACCCCATTGCGAACAGATACCCCACGATTCAACTTTGCCTCGGCGGTGAGATTGGCATCCGATGCATCCGCGTTCACTTTGGGATCGTTGGCATTCTGGTCTGCTATTGGGGAAGCGTCTTTCTCTCCGGTTCCACCCAACTTCAGCGCAAGAGCTTGATCATCAACGCTGAGTTTATCCAAAGGCAGCTTGATGAGCCGTCCGTCCGGCGCTTTCAAGGTGACCGTGCCAGCAGTGATGGCAACAAACTCAGCCTCTATATTATGGCGGCCGGTGGAATCCACCCAAACTCGGGCTGGGCAGATCTGGGAGGTAGCTAGCAGCCCGATGGCGAACAACGCGATGCGTGACGATGTGTTTTTCATAAGGCCGCCATGATGCGGGCCGGCCTTGTTAGGCGCTATTACAAGACTGGAGTATGTTTGCAATGGGGTGGTGGGAGCCAGTGTTGCGAAGGATGCGCTGAGGACTTGTCAGCCTGTACGGGACTGGCTTCGCTCCGCTCAGCCCACGCGGGGTGCTGAGCCTGCCGGCTCAGCAAGTATGGATTTGTCCATGCGCTTCGCTTTGGACCCTTCGGACGTTGGCCTCATTCCATTCGCCCTTCACGGTGTGTAGACCTCCTCCTCCGGAGGCCTATTGTTGAGGTTTTGTTGGTTCGCTACGCTCTCCAACCCTTCGGGTGGTCAAACTCTACGGGTTCGAGCCCCTCGCTGAAGGGTAGGTGCCGCTTCCTGTACAAGCAAAACCCCCTCGCAGTTGGAGGGGGTTTGGCGACCCGTACGGGACTGATGCCTCTCCGAGGCATCCACGAGGGGTGCGGCCTCTGCCGAGGCCGATCAAATGCTAGCCAACTCACTTCGTTCGTTGGCCCTTCGGTCGTTCGAACTGCGTTCTCGTCCCTCTGCTAATGGCCCACGGAAGTCCTAGATATGCAAAACCCCCTCATTGCTGAGGGGGTGATGGCGACCCGTACGGGACTCGAACCCGTGTTGCCGCCGTGAAAGGGCGGAGTCCTAGACCGCTAGACGAACGGGTCGTTTGTTTTGCGGTGGGCGGGAAAGAGACCCGATGGACAGGGGGAAGGCAAGTATTTTTTGGGAAGATTCCGACACAGGGGCAATGGCGGCTTGTCATCGGATACCATGAAACTAGGCTGGCGGCCCGCAGTCGCCCCTAAACAAGGCTGCAGACGCCCTTTTGACCATGAATACTCCCCTGCTCTCCCAAGCCGCCAATGAAGCCCGTGGACTCGCGATGGACGCCATCCACGCCTGCAGTTCCGGTCACCTCGGACTCCCCCTCGGCTGTGCTGAAATCGGTGCCGTCCTCTTCGGCGAATCCCTCAACTACTGCCCGGACGCCCCCAAATGGCTCAACCGCGACCGCTTCATCCTCTCCGCGGGCCACGGCTCGATGTTCCCCTACGCTTGGCTGCACCTCGCCGGCTACGAGATCTCGCTGGATGAGGTGAAGAACTTCCGCCAACTCCACTCCATCACCCCCGGCCACCCGGAGTTCCACGAAACTCCCGGCATCGAAGCCACCACCGGACCGCTCGGCCAGGGCATCGGCAACGCTGTCGGTTACGCCCTCTCCGGCAAACGCGCCGCCGCCATTTACAACACCGCCGAACACACCCTCTTCGATCACCACGTGATCGCCCTCCACGGTGACGGCTGCCTCCAAGAAGGTGTCGCCAAGGAAGCCATCGCCTTTGCCGGCCACAACGGCTTGGACAACCTGATTCTCATTTATGATTCCAACGACGTCACACTCGACGCGATGGCCGACGTCACTCAGAGCGAGGACGCCGAAGGCTACTTCGTTTC
>CAZIPY010000364.1:0-8614 GCA_964541125.1 uncultured Luteolibacter sp. | reverse complement strand
TGTGGTGTGTTGTGCGGTGTGGTGTGGTGGTGTGGTGTGGTGTGGTCGCTGGATCTTTCTGGGTGAACTCGACTGCAGTTTCACCAGGAACTTCGGACATCTCCAAGGATGAGCCGTTATCGAACTGGCAGCTCACAAAATCACCATTACCGTTCCTGTTGATGACGGTAGATGGCTGATCGGGTATCTGGGTGGAGAAGTTGGGAAGGCCGGTGAAATCCATACCGTTGATTTTTCCAACGATGGCACCACTCGAGTGACCGCCAGTGATTCCATCTCCATTGGGTGCAGGAATGATGATGCTGCCCAATGGCTTGGACATATCAACAATGGGCTCGCTGGAGTATCCGCACTCACCCAAAGGGCAGGAAAAACAACCGCCGCCCATTTCAAATTGCTGCTTGCAACCTTTGCCATCTTCGTAACTTGCATCTGTGCTGCAGTAAGCAATGGCTTCCCAATACTTGCCATGCTTGCGCACGGTTTCAGCGTCTACTTGCACGCTTATGGTGTCTCCATCTCCAAGCGGCTGGGCCAAATCAACTTCGATAGTATGACTTGACGAACCGGTCGAACGCAGGAACAGGGTTCTCACTTCCAGCCCGTCACAGGCATTATTGCCGTTCTGGTCGTATATCTGCCTTAACGACACGGTGATGTTGACTTGATATGAACCAGTTCGGGGCATGATGGCAGCAGACTCGCCGTCTACCTCATCGTTGTTGCTGCTCGCGGAACATACCGTCAGGATTATGCACTGGCAGCACTTCTCAGGCGTGGGGTTGTAGTCCCTTTTGTCGATATTTTCACCTGGGCTACCCTGAGAAAGGACGTTGGTCGGCAATAATGCGACAATAAGCGCAATAACACCGAGAATGGACATGAATCGATGAATCATGGGGAACTGTTTGGGAATGGAGTTCATGATGATTGTGGGAGGTGAGGTTTATAAAAGTGATGAGAAGGTGATTTAAGAAGAAGTCCGTGATCAGAGTTCGATGAAGGTCTCGGTGCGGTGACAAAGTTTGGGAGCGATAGTGCTGGCTGGAGCCTCAAAGAAGACAGTGGCGATGCCGTTAGCATCGAAATCTCCGGCACGCAGTTCCCAGACGTTGGTGCCATTGGTGAACAAGCTGCCCTGGTTCTTGATGGTCATGCGAATGAGCACATTGGGTGGCAGATTGACCGCAACCACGGTGTGGCTCATCAACCAGCTACCATCGGCGTATTGGGTGACGACTTGGGCGTCCTTGGTTTGGTCAGTATTGCCAATTTCGAAAGCATGGACGGTGCCACGAGCCAAGACAGCGAACTCAGCGCCATCCACACCGGCCGGGATACGGGCGATCACGTGGCGGTTTACGGGCTCGATGGCCTTGACGTCAAAAACACGGGGTGTGCTGGTGCTGGTTTCGGTGAAGACGATGCGATCATCTGCTTCGACCACCTGACTGCCTGCGAGGCTGGTGGGAGTCCAAGCGCGAGTCTTGTTGGTGACCACGATGTGATCGTCGCCAAAGTCAGCAGAATGTACTTCCAAGGTGACCGTGGCTGTTTGACCATCGTGGGTGGCAACGAGGGTGTAGCTGCCAGCGGTATCGAAGAGGTAGGCGAAGGGCGAACCAGAGGTATGGCTGGTATTCTGGTTGGCATCTTCAAGCAGAGTGCCGTCGAGAGTCACAGTGAAGGTACCACCATCGGCGCTCACCCCGCTCCAGGCATCCAAACGCAGGGAGTCGCCCTTGCGGATGTGGAGTGTGTCATCAACAAAGGCATCGAAGAGATTGGTCGCCGTCCAGGTGATGCTGTGGCTTTCGGTGATCACACCTCCGAGGAAGGAAGCGTCGAAGGTGACCGCGCCTGCTTCATCCAAACCAACGTCAGTATAGAAGCTGTCATTGATGCTTTGAGTTGCGGTGACCGCAGCTGCAGCACCGCCGGGAGGTGTTACCGTCAGACTGGTGGAGCTGAGCTGCTGGGTGATGCCCTCAATCGAGGCGGGCGAGGTGCGACTGCTGGCGGCCATACGGATGATAGCATTGGCACTGGCTGCATTGTCTTCCACCCAGTCGGGAATGCCATTGGCATCGAGATCCGTGCCACCGAGGCGCTCCACGGTCACGGAATCCAAGCGCAGGCGGACGCCAGCGTTGTAGTTATCGTGGAAGATAGTGATGGTGTGGGTGCCTGCGGCTAGCCATGGGGTCAGGGCTCGCATGGTGTCCGCACTACCATGCTTCGTGTAGAGGGTCGAGCTGGTGGCAAAAGGCTCGCTGTCGTTGTCCAGAGTCAGACTCAGGGTAAAGTTGCGACCCATGTGCGCCGAGGAGTAGACTACAGCGGCTTCCACACTCACTTCATGCACGCCGGGCTCGGTAACGGTGAAGGTATAGGTGAGGGCTCCACGACGATCGCTGGCTAGTAGAGAACCATTGCTGTCCAGATACCAGTTGCCGGTGGCATTGCTGAATTGATTCAGATTAGGAAGATTGATGGCTACCGGAGCGAGGTTATTGGATGTCAGTGGGTCGCTGCCATATATGTTTACCTCCTCATCATCGGTGAAGCCGTCACCGTCACTGTCGGCATTGCTGGGATTGGTGCCGAGCTGGTATTCCTGAAGGTTGGTGAGGCTGTCGCCATCGGGGTCACCGTATTCACCGTTGTTGAGGTCGGTGAAGCCGTTATCCGCAGCGTCGATGCTGTAAGTGGTTTCCCAAGCGTCGGGAAGGTTGTCGTTGTCGGCGTCAGTTACTTCCTGAACGTCTGAAAGAAAAGTCGTAGCTGGAACAATGGCGCGGGCCTGGCCGGGATACTCCCAAGCAACTTGGATGTGGCTGTTCTTGCCGTTCTGAACAGTCTGGATGGCCTCGATGTAATATTCTTGGCCAGCCACGAGGCTGATGAGCTCGCTACGCTGCTCAGGCTTGTAGTCGAAGTCGTTGTAGGGAGTGAGGTAATGACTTGTCGCAATGAGGCGTTTGCCGAAGCGGTCGGTCAGAGCATTGGAGGTGCCGGGCTCGTTAACCGAGCCATCGGCAAGCCAGAGCTGACAACCACCACCATTACCACTCAGCCAGAAGCGGTATTCGCCTGTGACTGGCGCGGTGATGGAGCCACGGTAGCGGGCACCCCAGAGTTTGTCGGTGGTCTGGTAATCAATACCAGGCACGTGCTCCTGGATGTTGGGGTAGCTGTAGTATTTGGAGTTGAGGATGAAGTTATTGAGGGTGGAGCCGTTGATACCCATCCAGATGTAGCGGGTGAGGCCGTCGGCCACATTTTCCGCGGTGAGAGGGTCCGATCCGAACCATTGTTCTTGGTAGTTGGAAATGCCGTCTCTGTCTGGATCGCCATACTCCAGGAGGGCTTCGGGATGAGAGGAAGCAGCGAGGCCGGTGCTGGTTTCCCAAGCATCGGAGAGATTGTTGTCGTTGGTATCATCGGGATCAGCCGCCACGGTGTTGAGAATCGCCTGAGGCACCACTACGCGGTGGTTGACTTGGCCCACCACGAGGCCGTCGCCGTAGGCCTCAACTTCAGCCAGGGCGAGGTTGCCGTTGCCAGCGAGGTTGTTGCCCAAGAGCTGGATCTTAATCTTACGGGCAGTCGGCTGGGAGGCGGGAAGATTCCAAGTCATGTTGTCGCCAACATTGCCGGAGGTGGTGAAGAAATCTTCGCCAATAAGCTCCACATCATTCACATCCAGAACAGAAATGCGGAAGTTGGAGAGACGGTTCTGATTGGTGGACATATTATGCACGACTACTTGGTTGATCTCGCGGTCTTGACCAAAGTTAACCTGCCACCAGGAATTGAGCTCGTTATTGGTGAGCGTGGTGGCATTGACCCCCCACTTGCCGCCAGTGTCGCCGTCGATTGCTCCATCGGCGGACTTACCCCACTTGGTGGAGGATTGGGTCGCAGTCGCGCCATTGAGATCCAGAGCGTAACGCCCACTTTGACCGCGCCAACCCACAGCCAGATGACCGCCACCATCTTTGTCCATCACTTGTGCTTCAATGTAGTAGCTCTGACCTCCGGTGAGCTGGATGGGCACGGATTTCTGGTTGGCATGCTTATCCCATTCTTGGGCATTGGTGGAACCGAGATTGTAGGCCACGAGCTTTTTGTTGAAACGGCTGGCATCGTCGGACACCCACAGGGCCACATTGTCCGTGCCGCTGATCCAAAAGGTGTAATGGTCAGTGATCGTGGGAGTAATGGTACCGCGCAGACGCTGTCCGGTGCCGCCGCCAATGGGACCGACCGCTTCGAAATCCGTGATCGTGCCCGAGTTATCCGCCGCACGGTCTGAAATGCCTTCCTGTTGGAGGACAATGATCGACTCGCTTTGAGTCAGATTGTTCCAAGTTTCGGAGGTGAGGCCAGTTTGAGCGTGTAGACCAATACTGGTTATCAAACCAACGGTGGCCGTGAGGAGGGTGCGGGTTCTGGTGGTCATAATGTGGAGTGGGTGAAGATGCAGAGTGAAAATCAGAGTTGGATGAGTGTGCGTGCAGGCTGGCCGTTCTTGCGGCTGCTAATGGCCTCAATTGCAGGTTTGGCAGCTTGAGAGATGCGGTAGTTTTCTTGAGCGAGACTCTGAAGTGTCTCGGTGTCGGACTCGCTGCCGTATTTGCCAATCCAGGCGATGGCGGCCTTGCGAACATGAATGGATTGTTCGAGGTCAGTAGCCAGCTTGCGGCTGAGTTCTATGCTATGTTCGTTCACAGCATGGAGGGCGGTGACCCGAATGTCGTCGGTACGCTGGGTGTCGGCTGCGAGCTCCAGAGCCAAATCGATGAGGTCTTGAGTGGGTGGTGTTTCCTTGCCGTCCCAGAGGGTGAGATTCACTAGGGCCGTTCCGGCGACTTCACTCTGGGGGTCGTAGGCCAAGGTTTTGAGAGTGCCGCGAATCTCTTCAGCCAGAGGACCGGTCAAATGACCCACCGAGCGCTGGAGTTCAATGTGCTGCAGGGCGTAGAGACGCATGTCCTTTGCATCGTGTGTGAGAGCAAGCCCCTTGAGCAATGTGGTCAGGCGCTCTTGGTTCCGCGCGTTATGGAGCACATTGAAGGCATCGTTAAAGAGCCAAAGCTTATAGCTGATTTCCCAATCGGAGTGGCCGCCATCCTCGAGCATCGAGAAGAGCCATTCTTCCTGACGTGGCTGTAGCTGGTTGCGACCGCGGTATTGCTCGCTCAGCCAATCAATGGCCAGATCCTGAAGAATCTCATCACCACCTTCATTTGAGACGTATTGAAGTAGAGCGAAGGAGGCCTTGGGGTCCTCAAAGTCGATAGATGCATAGGGATCCACTGCGGCCCTTTGAACCTCCACCTCTTCGATATCACGCTGATCCCAGATCACTACCCCCACGCCCAACACCACAATCGCTGCCATGAGAAGCAGGATAGGTTTGGTTGAGGTCTTTGGTTTTTGGCTCATGTGATGGGTTTAGGGATTCGAACTTCTTAGAAAGACCGCAATGACTCGGTCACGAGGATCTCGGCAGTCGGTTCGCACCTGAAGGGTTTGGATGCTAGGCGCCGGTTCGCCGGTCGGCGTAATGTGCAAACGGTAGTGACGCTTCTCAGTAACTGTCTCCTGCTTGATGGTGAAAAGATCGTCACTGACGCCCAATAAGTCGGTGATATTGAAATCCTGATTGGTGCCGCTGGTCACTTCGATCACCTGTGGCTTAGTTCCATCTTCTTCGGTCCAAATGAGTTCCTGTGTGGAAAGTTCCACTGGAGATGGGATTCGGGCCTCCATCACCAACTCGACGGGTTTGTCGTAGCCTACAAAGCGCACGTGGATGGATTTGCGGAGAGTTCCACGGTGGTTTTCTGGGCGGAATTGCGCAGTAATCTTCCCTGTCGACCCCTTTGCAACTGGCTTGTATTCAGTGGCTTCTGCGGCAAGACAGCCGCAGGAACTATCAACGTGCTCCACCATCAGAGGCAGTTCATGGGGATTGGTGTAACTCCACTCAGCTGTGAAGCTATCCTTGCCGGGCTCGACCTGGATTTTGACCTCAGTAGAGGCGAAAACGGATCGGATGTCTTTAGAGGCCTTCTTTTCCCCTTCTTCCGCAGAGGCCGAAAGAGAGAGGGCGAGAAAAAGGACTGAAAAAGAAGGAGTCAGAGCCTTTGCATCTCTCCAATTACGCTCACCCATACTGGGCAATGCGCACTTCACCGAAGAGAGAAAGAGAGAAAACACGCATAGCATCTATCGGTACCTAGCAGCAGCGTCAACGAAGTACGAAATGATACGGAAATTTTTCACAATTGCATGGGCAATTTACCACTGAAATGAATCCGTTTCATGCATTTTGGTCATGAATGGAGTTCTGAATCAAATTACGGGCTCAGGAAATGTGCAATTGTGCAAAGTGCATTCAGAAAAAAGCACCCCTCCCGCTCAAATACAGCAGGAGTTACAAGCCCCCATACAACTCCCCCAACAAATAGATTCCTTTTCGGCCTTGGGGCAGATCTCTCCCACTAGTGCGACAACTAGGCGAAAAGACTCAGAAAATGGGAGAGATACGGGCAGAGTGCAGAGGGTGCAGAGGGTGCAGAGGGTGCACAGGGGTATGGCATTCTCGCTCAAGAATATGAATTAACTGTGCATCTCACAAAAGGGGTTACCCCTATGCACCCTATGTCAGGTCACTGGAAATCCCTTATGGAATGGGAGCTAGAGAGCTGCACAGGGTCTAAACCACCCTGTGCAAAATGACATAGGGGCTATGCACATCTCAAGCCATAGAATGGATTAAAATGAATCGCATGATGAAGAATGTCTTCAAAAGCTACATAGGGTGCACAGGGTATGTCCTATAACTAAGGGGCAGGTGTGCAGAGGGTCAGATCACATCTAAAAGAAAAAAGGAGGCGCCCAAAATTGGATATTGGCCGATTCCTATAATACAATTAGTGGGCAGAAGCATCCGATAGCAGCCTTTCTAATTCGCTCGCTGGTATCATCGCTGCTCCGTACCCACGGATAGCCTTAAGGCGACCCTTCTCAACTTGCCTGTATACCCAAGTTCGCTCTTTACCAAAGGCTTGGGCGAACTCCGTGAAGGAATAGGCCACTCTATTTGGCGATTTTTTGCGATCTGAGTAGTTCGTAGCATTTTGTTTCATGCATAGGCGAAAGCGTCAAATGATGCTTCTCTCTGCATACAGCCATTTCAGGCCTTAACCTTCTCTGCCATACGAGTTGAGTGCTTCTGGCATAAATGCCCATAGACCTGCGCACACAGCACTCCCCCATCCTTGTGTCCCAACCAAGAAGCAAGTGTCGGAAGGTCCACTCCGGCCTCAATACATCTAGTCGCAAAGACGTGCCTCAAATCATGGACTCTCATATGGCCCACTTCTAAGCGTTCACAGGCACCGGTGAGCGCAAATCTAGGGCTCTTTATCAGCAGAACTGGGGCCGAGGCAGTGGTGCGTATCCCTGATGCCTTGAGCCGAGAAATTAGCTTCTTGGCCGCAGGAATCAGTGGCACTTGTCGTAGATCATCATTTTTAGCCGTCCTGACTATTAGGTAGTCTCTTTTGATGTCTCTCCATTGGAGCGATCGAGCTTCAGATATTCGCAGCCCTGTATAGGCAAGTAATTCTACTGCAGCAGCCGTAGCTTTTGAATGGCTTCTATTCTGTTGCAGGATGCTGGCTACAATCGTTGCAAATGTTTCTGCCGTAGGAAGATCGTGCTTTTTAGTTTTATGACGGAGGCTCTTCAGCCCCATAGGCAAATTGACACCAACATGGCCCGCCTCCATTGCGCGAGCGTAGGTTTTACGGAGAAGAGCTAGAACACCGTTATAGCGGGACGCAGCCGCGTTGAGTGCAAACTCATCCATGAGTGCCCTGAGATCCTTCATGGTCACCTTTGAAATTCTAAATGCCAGAGGATCTACTGGCATTTTGGATCCCGTCCTCTGAATGGCTTTTGCCAACTGGTGATAATAATTCCTGGTCGACTTTTTGATCAAAGGATCTGGACGCAATGCCTCTTCCATGAGTGCCTGCCCTAAAAGGGGCGCATCAGAGGCGTTTTCAGCTCCTCGGAGCTCTACAAGCACCCCAGGCAAACGGGTCTTAGCCACACCAAAATCATCGGTTTCAAGGCTTCTTCGAATGACCTTGCCGCGCACCTTAACGCTGGCGTAGTAATTGCCCGCTTTATGCCTCAATAGGCAGGGTAGCTTGGACTTTGTGAATTGTGCTTTTCGTTGCATACTTACTCAGTTTGATGCTGTCAAAGTATGCATTATTGGTATGCATTTATCAATTCAATCCGCCTCAATTCCTTAAAGCCCCCGTAGTTCAACGGATAGAACAAGAGTTTCCTAAACTTTAGATCCAGGTTCGATTCCTGGCGGGGGTATTTCGACAGGCCGACTGGCCACCCCTCGTATTCCTAGGCCATCCAACCCATGAAATTGCTCCGTCTTTCCTTTCTCGCAGCCTTTCTCACAGCCTCGTTCGGCCTCCTCTCGGCTCAGGCCCAAGACAAGCCAAACGTGATCATCATCTATGGTGACGACGTCGGCTGGGGCGATCTCGGCAGCTATGGTGCCAAGAAGATC
>CAZIPY010000363.1:0-4645 GCA_964541125.1 uncultured Luteolibacter sp. | reverse complement strand
ATTCACCGACCGAATGCTTCGTCAGCTCGAGCGATTCCACCATCGCATCTGCCGCTCCATTGCTGGGGTACACCCTCGGCAACTCCCGGACGGCAGCTGGCAGTACCCTGACATGTTCATGGTACGACAGCAAATTCGGGTCGGCCCCATTTCATGGTACATTGCAAAACGACGGAAAGGATACTTCTATCTTCGATGGCGCCACCCCCTCTATTACATCGGTCAGGATCTGCCTACCACTTCCGCCACCGGCAACGCCACCTTCTTGTGGCACGACGACGTGGATGAATTGTGGGAGCACTACGGTCCCGATCCCGAAGGAGAACTCGCCGTCCAAGAGGCGATCGCGGCAGCCCAGGCTGCCCGTGCCGCCGAGATAGTCGCAGCGACTGCAAACCTTCATGCTTGAAAACGACAACAAACAATTGAGTTAGTGTAGCGTAACTTTAGTAGTGACTGGCTGATTGGACGGCTCTACATGAACCGACCACCCCTTCACCACTGACAAAATCGTCAGGGCAGGGAATCAGTCTTAACGACCCAAAGACTTATTCGGCCTGAGGTCCCCCTAGCCTCACGCATCAACCAAAGGGACAGGTTACGCCAAAGCTTACCTTCTCTACCTCAATTTTTGTATCGCGGACACGCCTATTGCGTTTGTTCCGCTTGCTTCTGCCTCTTTTCGTTCGTTTCCATCGTTTATTGCTTTTCCGGTGTTTTTCGGCCCATCTGGGCCAACTCAACACCTTTTTCTTTCGTGCTCGTGCATTTCTTCTTGGATTTGTATGGTTTCACCACCTCCATCTCCGCGACGTCATCGCACGTACGCCGATGCCCTCATCTCTGGCAACCGAGCTCCCAATCGTGAGCTTCGAACGCCGGAAGTGAGCCATGGTGGCCCTCCACTGCCTGCTCGACCAGCTCCGGCTGCGTTCGCTGCTGCTACGGAGACCCCAGTACCATCGACACGTACGGACTCTGCACGTACCCTCACTACCACAGGGGATCAGCGACAGTCGCTAGTACGCGTGGCTACGCGTGCGAGGCTGTCCCCTCTACCTGGTAGCCGTAGGGCCCGCGAACAGACCCCCGCCCGTGCCCACCGCTCGGAGACAAGCAGTTCGAGCTCTTCGTGGTACGACCCTCGCGCACGGTCCCCCAAACGACCACGCTTACAGGTCCCATTCCATGCTCCTGCCCAGTCACCAGCCACCCCTCCCAGAGCCCCTTCCCCAGAGCTTCCCTCCAGCGCTAGCTCTTGGTATGACCCTCGCTCGCCCTCCCAAGAATCTGCACCGCAAATTCTCCCGGAAGGCCCTGTTGAAGACCTGGCATCGCTTCCTCCTTTGCTGGAAGTCCAGACTGGACCTGGTTACATCCCTAGTCCTCTCTCCAGTCAGCTCAACTCACCCGCTCCCTCCGGACAGTCCTCGGTGGAACCATTCACTGCACCCGACAGTGCTAGTGCATCGCTGGAAGCCCCTATGCTCCCTCTCCCTCCTCCACCACAGGATTTGCCCATCCCAGCAGGTCCAGCGCCACACGGCCCTCACCCACCTGCACCGGCTGCCCCGCCGGTACCACCCGGCGCACCAGCAGTCGCCCTGCCTTTTCCCCCACCGCTTTCCGATTCCATACGTCTTGGCACCTTGAACATCATCGCTGGAGGTAACTACCGCCTTCAAGAGAGTCTGCGATGTCTTCGACGTATGAGAGTGGATGTTGGCTTCCTCACGGAAACCAAGTATACACCCGCTCAGAACCTCCCTTCTGCCTACCTTGGGTACACTCTGTTCCACGCTCGGACAGACAACCCTCATCAAGGTGGAGTCTCCTTGTTTGCTCGCCAAGGCTCACACTATGCTGTGGAATCAGCCAAAGCTTACGGAGGTAACGTTGCTAGTGCCCAACTCGTCACTGGCAACCGCCGCTGGCTTCTTATTGGAGCCTACATCCCCCCAACGGAGGATGATGGTCGTACACTCCAATTCATCCAACAGGCACGAGACTGCCACCCTGATCTTCCCGTTATCCTCCTTGGTGATTTTAATGTGGACCTTCTTCTGGAACAAAACGTCGATGATCGAGCCGTAGACATTGCTACATTCATCGCTGACATGGGCGTCCATGATTTACTCCCACATTTCAAGCAACGCAAAGGTCATCGCTCTCTTGCAACCTTCTGGCGACTCACCGACGGCACCTACCACACCGGTCGCTGCGACCACATCTGCGCTGCGGATACACGATGGTTCAGCACTGCTGCCATTCGTACCCCGCGGGACTTCGACTCTGACCACCTTGTTGTATACTGTGACATTCGGGCCCGACCCAATAATGAACACAAACAATACTCCAAGCGTCGCAAGAAGTTCCCATTCAGCTATGGACCTGATACCCATACTGAGGGCCAGACACTGCTCAACGCCATCGGCCGTAACTTCCATCAGGCATCTCAACACCAACATGGTAACCAACCATTGTGGGTATCTGAGAACACATGGAAACTCATTTCCAAAAGAGCCCAAGGAAAACGAGATGGTACCATCACTGGCCCCACTCTCCAAGCCATCAACCAAGAAATTGACAGTGCCCGCCATCGCGACCGCCTCCGATTCGCACACGAATGTGCCGACGACGCTGAAGGATGGATGGGTGTCCGTGAAGTCCGTAGGGCTTACGGCTGTCTCAAGTATTGGTACCGCGTCGCCAGTGAACGTCCGTTGCCACCCTCCCGCCAAGATCTTGCAGCCCTCGCACAAGAATACCAAACTTTGTACACTGAGGTTGACCTACCCGGTGATTTGGTCCCTATGAACGTGCCGGACTTTCAAGTCGACGACTCAATTCCCGACGAACACGAGATTACACTGGCTGCTCACAGCCTACGTCTCCACCGCTCTGCTGGCCCATCCGGACTAGAGGCGGAACACGTTCGCAAGTGGTACACCAATGCCCAACCCACGAAGGACGATGATGGCAACGTCGTTGAACCTGAAGACCCGGGACCTTGGAAACGACTCGTCGACACTATCCGGGCTATCTTCACTGAACGCAGCGTCCCACCAGAACTCTGTTGGACTACGCTCGTTCTTATCCCGAAGAAGCCAACAGGCTCAAGAGGCATCGGTCTTGTAGAGATCATCTGGAAGATGATCTCCTTCATCATCAATGCCAGGATACTACAGGGAATTGGAGACAACTTCGATGAAGCTCTCCATGGCTTTCGCCGCAAGCGAGGCTGTCCGACAGCCCTCATTGTGGCCAAGCTACGCACTAATGTCGCCATTGCCTCTCACCGCCCCCTCTTCCAGATCTACCTGGACTTTCGGAAGGCCTACGATACCGTGGACCGCTACCGATTGTGGGCCACACTCTGTGGATATGGTGTAGGGCCGCGGATCAGAGATATACTTTTGTCATACTGGTCCCAACAAAAGGTGGTGGCTCGTCAAGCTGGATACCACGCGAAACCGTTCGGTACATCTCGTGGACTCATCCAGGGCGATGTCATCTCCCCCCTTCTCTTCAACATTGTTATTGATTGCATTGTTCGAGAATGGCGACGACAGGTAGCTGAGAGGTTCAACAACCCCCCCATCACGGAGCTCGATGTACTTTTCTACGCCGACGACGGACGACTCGATGGCTATGATGCCGCTCTCGTTCAACAAGCATTTGACCTCCTTTGTGAGATCTGTGCCCGCTTTGGACTTCGTCTCAACGCCGCCAAGACCAAGTACATCATTGGGAGCCCGTCGATCCCGCATCACGTGTGGTCCTCCCCTAGTTACCGGAAGCGTGTAACAGGAGAAGGCCACACGTATGCAGCAACCAAGAGGCAAGCAGTGGAATGTGAAATCTGTCACAAACAGATGCGAGTCAGCTCCCTGACTCGACACATGCAGGAACAACACGGCGTGCACCAGCGACGGTGCACTCCAATTTCTCGGAGCTTATTTCAGGACCCCGCAATGGACTTTGATATCCCATGGGATGGCTTGGACACACCCTGTCCCATGCCCAACTGCCCCTATCGGGCAGGTCGCAAGGACAGCATGCGCAAGCACTTCTCCCGACGGCACCCTCAAAGCTCCATTCGGTTCCAAGGTGATCAGGTTGATTACGTTAAGTGTGAATTGTGTATGAAGATGGTGGACGCCGATAGGATGGACAGACATCAACAATCACAAACATGCCAACGCGTACGCCGATCACAGGGTCATCGTGACCTGGAACGTAAGATCTTGGCCGCCCAAGACGTCACATTCCATCACGAAGGGACAGCCATTGAGCGTGTGACATCCTTTGTCTATCTGGGCTGCACTGTTACAGCCACGGACAATGACATGGCCGCTGTCCGCGCCAACATTCGCAAGGCCAAACAGCGATGGGCTCGGATGAAACTTGTTCTACGTCGGTCTCGTGCCAATGCTGCACTCATGGCCAAGTTCTACAAAGTCATCATCCAAACTGTCCTCCTGTACTCCTGCGAAAGCTGGGTATTCACCGACCGAATGCTTCGTCAGCTCGAGCGATTCCACCATCGCATCTGCCGCTCCATTGCTGGGGTACACCCTCGGCAACTCCCGGACGGCAGCTGGCAGTACCCTGACATGTTCATGGTACGACAGCAAATTCGGGT
>CAZIPY010000362.1:0-3367 GCA_964541125.1 uncultured Luteolibacter sp. | reverse complement strand
AACCGTTTGGAGCCTCGACCTCGGCGAGCAGGCTGAGGGCTTTGTCAGAAAAGACGATCCGTTGAAGCCGCTTGGTGCGGTCCCGCTGCCGATAGACTTCAAAACGTGCGATTTGGAAGGCCCAAGCAATGAAATTGGACCCGGGCTTGAAATGCCTTCGCTTCTCCCAAAGGGCCGCGTTGGTTTCCTGGAGGACATCCGCGACGTCAGGGCTTCCGGGCATCAGCGAAACAATGAAGGCACGAAGATTCGCCTGATGTTCAGTCATCAGTTTGACGTAGGCTTGGAGGCTCTCCTCTGTGCGATCGTCCTTGGCGTCCACGGCTTCTTGTAAGGTGACCACTGCGGGGGACCAATCGTTACACAAAAGTGTCGATGAATCGCACAAACTATGATGGTCCTGCTCTCGTTGGCAGCCTAATCCAAGGTTTCGACTTGGGGTTCACCAAGGTGTCGAGGGCTGCCGCCGCGATCGTGCCGCCAGTGTAGCGAACCAGATCGATCCACAGGAACCCGTGTCCGAGAACGAGGGCACCGAGTGTGGTGGCTCGGGCGCGATCGAGCAGGGGATGGTGGATCAGTTGACTGAATTCGATCGCGAAGCAGAAGCCGATCGCAGCCACAGCGAGGGTCGCCATCGATCGGGCGGGCAGCAGGAAGGCGAGCCCCCAGTAGATCATCGCTGCCCACAGGGCATCACCCGCGTGGTCCTTGATGAACTCAGGCAGGCCTTCGATTTTCCGGCTTGAGAGACCGAGGACGATCAGAATCAGGATGATCAGGCCGCATCGAAACCGCGAACGGGCATACCCAACATCGGGCTTGGAAGAGAGGTCGCGGTTTGCCATCGGCGAAACGATTAGCAATAAAACCCGCATGAATCCACCCAAGGTCCTGATGCTGGGCACCGGCGAGTACACGACGGGCTTCGTCCACGGCGGGGCATCCTCCTCGGACAAGGGAGCCGGCGTGGTCGGCCTGACGCTTTTCGACCTTCGATCCCAGGGCCTGACCGGTGAGTTGTTGATGGCGGGAACCAACGGCACGAAGTTCCCGGCCATTCGTGAGCACCTCGATGCGGTGATCGGTCAGCGCTACGTGGGAATCGATACCGGCTTCCAGAGTTTCCCGGCGGATGACGTGACGCGTGATCCGGAGGCCTGGCGCCGGGCCTTGGATCAGCTCGATGCCGGGGATGTGGTCACGGTGTTCACACCGGATGACACGCATCATGCCATGGCGCTCGAGGCCTTGCAGCGGCAGTGTCACGTGCTGGTGGCCAAGCCCATCGTGCAGACCCTGGAGCATCACCATGAGCTCATTGCGGCAGCCGCTGAACACGGGGTCCTGTGTGCGATGGAAGTGCACAAGCGGTGGGATCCGATCTACGCGGATGCCCGTGATCGAATCCGCCAGTTGGGACACTTTGGTCACTTCGCCGCCTACATGAGTCAGCCGAAGTCGCAGCTGGAGACCTTCCGGGCGTGGGCCGGCAAGTCCTCGGACATCAGCTACTACCTCAATGCCCACCACGTCGATTTCCTGCACTGGGCGGTCGGGCATCAGGCGCGCCCGATCCGGGTGACGGCGATTGCCAGCAATGGAGTCGCCCGGGATCAGGATCTGCCGACCGAGGACACCATCACGCTGGCGACCCAGTGGGAGATCCCCGGCACCGATCGCACGGCTTCCGCGCTTTTCACTTCGTCGTGGATTGCACCCAAGAGCGATGTGCATTCACAGCAGCACTTCTTCTATCAGGGTGAGTCAGGGGAAGTGCGGGTGGATCAGGCGCATCGCGGATACAACATGGCCACGGACGGGGACGGCTACTCCTCACCCAACCCGCTCTTCATGAAGTACACGCCCGACGCCTCGGGTCGCTTCGCCGGTCAGTCGGCCTACGGCTACCAGAGCATTGCCGATTTCGTGAAAGCGGCCGCTTCGGTGAACGCGCAGGCGACGGCTCCGGCCGATTGGGATGGTGTGCTTGCCACGGCCGCCACCACGGCGCAGGTGACCGCCGTGCTTGAGGCGGGGCGTGTGTCGCTCGATACGGGATCGGCTCCGATCGATATCCACTATAAACCTCGTAGTGAATCGCCGGAGGAAGCCCCCACTTCACTGGGTTGAGCGCTGTGGGTTTGATCTCGCCAGTGCGGCCAAGTCGGCTAGCATCGCCGCCATCATGATCCGCCTTCTTTTCCTGCTTCCATGCCTCAGTCTTGCGGCACTTGCCGCCGAGAAACCCCTCAAGGCGCTCCTTGTGACCGGGGGTTGCTGCCACGACTACGAGTTCCAATCCACGGCCCTCACGGCTTCGACCGAAGCGGCGATGCCGATTCAGTGGACCGTGGTGAATGACGGAGGGAAAGGCACCAAGGCCAAGATCAAGTTGTACGACGACAAGGAGTGGGCGAAGGCCTACGATGTGGTGGTCCACAATGAGTGCTTTGCGGGCACCAAGGATCCCGATTACATCAAGAGCATTGTCAGTGGTCACAAGGGTGGGACTCCGGCGGTGGTCATCCATTGCGCCATGCACAGTTATCGCGATGCCGAAACCGACGACTGGCAGGAGTTCCTCGGGGTGCGCAGCCGTCACCACGAGCATCAGAGCAAGTACCCCGTCAAGGTGACGAAGGCGGATCATCCCATCATGAAGGAGTTTCCGAAGGATTGGGTGACTCCGAAGGACGAGCTCTACATCATCAAGAAGACCTGGCCAAAGACTACGGTGCTGGCGACTTCCAAGAGTGAGAAAACCGGCGAATCACAGCCGGTGATCTGGACCAATGATTACCATGGAACCCGGGTGTTCGGTACGACCTACGGTCACACCAATGATACTTTCTCCGACCCCGTTTTCCTGAAATTGATCGCCGATGGCATCCTATGGTCGACGGGGCGACTGAAGTAGTCTTCGGCGTCGCTGATGGGGCTCGGGTTGTCTTGTCGGTTTGAGATCCGGGATCTGCATTTGTCCGAACCAATCAGGGTTCTCGTCTAGCGGTGTAGATGATCGTTCAGACGATCTTGCTGAAAAGTTTTCATAGTGCTGCCTCACTTTCTTGTCGTTTTGCTGACAAGTTGGGGGTAACGGGGAAGGGTGAAAATCCCCCCACTTTTTGCCCTCATTGGTGTCGGCTCCGCCGTCGTCCTCCCTCTTTCCGCACAGCTTGAACTCAAGTGGCAGATTCCGTTGCCCTTGGCATCCGTCGGTGGAGTGGCGCTGGGTGATCTCGATGGTGATGGTGATCTCGACGCCCTCATCTGCAATATTTCCGCCTCCAGCCGCATTCTGATCAATGATGGAGCGGGAGGTTTCTCGCTCAGCGAGTCTCATCCGGAGTTTCCAGCGAGTGGA
>CAZIPY010000361.1:0-2732 GCA_964541125.1 uncultured Luteolibacter sp. | reverse complement strand
GACATGGAAGTCTGGCCTGATATCGGCCACCAGATGCCGACTCAAGGTTCACCCGGGCTAATGGAGTGGTTCAAACTGAGAAACGGCGTTCAACCGCCCCCTGACGCTTTGGCTCCGGAAGTGGAGGCCGCCAGCCGGTTGCCTCCGGTCGAGCAATGGTCCACCTTAGCCGCCTTGCAGCAACGACCCTTTGCCACAATCACCGGGAGCCCCTGGCCCGAAGAGATCCGAGGGCAGCTCAAGACTCTCGAAGGAAATCCTGAGGTGGCCGCACACGCACGGCTCGTTCGTGCTCACCGGGCGCTTCTGGCACGGGAGCTGAAGGCTCGCACAGCCAAGGATTTCCTCAGTCTCGACGGCGGATACGGCAAGTTGCTGGCCGAGGCCAAGGGCAGCGGGATCGAGGAACTCGCACAGCGCGACCACCAACGCGTCCTGACCATCGTCGAGCAGATCCGCAGCCAGACGCCGAAGCCGACCGAGCCTGCCAAGCCGCTCAAGCCAGACATGCCGGAGAACAACCGCCTGATTCCCGGCGACCCCCGCTACCGCTGAGCCCGAATTTTTCCGCGCTACCGGTCTCCCCGTTCTTTCCGTCCGACCGCTCCCCTGCTAGAAATTCACCATCATGTCGGATCAAACACCGGATGACGGGGGAATCTGGAAACATCTGCGACGCAGCTGGAGGAGCCTTTTTGCGATTCAGGCGCTGTGCATCATCCTCGGCATTCTGGTTCTCGGCCCTATCTTCACCCTGATCGTTGAAGGAACGCTGGCACGTTCCAGCAAGACGGTCCTGAGCGACACGGACATCGTCGGCTTCATCGCCAGCCCCAGTGGTCTTCTCACCGCATTCGCGATCGGAGCGATCTGGTTGACCCTGCAACTGCTCGGCTACGCCGCCCAACTCGTCGCCGGACATCAATCCTACCACGGCCAGTCCGTTCGTCTCATCCCCGCATTGACCCACCTGGCTTCAAGGTTGCCTTCCTTGCTTAGCCTGTCCTTCCGCTTTCTCCTTCAAATCACCCTGATCGCACTGCCATTCCTCACCATCGTCGGACTGGTGGTCTGGGTCCAGCTCGGTCAGAAGGACATCAACTACTACCTGACCTCGAAACCACCCGAGTTCATCCTGGCGGTGGTGCTGACCGCCATCTCCGTGGCCATCATGGGCTTTTTCGTGATCCGCCATGCCACGGGATGGATTCACGCCCTGCCCCTGGTGCTCTTCGCCGGACGCTCCGCGGCGGCGGCTCGCCGTGAGAGCCTGGACTCAAGCCGCGGACAGAAGAAGCGGGTCGCTCTCGCCCTCGCTTTGTGGGGATTCGGAACTCCTCTTTTGATCCTGCCTCTCAACCTTCTTTGGCCTCCACTGATTCTCTGGACGGCGGAGACCTTCCAGCATCGGTTGGGACTACTGGCTCTGACCCTGGCCGTTCTCTTTGCGCTCTCAGGAGGCCTTGCCTTTTTCATCGGCTTCCTCACGCAGTCCCTGCTGGCACTCTACAACCTCAAGCTCTTCCGGCAGGCGGGCCTTGACCCTGAGACGCCGGTCGATTGCGAAACCAAAACCGCACGCGCTGTTCCCTGGAGACTCCTCATCACAGCCAGCTGCCTCGGTCTGCTGGTCAGCGGGTGGTTCTGCCACCAGCGGCTGGATCGTCTGACCATGAAGGATGATGCCGTGGTCATTGCCCATCGTGGTGCTTCTGCCAAAGCTCCCGAAAACACCATGGCAGCAATTGAACTCGCGGTGGATAGCGGCGCGGAATGGGTGGAGATCGATGTGCAGGAGACCGTCAGCGGGGAAGTCCTGGTATTCCATGACAAAGACTACATGAGGATGTCCAAGTCGCCGACCAAACTGCGGGACGTCACACCCGAGGAACGGGCCGAACTCGATATCGGTTCATGGTTCGAGCCCAGATTCTCCGACCAGCGGACGCCAACCCTGAACCAGGTGCTCGACTTCTGTCGCGACCGGTCGGGCATCATCATCGAGCTCAAGTACTACGGGGATGAAGAGAACCTCGAGCAACGGGTGATCGATCTGGTCGAAGCAGCCAACATGGAGAAACAGGTCAAGCTGATGTCCCTCAAACTCAAAGGGGTCGAAAAGATCCGGGCACTGCGGCCGTCATGGAATGTCGGACTGCTTTCATCGGTAGCCGTGGGCGACCTCACCCGACTCGACGTCGATTTCCTCGGCCTGAATGCGGGCTCCATCAACGACAGGCTGGTCGACCGGGCCCACAAGGCCGACATGGAGGTGTATGCATGGACGGTGAACGATCCCACCAACATGTCCGCCATGCTCAGCCGCGGGGTTGACGGCCTGATCACCGACCGACCCGCCAGGTGCCGGAAGGTCATCGAGGAAAGATCGACGTTGAACCCCGGCGAGCGACTGCTTATCGACCTCGCCGCACGCCTTGGACAACTGCCGACTCCTGACCAACCATGATCCTGCTTCGTCTCCTTTTCACCTCGGTCCTGACGCTCTCCATCTGCTCATGCGGCTTGCTTCAAGCTCCCGTGCGGCTTGCCGGGGGCGTCGCCCAAGGCACCGCCAACTTGGGCCGGGCTGCCGTGACCAAGCCCAAGGAAGCCCATGAGAAACGGAAGGCGAAGAAAGAGGCCGAACGGCGCAATCGCGAAGCGAAGGAGGCCGCAGCCCGCGGCGCGGGGCCAAGCCATGGAGGAAGTCCCTCTTTTGGATCCAACCCGAC
>CAZIPY010000360.1:0-2152 GCA_964541125.1 uncultured Luteolibacter sp. | reverse complement strand
CATGGCCGAATGGTACATCGAGTGCATATTCGGGTGAATCTCAGTCCTGTGCTGCCAAGGTCGCAAGACGGCTCAAAATCCTCATAGTTTCAGGCAATCCAAGGCTTGCTCATCGGGAGCGACTACCCTTGTCTGCCCTCGCGATGAAAAAGGGATTGGCCATCTTTACCTCCGGCGGGGACGCCGCTGGGATGAATCCAGCGGTGAAGTGTGTGGTGGAATACGCCAAGAAGCGCGGCTACGAGCCTTGGTTGGTCTATGATGGGCTGCGAGGCTTGATCAACGATGACTTCGTGAGAGCCGACCGGGACTTGGTGTCGGGCATTCTTCACCGGGGAGGCACCATTCTTCGTTCCGCGCGCTCAAAGCGCTTCTTTGAACTGGAATTCCGGCAGCAGGCTTATGACAACCTGAAGAAGCGGGGGATCGAGCACGTCGTCGTGATTGGCGGAGATGGTTCGTTCCGGGCACTGAATCAGTTTTACTCCGATTTTGGAGTCCCGTTCGCCGGCATCCCGGCCACCATCGACAATGACATTCCCGGCACCGACTACTGCCTTGGTGTCGACACGGCCCTGAACATGATCCGGCAATCGGTGGACTCGATCCGCGACACCGCGACCTCGTTCTCGCGTGCTTTCGTCATCGAGGTCATGGGCCGGCATTGTGGTTACCTCGCGATGGTGAGCTCCCTGGCGTGCGGCGCGGAAATCTGCCTGACTCCCGAACTGCCTTACGACCTGGACACCATCGGCTCCCGCTTGCAGGCCGAGATCAAGGACGGTCGACGCTACGTTCTGGCCATCGTTGCGGAAGGCACCCAGATGAGCGACTACCTGACGCGCTGGATCAACGATTCGATTCAGATGGAGGCTCGCTTGACCGTGCTTGGCCACGTTCAGCGTGGTGGCTCTCCCACCGTGCGTGATCGGCTTATGGCTCACAAGTTTGCCGTGGGTGCGATCGATGCCCTCGATGCCGGCAAAACCAATGCCATCATGGTTTATCGTGATGGGGACTACGGCGATCTTCCGATCCAAGAGGTCTGCGACTCGAAGTATGAATTGGACCCGAAACTGCTCAGCATGTGTGCCGATCTGAGTCGGTGAGCTTGCGCGTGGGCCGAAAAAAGCACGGCAGGGACAAGCCCGGACCGTGCTGATCGGGATGAGGGAACAGCGACCTATTCGGCAGGCGCCTCTTCGGGTGCTTCCTTGGACTCCTGGGCCGCCTTCATCTGGTTGATTCGTTCCTTGAAGGTATCAACCCGGCTACCCAATTCGCTGTCTGGATCCACTGCTTTGGCGGCATCGAGTGCGGCAATCGCGCCATCGAAGTCTTCCATTTGGGCACAGATCATGCCCTTGATCATGGTGGCCTGCTGGAGCTTTTCGCCCTCGAAATCGCCGGACGCAATCACGCCATTCGTGAGCTTCAGCGCCTCTTCGTGCTTGCCCTCCCGAGCAAGGCCATTGAGGGAGTTTTCAAAGTCTGCAAACTTCTTGTTGGTCTCGAGCTTCTTCACGAAGCCGGACTCGTCCTTGGGGTCGGCAGCCTTGATTTGCTCCACCACATCTCCGTACTGAGCGGACACAACGGCATCGTCCAGGCCCATGGCATCGAGTGCCGCGACCAGAGCCTTGGCCTTGTCAGCGCCCTCGGCCTTTGCCGCAGCCTCCATGGCTTCATCGCGCTTGGTCCGGGCTTCGAGAAGCTCATCGAGATGCTTCACGTAATTTTCAGGACCGCCGGCTTGATAGCCGGTGCGGGCAAAGGGGCGACCTTTTTCGTCCATCAGGAGAATGGTCGGGTAGCCTTGAACCGCATAAGCTTCACGCAGTTCTTCGTTCTGCTTCTGGGTCTCCTCGGACAACTTCGACTTGTCTCGTGGGTAATCGAGTTCCACGAGCACGAACTTGTCCTTCACGCCTTCTTTGAACGGGTCGTGCTGAAAGACTTCTTCGTTGAGTTTGATGCACCAGCCGCACCAGTCGGAGCCGGTGAAATCAACGAGCAAGCTCTTGTTCTCCTTGGCGGCTTGTTCCTTGGCGGCCGCAAAATCGGAAGTCCATCCTTCTCCTCCAGCGAAAACGGGGCTGAGGATCGCGGCGCATGCGGCCGACTTGAGCAATCGATTGATATTCATTCGAGA
>CAZIPY010000359.1:0-10082 GCA_964541125.1 uncultured Luteolibacter sp. | reverse complement strand
ATCGTTCGCCTGTGGGTGAGTTCGGTCGACTGGCAGAACGAAGTGCCCTTTGGTGAAGAGCTCTTCAAGCAGGTCACCGAGCCCTACCGCCGTCTGCGCAATACGCTGCGCATCCTCATTGGCAACTTGGACGGCTTCACGCCGGATGAGAGCGCGACCTACGAATACACGCTCTTGGACCAATGGATCCTCGAGCGCCTGCACGTGGTGACCACCGAATGCCTCAAGGGCTACGAGACTTACGAATTCCGCAAGGTCTTCAACGCGATCAACAACTTCTGCACCCACGATCTGAGCGCAGTCTACATCGATACCACGAAGGACCGCATGTACTGCGACGCGCCCGATTCGCCGCGCCGCCTTGCTGCCCAAGCCGCCATGCATCAGGTCTTCACCAGCATCACTAGACTGCTGGCTCCCATTCTGGCCTACACCGCCGACGAAGCCTGGGAGCATGCTCCGTTCACCGAGGGCAGCGTCCATGAACAGGACTTCCCGGTGGCAGACCCCGCCTTCGCTCCCGGCGAAGCCAGCGAGAAGGCCGCACGCCTGTTCGAGATCAAGTACGCCATCCAAACCGCGATCGAGGAGCAGGTGCAGGCCAAGGCCTTCAGCCGCAACAATGAGGCGGACGTCACGCTCACCATTCCTGAGAGCGACGCCGGTCTGCTCGAACTACTCAACGACCGCGAGTTCGCGACCGAGTGGTTCATCATCGCCGATTTGAAAGCCGAAGTTGGATCCGAGCTAAAGGCCGAAGCCCGCATGACCGAACATCCACTCTGCCCGCGTTGCCGCAAGCACGAGCCCGTGAACGAAAGCGGCCTCTGCGAGCGTTGCGAGCAGGTGGTCAGCGTTTCTTTGGAAGCCTGACTTCCCAATCTTTGCGGCTCCTCAGCATGTTGAGGCGGCTCTTGTTGCCGTAGATACCGATCTCGATGATCTTGACCGATTTGGCGCTGAGGAAGGCCTTACAAATCTCGTCCTGATCCTTGCTGTCCTCCACCAACTCCAGCACGCAGTCTAGGTCGACATACTTCAGGTTGTGCATCAGAGGGATGGCCTTTTTCCACATGCGGGGATCGGTATAGAGCTCTCTTTTTTTGGCGCTCATGACGACGCTTCCTTCTTGGGCGTCATAGCCTATTACATCGCTGATTGCTGAACAGCTGCTATAACTCAGGGTCTGCAAGCGGCTGAGATAATCGATGGCCGCGCGTTCCTCTGCCGTGCATTTTGTATGGATCACCTGCCAGCCCATGGCAGGCTTCAGTGTTCCTGTTTTGGGGTCCTGCTCCACACCCATGAAGCCGGCTTTGATGAACATGGGTTTGGTCTCACCCTGATAGTCCCAGATGAAATCGACAGCCGTGGTTCCATCCAAGCGATAGCTGCGGATAGGGAGCCGAATTGCAAAGTGGCGGGGATCATGTTTGTGCTTGGCCGGTGGTGGTTCTGCGGTCCAAGAGAAGCCGTCCTTGAGTACCGCATCCAGCAGGGCATCGTAGTTTGCCGGCATGAAGAAGAGGTTGATCCAGCCGCTAACCACCGGGCCGCCACTCTCCGAAGCATACTTGTAGAAACTTTTCCAAAAGGCGGGGTTGGCCTTGCCCTCTGCCGAGGCGACGAGCTCGGCGAAGACTGGCTCCAATGCCTTGAGCCGCCGATCCATGTTGAAGGCCTTGAGTTTGGGGGCATTGCTTTGAATCCATCGCCAATCGGCTGCTGTACCATGCAGTTCAATGCGAGGGATGCCGCACCAAGAACCCATGTGGAAGTCGTAGTAGTTGGAGGCTGCATTGAGCAAGGTCACGCGTCGTGAAGCAATCTCGGTCGGGCTGCTGGTGCTGAATCGGTGACCGAACGAAGCTGCAGGTGAATCGGGTACATTGTTGAGTACCATGCCTTCCAATTCACTGATCACACCCGCCCAATTGTTGTTAGGATTGCCGAGAGTGAACTCATCCCGTTGGATACTGAGCGTTCGTTTGCCATATTCATGCTTGGCGAAGAGTTTGCGATAATCTTCCGGTTTGGCATGCACCTGGTTGGCGGCCTGTTGAATCAGCAGCTGCCAAATCATGTCCGGGCTGATGGCCAAGGGCCGGTGTTCGGCAAAGGAGAGATGGGCGGCCATTATGAAAGGGTGTTTTGGTCCTCGGCCATTGACCACCCATTGCTCATCTCCGACCGGCGAATGGGCTTCGAGCTCATCGACCACGACTTTGCCGAGCATTTCCCTGGCTGGCTTCGTCTCGAGGGGTTTCTCAGCCAGCTTGCAGTCGCTGACCTTGAAGACCACCGGCGGCGCCGCAAAGGAGTCGGTCATCGTGGTGGCTGCGACGGTCGCCAATAGACCAAAGTGCCGAATTTTCATGATTCCACTTCGATAACCCATTTTGCAGGCCCGAGGAATCATATTCAGGGTCGAATTCCACTTGTCGCCAGTGGAATGCGCCCGTTGACTACTCACGCCTCGCTCATGCCTCTCAAGAAACTACTACTGGTCCTGTCGCTGCCACTCTACGTGGTGGATCAGATCACCAAGTTCTGGACCGTCTTCAAGATGGATCCGCCGAGTCTCGAGAAGGGAACCGATGCGATTTACCTGATCGAGAATGTCTTCCACTGGGTCCGCATCCACAACCAGGGTGTGGCTTTTGGCATGGGCAACGGCACTTCATGGGCGCCGGTGGTGTTTCTGGTGGTGCCTCTGATTGCCTTGGCCCTGCTGCGCGTGTTCTGGGTGAAGGGTTACCTCAATGGTCTACTCGCCCGTATCGCCGTGGCGCTGCTGCTCACCGGCATCTTCGGTAATCTCACCGACCGCCTGATCCAGGGCTTCCTGCTCGAAGCCTACAAGGATGCCTCTTTCTGGACCCGCCTCTCTGAGGGTTACGTGGTGGACTTCGCGCTCGTGAAGCTACCCCTCTACGACAAGATCGTACCGAGTAGTGGTGGCTGGTGGCCGGCCTTCAACGTCGCCGACTCCTGCATTTGCATTGCCGCCTGCCTGATTTTCCTCAGTGGCCTGCGTGAGGACGTCAAGGAGAAGAAGTCGAAGAAGGCCGAGGCTGAGAAGAAGGATGACAAGGCCGAGGATTAATTCCCCGAACCACCAAGCCATCAGTTACCCGACCCGCCCAGCGATCAGTTACCCGCACCACCCAGCCCGTGGGTGAACTTCTCGTAGCGCTTCTTCACGTCGCCATCGAAGTTGCCGGCGTCTTCCGCTTTCTTCTTCCAGCGCTTGGCGGCGGCTTCGCATTGCTCGAGCAGCTTGGCGCTGCCGGCACGCTCTTTCCACAGCACGGGTGGGTACTTCTCCATGAAGAAGATCAGCTTATCGTCGGGCACGGTTTCTTTGTTGGCGATGGCGAAGGCCGCGTCTGCGGCACGCGCCAACTGACCGGGATCGACGTAGGGCTTGCTGCTTGAGCCGCCCTGATTGGCTGGTTTGGCGGTGGGCACGCCGCTGAGGCTCTTCCAATCTGGGCTGATCTCAACGGTTTCGGTGGCGGACTTACCGGGGAGGCCGGTGGCGATCTGGAAGCATTGACGCAACAGGTCTTGCACACCCGGGCTGCTGCGGTGGCCGACCTTGGGCCAGGTCTTGCCGATGTAGGTGAACTTCTTTTTGTCCATTTCCTTCTCAAAGCGCTTGTACCAATCGAGGCGACCCCAAGGTGCGCTGCCGAAGGACTTGCCGGTGTCGGCCTCGCCACAGGAGATGGCGAAGGGGATCTTCTTGGCGCTAGAACTGATGTTGCCGTAGCCGTCGGTGGCCCAGGATCCTCCCGAGTGGGCGGAGACGCCACAGACATACTTTGGGTGGTTCATGGCGAAGCGATGGGAGAACTGGCTGCCACCTGAGAAGCCGTGAATGAACATCTTGTCCTTGAGCTTGTACTTCTTGCCGAGGTCCTTGAAGAGCTTGATCAGCTTCTCCGCGTGGGGGCCGTCGCCATTCTGATAGGGTCGTTGGCCCTTGGTCTCGAAGGCGGGTCCGATAACGATGACGTCACCCCGCTTAGCCCAACCGGACATGCCACCTGCACCTTTGCCACTGCTGCGACCGGCTCCGTGAACGCCGACAATCAATTGGTAGGTCTTGGAGGCGTCGAAATCGTCGGGAAGGTAGACGTGGCAGTCCATGCCTTGGGCGTCCTTGATGATCTCTTCGGCGGCGCTAAGCGAGGGGCTCAGGAGGAGCGATACGGCGAGCAAAGGCAGCAGGCGAAAGGCGTTCATGATCTTGAAACCCTACCTAAGCGACAATGTTGCCTTCCGACAGCACATATTTTGTTAAGATGGGGGATTTCTGTCACCGGATCATGGTCAGTGATCCTCATCCTCGAGGGTAAAATTTTTTAGTACGGAAATCCGAATAGTACAGGGTCACCTACTAAATAGGACGTCCTTTTCGAATTGACGCTACTACATGTATGGTTAGGCTCAAGCCCTCTGGTTTTCAGGTCCTTTTCATGCGTTGCGTCCAGTGCGGTTCACTCAAAGACAAAGTTCTCGATTCTCGTTCCTCGAAGGATGGAACCACGATTCGTCGTCGACGCGAATGTCTGCAATGCGGATACCGTTACACGACCTACGAGCAGATCGAACGCACAGAGCTGCGCGTGGTGAAGCGAGATGGAACGCGCGAGGCCCTCAATCGAGAGAAGCTGCGCAACGGTCTGATCAAGGCCTGCGAAAAACGTCCGGTGACCATGGACCGACTCGATCGCGCGGTGGAAGAAATTCTCACCGAGTTGCACAAGGACCACGTCAGCGAAGTGCCTTCCAACATCATCGGCAACAAGGTCATGGACAAACTCTATCAGGTCGATCCGGTGGCCTATGTCCGATACGTCTCGGTCTACCGCCAGTTCGACGACGTCAACGAATTCATTCAGGAGATCCAAGCGCTGTCCCGCCGCGCCGCTCGTGATCCCTTCCAGCGCAAACTCTTCAAGGAGTAACACTCCGTCTCATCAAGCACCCAAGGTTCCCACCTTCCTCATCCATTTTTCCGCCAAACACCCAACGATACTCACTTCATCTTGATCGCCATTCTCGGAAATCGCCCCGCCCTGCAAGTCGGCCGCCATCAGGTCATCGACTACGACACCGCTTGGCTGGATGTCGCCCTCAAGCAGGCTGCCCGCGCGGCCAACCGTGAGGACTTTCCTTTCCTGCCCGACATTCGCAACGGGGTGGTGGAGTACCTCGAGTGCAAGTGCTCGCTCAAGTTGCTCAAGATTGAGGAGCTCTACGATCGGGTTCGCCGCATGCTGATCATGATCGGATGCGAAACCATCGCCGAGGAACTCGAGCCGGTCGCGCCACCAGTGACCGTCTCGCTGGTCGCCGCCGCGATGGAGGCCGGCAATGGCTTCGAGTTGGCATTCTTCGAAAAGCTTAGGATGGAGCTGTCGCAACTGCGTGAAGAAGGTGCTCAGGAGATCCGCTTTACCGGGCTGCGTGAGAGCTCGCTCATCCTGCGAGGCTCTGAAAAGTGGAACCGCCACTGCGAACGTCTGCTCGGCGAGATCGAACACTTTCTCAAGGCCTGGGAACAGGAGGGCGAACAGGCTGGCGAGCAGGAAGGCGAAGCCCTCGCAGTCTGAGCCGGGCTGCGCTTGACGCGGACTGATCTGCGGTCATCCTCCGCGCACTTTGGTTTCCATCCAGTCATTGCGCGTTGAGTTTGGCGCCCGCGTTCTTTTCGACGATCTGTCGTTCGCGGTGCAGCCCAAGGAACGCATTGCCTTCGCCGGCCACAATGGGGCCGGCAAGTCGACCTTGATGAAATGCATCGCCGGCATCATTGAGCCGAGTGGAGGTAAGATTTCCAAACCCAAGGGATCTCGCGTTGGCTATCTGCCGCAGGAGGGCATCCACGTGAAGGGCCGCACCCTGTGGCAGGAGACTGAGACCGCTTTTGGCGAGACCCTCGAGCTGCAACAGCGCATCGACCGGATGTCCGCCGATCTGGAAACGCTTGACCCGCGCAGCTCGCCCTATGCCGAGCTATTGCAGGACATTGGTGAGCTTGAGCTGAAGCTCGACTCCGCCGAACCCGCCAAGATGAAGCCGCGCATCGAGTCGGTGCTCAAGGGGCTGGGTTTTCAGGACAAGGACTTCACCCGCGACTGCGGTGAGTTCTCCGGCGGATGGCAGATGCGCATCGCCATGGCCAAACTCTTTCTGCAGGAGCCAGAAGTCCTGCTGCTCGACGAGCCGACCAACCACCTCGATATCGGCAGTCAGGTGTGGGTCGAGCAATACCTCCACGACTACGGCGGAGCGATTCTTTTGATCTCGCACGATCGTGCCCTGCTCGACGGCCTCTGCACACGCACGATCGCTTTCGCCAATGGAAGGGCAGAGGAATACGCCGGCAACTTTTCCTACTTTGAGACCGCTTCGGTTGAGCGTCGCGCCATTCAGCGCAAGCAATACGAAGCGCAACAGCGCGAGATCGCCGATCACAAACGCTTCATTAACCGTTTCCGAGCGACTGCCACCAAGGCGTCTCTGGTCCAGTCGCGGATCAAGATGCTCGATAAGATGGAGCTGATCCCGCCGCCGGAGCAGGAGGATGCGGTGATGAACTTCAAGTTTCCGACTCCGCCGGCCTCGGGTCACATGGTGTCCAAGCTGGACTCCGTTTCGAAGGGTTATGGCCCCATCCATCTCTTCAGTGGTTTCGACTTTGAGATCAACCGTGGTGAGAAGTACGCCATCGTCGGACCCAACGGGGCGGGTAAGTCGACCTTCTGCCGTCTGATCACCGGGCAGGAGGAAGCGGATGCGGGTGCGCACCAATTCGGCCACAAGGTGGCCTGCTCCTTCTTCTCCCAGAACAACGCCGACGAACTCGATCCGGACCGCACCATCCTCGAGACCGTGGAGAGGGAGGCCTCGCGTGAGTCCGCCCCCGAAGCGCGCAACCTGCTCGGCTGCTTCCTCTTCCGCGGCGACGACGTCTTCAAGAAGGTGGGCGTGCTCTCTGGGGGTGAGCGTTCGCGTGTGGCGTTGGTCTGCATGCTCCTGCGGCCCGCTAACTTCCTGATTCTCGACGAACCGACCAACCACCTCGACATGCAGTCCCAAGAGGTGCTGCAGACGGCACTCAAAACCTATCCGGGCTCGGTGATGATTGTGTCGCACAACCGAGACTTCCTTGATCCCTTGGTCGACAAGACGCTTGAGTTCCAGTCGGGCCGTCCGCCCCAGGTCTATGCAGGCAACATCACCTACTACCTCGAGAAGTCGGAGGAGTTGGCGGAGACTGCCACATCCAAGGTGGTGAAAGCAGCTCCCAAGGACGGTGGTATCAACCGCAAGGAACAGCGCAAGCTTGAGGCGGCCCAGCGCGAAAAGCGCAATAAGGTGCTCAAGCCTCTGGAGCAGGAGTTCGAGGAGGTGGAGAAGAAGATTGCTGAGCTGGAGGGTGCGCAGGCCACGCTCACTGAGCAACTGAGCTCACCCGAAGTGGCGGGTGACGCAGATCAGTTCCGCCAGGTCAGTGAAGCCATCGCCAAGTTGGCGAAGTCGCTGGAAAACGGTTACAGCCGCTGGGACGAACTCAGTGATGAGATCGACAAGGTGAAGGAAGAGTTGGAAGGGTAGGGACGGCTCTCCGAGCCGTCCGTAGTTCTATAGCACCGGGGTTCGTTTAATTCATCACTAATTGATCCACCTTTCATAACAACGGACCTTTCGGAGAAAGGTCCCTACCATCGCCTCATAGTTGACGGACTCCGCTGGTCGGTTTGAAATCTTTTCATGTCGAAGGTCATCCGCATTCCCGATGCAGCTGAGAAGCAGTCGCTCTACGACGAAGCGACGGCGAAGTTGCGCGGGCTTTTGGATGGTGAGACCGATGATCTGGTGATCATGGCCAGTGTCGCGGCGGTGCTTCACGACACCCTGCCGCATTACTTTTGGACCGGCTTCTACCGCGTTATGGGTGAAGAGCTCGTCATTGGTCCGTATCAAGGCACGCCTGCCTGTCTACGCATCGCCAAGGGCAAGGGGGTATGTGGCACAGCTTGGGAGACTGGGGAGACGCAAGTGGTTGAGGACGTCCATGCCTTCCCCGGCCACATCGCCTGCGATGCTCGCTCCGAGAGCGAAATCGTGGTGCCTTGGCGCAATACAGCGGGCGAGATCATCGCCGTGCTGGACGTCGACTCCACCCTCAAGTCCGCCTTCGATGAGGTGGACCAGAGGGCCTTGGAAGCATTACAGGCTCAGTGATCCTGGGCTTCACCGCTACCACTCGGGATGTGGATGTCGGTGACCATGTCCTGAATCTCCTGTGGAGCATCTTCCGTGAAGGCCTTGACGATGAAGGTGACTGCAAAGTTCACCAGCATGCCGACGAAGCCGATGCCCTCAGGCGTGATGTCGAAGATGAAGGGCTTCATGCCGGCGAATTGAACGGCGATGATGTAGAAGCTGGTGAAGCCGATGCCCGCCAGCATGCCGGCGACCGCGGCTTTGCTGTTCATCTTCTTGGAGAAGATGCCGACCAGCAGGGTGGGGAAGAAGGAAGAGGCAGCGAGGCCGAAGGCGAAGGCCACGGTCTTGGCGATGAAGGCCGAGGGCGGGTTGATCCCGAAGTAGGTGGCGATGCCCAAGGCGAGGAAGGCGGCGATGCGGGCGTAGCGGACCTCTTCCTTGTCGCTCAAATCAGGCTTCACGATCTTCTTCATGAGGTCGTGCGAGATGGAGGTCGAGAGCACCAGCAGTAGACCGGCCGCGGTGGAGAGCGCGGCGGCAATGCAGCCTGCCATCAAGAGTGCGATGACCCATTTGGGTAGGCCAGCCATGTAGGGGTTGGCCATGACCATGATGTCGGTGCCGAAGTAGAGTTCGTTGGGGTTGGTCATGTCGGCCTTCTGGGCCAGCAGGCGTTCGCCGTGCTTGCCGATGCGCTGTTCCTCGGGAGCATCGTCAGCGGGGTATTGCGGTTTTTTGCCGGTGGAGACGATGAAGACGTTGTTGTTTTTCTTGCCTTTGGGGAGAGTCGAATGATCGGGGCCGTGAATGTTGATGATGCCGTCACCGTTCTTGTCGATCCAGGCCATTTGGCCGGTGCGTTCGTAATCGGCCAACCAGTCCGGAGCTTTGGCGTAGGCCACACCGTTGAGCTTCTCAATCAGGTTCACCCGTGAGAAGGCGCCGATGGTCGGTGCGGTGAGGTAGATCACGGCGATGAAGGCGAGAGTCCAGCAGGCCGACTTGCGGACCGCCTTGACGTTCTTCACGGTGAAGAAGCGCACAATCACGTGAGGCAAGCCTGCGGTGCCGCACATCAGGGCGGCGGTGATGCAGAACATGTTGAGCGTCGAGAGCTTGCCGGCGGTGTACTCCTGGAAGCCAATCGAGGTGTTGATGTTGTTGAGCTTCTCGAGGAAGGGCACGGGCTCAGCGCCGTCCGGAGCGTAGCTGCCGATTAGACCCAACTGCGGGATGAAGTTGTTGGTAAGGATGATGGCGATGAACACCGCGGGGATGGTGTAGGCGAATGCCATCACGCAGTACTGGGCCACCTGGGTGTAGGTGATGCCCTTCATGCCACCGAGGCCTGCATAGAAGAAGACGATGGAGGCGCCGATCAAGACACCCTTGGTGAGGCTAATGCCAAACAATTGAGAGAAGACCACGCCTACGCCGTTCATCTGACCCATGATGTAGGTCATGCAGATGAAGATGGCGCAGAGCACGGCGACGAAGCGGGCTTGCTTGGAGTAGAAGCGGTCACCGACGAAGTCGGGTACGGTTGCTTTGCCGAACTTGCGGAGGTAGGGAACCATCAGCACGGTCAGGAGAACGAAGCCTCCGGTCCAACCCATGAGGAAGCGAGAGCCGTCGTAACCGGTGGCCGCCACGGTGCCGGCCATGGAAATGAAGGTGGCGGCACTCATCCAGTCGGCGGCGGTGGCCATGCCGTTGGCGAAGGGGGAAACTCCTCCACCCGCGGTGTAGTATTCCTTGGTGGAACCGGCGCGCGAGCGGATGGCGATGCCGATGTAGATGGCAAATGAGATGCCGATGAAGATGTAGTTGTAAAC
>CAZIPY010000358.1:0-5078 GCA_964541125.1 uncultured Luteolibacter sp. | reverse complement strand
CAAGGGCTGCCTGCAGGACATCCATTGGTCCATGGGCGGACTCGGTTACTTCTCGACCTACTCGCTGGGCAACTTCAATGCTGCGCAACTCTACAAGGGCGCGCGTCAGGACGCGGCAGTCGCCCAAGGCTGCGACAAGGCCGACTACCTGCCCCTGCTCGCTTGGATGCGCGACAAGATCCATACTCAGGGCGCTGTCAGCCTCCCTGCTGAGTTGATTGAGTCGGCTACCGGCGAAGCTCCCAACACAGCACCCTACCTCGATCACCTGCGTTCCAGATATGTCTAAAGGACTCTTCATCGTCATCGAGGGCATCGATGGCACCGGCAAGTCGACCCAAGCCAAACGCCTCGGCGAGTGGTTTGAATCACAAGGCCGTGAAGTCGTTCTCAGCTACGAGCCCACCCACGGCCAATGGGGCAAGCAGTTGCGCGACTCCATGACCCAAGGTCGCCTCGGCCCTGAGGAAGAACTCGAACTCTTCATCAAGGACCGCCAAGACCATGTGGACACCCTCATCCAACCGTCTCTGGATTCCGGCAAAGTGGTCATTCTCGACCGCTATTACTTCTCCACCATGGCCTACCAAGGGGCGCGCGGTTTTGACCCTCAAATCATTCGCGAACGCAACGAAGCCTTCGCACCCCAACCCGATCTCCTGCTCATCCTCGACCTCGACGTCGACACCGCTCACCAGCGCATCGGCACTCGTGGCGACACCACCAATGAATTCGAGCAACGCGACACCCTCACCAAATGTCGCGAGATCTTCCTTTCCCTCAAAGACGAAGACTTTGTGAAAGTCATCGACGCCACGGCCGACATGGACACCGTGACGGAGAGGGTACAGGAGACCGTTGAAAGCAGCGTGTCATGAGCAAGCTTACCAAGATCTTCCCTCGGAGTTTCATCGTTGGATTCCTGATCTGCACGGTATGCATGCTTATCTTTTCCTCTCTTTGCTACTACGGGCAAATCCATCTGTATGAGGTAAAGCCGGATCCCGTAAACATCCTGCAAGCACACCCCTGGTATGTATTTCTTCTCATCATCGCGAATGGATCCATCATTTGCCTATTTAATCTAGCTTACCGCCATCTATCCCTTCGCTGGCCAATCATTCCCTCGGCCATCCTCGCCCTGATACTCCCATTAATCAGTGCGAAATTGACTGTGGATTACAGTCACCATTTTCTCCCAGAGTTGGAGCCTCAAGCTGAACCGCCACCAAATGCTTGGCATTTTGATTTCTCCGAAGTCAGGGCCTACCAGATCAATTGGGATGACGAATACAATTGCTTGAGCATTCTCCAAGAAGATCAACTCAATGAAACGCGATTCCCCAAGGAGGGAGTGCTTTTGACTGATCAGCAGGTTGAAGATCTTCGACATGCCATCTGCAACCGGCGGATCACTGGAGCTATCGGCATGTGCCGATACCCTCACCACGCACTGCTGTTTTATACAGATACTGGCGACATTGTAGGCCACTTTGACATCTGCTTCATGTGCAACAATTCCGGCGGCTTTCCTGTAGGCTACTCAGGGTTTCCAGATCATGATGAACTGAAGTCATTATTCACATCTCTGGGTATTCCCATCTCTAATCCTGCTTGGGACAATGCGGATCCATAGGAGTCACCCCTCCTTGCCTCCCCGCCCTTTTCTGTCAGTATTTATAGAACTACCTCATCTGACAGATCATGAGCCTCTACGAATTCTTTTTCCCACAACAAGCCGCTGCTCAGCACCTGCGCAGCATCGTTCATCACAACCAATTCTCGAATGCCGTGAATCGGGTGAACCAGGCCCGTGCGATCCGCAGAGGACAAGTCACCAAAGAGCGCGTGGAGGAACTCGAAGACGAAGTCGCTCAGCTCACCATTGTGCTAGAAGCGTTGATGGAAGTCCTCGGTGAAAATAAAACCATCACCATCGAAAAGGTTGCTCAAAAGATCGCCGATATCGACGCCATGGATGGCGTCATCGATGGCAGAATCACCAAGAAGGCAGATAAGAAGGATGAGAATGACGGCCCAGACCGACCCGAACTCCTCTTTCCTGACGCTTGAGACATTGAAGCCAGTGCCGCCAATCCTGATGTATATCAGTCTCTCCTTTCATCACATCCACCTTCAACAGAGCCTGTCACCATGAATATCTTCATTGCCTTTCTAACCACATGCCTGCTGGTTCTGCCGGTTGCGTCCAAGGATGAAGAAAACAAGATGACCACATTGGCATTTCTTGCCCTAAAGAAAGCCGATGTCGCCAAGGCCGAAGACTTTAAGGCCTCACTGGCCAAGGTGTATGGCAAGGAGCCCGACATCAAAAACCTGTCCGTCTCTGACACCACCATCACCTTCAATCACAAGGGAAATTTCTGCATGCTGGGCCTAATCGACAAACCCATACCATGGGGTGATCTTGAAGGTCCCTGCGCGACTGCCTGGTGGTGGAAGGAAGCCGAAAAAGAAATGAAGGCCCACAGAGCCCATTTTATTGCCACTGTCATCGGCGAAAAGGGCAACGCACTGGAACAAACCGTCGATCTCACCAAATACATCGCTGCCGCTGCAGACTGTCATGAAGCTTCAGGTATTTACTGGGGCAATGGCACCCTCGTTCATGAGCCTTCGAAGTTCATTGATTCCGCCAAGAAGATCACCCCCAAGGATTTCTCTACCAACCTGTGGGTAGATATCCGATTCTGGAAAACTGATGATGGAAAAGCGACTTTTGTCACCACCGGGCTAGAAGCCTTCGATAAAATGGAAGTCGAGGTTGTCGGATCCGCCAAGGACTTTGATGACATCTACAATTTGGTTTCAGGAGCCGCCTATCTCCAGATCGCCGGTAGCACTTTCAAGGATGGAGACACCATTGGGGCCGATGAGAAAACCAAAATCAAAACCTCTCATGAAAAATCCATTTGGGACCGTCCCGAGAAGGTCTTGAGACTGCATTTCTGATTACAGGAGCATCGATCATCCAGTCACCCCCTCCTTGCTTCCCTGCCCTTTTCTGTCAGGGTGTAGTCATGGGACTACACGCGCTCGGAGACTCAGCCTGGCTATTCAAAGCCGGCGGCGCGAATACCCAGCAAAAGCTGCAGCTCATCCTACGATTGATTCGTCTGATTGAGCGCCACCCCATTCCCGAAATCACTGATGTGGTCTCCGGTATGGACTCGGTTGCGGTTCACTTTGATCCCAAGCATGGGGAAACGGTCTTTGAACACCTGACCTCACTTCATCTCGAAGACGTGGAACCCGAGGGAGGCAGAACACCCGAAACCATCACCGTGCCCATGATCTACGGCGGCGAGCATGGCCCAGACCTCGATGATCTCGCCCACGCCCGCCATCTGACGCCTCAGGAAGTCATTCAGATCCATTCCGGCACGGAATACACCGTGGCAACCATCGGTTTCTCACCCGGCTTTCCCTATCTGGCCGGCCTACCTACAGCCCTCAACCAGCCGCGTATCGCCTCCCCCCGCAAGGTTCCAGCCGGATCCGTGGGCATTGCTGGCAACCAAACCGGTATCTACCCCTTCGATTCCCAAGGCGGCTGGAACATTATCGGCCGAACCGACCTCCAACTCTTCAACCCCAAGCGCGAACAACCGTCCCTGTTCAAGCCTGGAGATCGCGTTCGCTTTGAACCCGTGGACGAAATTTCCATGCCCTCGGTGTCAGAAGTTATTGAGCGCAAGCAATATGGAGATATCCATGTGATTCAAGCGGGCGCTTTAAGCAGCATCCAAGATTTGGGTCGTCCCGGATGGCAACAGATCGGTGTCTGCCCCGGTGGCGCGGCCGATCCGGTCTCGGCGCGTGTCGCCAACCGCTTGGTCGGTAATCCAGACGATGCGCCCCTCATTGAATGCTCGATGACCGGCCCCAAACTGCACTTTGAGCGCGGAATGACCGTCGCTTGGGTTGGTTGGGGCACGGAGCTCTCAGGGCGTCCGGTAAGAGTCAAACACGGCACCCGACTCGATTTGAGTGGAAAACTTCACTCCTTGAGGGGCTACATCGCCGTCTCCGGGGGCATCAAGGCCCCAAAAACGCTGGGCAGCGCCAGCACCGATTTGCGGGCCAAGATGGGCGGAGTAGAAGGTCGAGCCCTGCGCGATGGTGATCTCCTGCTGCTCGGAAAGGCCGAAACCAAGCCGATTTCCGAGCAATGGCATGTCAATTGGCCACGTCCTGATAGCTATCGGATAGAGCTCCGGGTGCTTCGAGGCATGCAGGCCCACTGGTTTACCGAAGATGCCCGACGGCGCTTCATCAACAGCATGTATGAGCTCAGCCCGGCCTCGGATCGCACCGGATGCCGCCTGAAAGGGCCGAATCTGGACTTGATAGAACCCCGAGACATGGCCTCTGAACCTGTCGTAAGTGGTTCAGTGCAAGTGCCTCCTGACGGATCCCCCATCGTCTTGATGAGTGAGCGCCAGACCATCGGGGGCTACCCCCAGATTGCCCACGTGATTTCCGCCGATCTACCCAAACTTGCTAGAGCCTGGCCAGGGGCCCACATACATTTTCGTGAAGTGAGCCTTGAAGAAGCGCGAGATGCTTGGAAACTACAGCAACGTGATCTCGGTATCCTCAGCGCCGGGTTATCCACCTTACATTAATCCCGAATGCCGATCATTGATCTCAACGCTGACATAGGTGAAGGCGGTTACGACGACGCCGAGCTGATTCAGCATGCGACCTCCGTGAACATCGCCTGTGGTGGTCACGCAGGCGACGACGCGACGATGCGCATGTGCATCGAGGCATCGAAAGCGCACAACACAACCATTGGCGCCCATCCGGGTTATGAAGACCCCGACAACTTCGGACGAGTGGATCTCGATATCGATGCAGACACCCTGAGCGATCAGATCAAACGCCAACTCGAGCGCATCCTTGGCTTTCATTCCGAGCTTCATCACATCAAGCCGCATGGCGCGCTGTATCACCGTGCCAACACGGACCCCGCCGTGGCCGCCACTCTGGTGCTGCTGATTTCAGAACTCCAGCCGCAGACCATTCTCTACTGCCCTCCCACTGGTGAAATG
>CAZIPY010000357.1:0-15122 GCA_964541125.1 uncultured Luteolibacter sp. | reverse complement strand
CTATGGCATGTATGCCTGCAATGGCATTCTCTTCAACCATGAGTCACCACGACGCGGCGAAACTTTCGTTACCCGTAAGATCACCCGTGGCGTTGCCTGCATTGCCCACGGGCTTAGCGACTGCCTCTTCCTCGGCAACATGGATGCCCTGCGCGACTGGGGCCACGCTAAGGACTACGTCCGCATGCAATGGATGATGTTGCAGCAGGATGCGCCCCAAGACTTCGTCATCGCCACTGGCAAGCAGATCTCCGTTCGAGAGTTTGTTCGTATGTCAGCCGCAGAAGCCGGATTGGAAATTGAATTCAAGGGCGAAGGCACTGAGGAAACCGCCACTGTCACCGCCGTTTCCGATCCAGAAAAATCCCCAGCTATTCAGGTCGGAGACACCATCGTTCGAGTCGACCCACGCTACTTCCGTCCCGCCGAAGTCGAAACCCTTCTCGGCGATCCGAGCAAGGCGAAGAAGGAACTGGGCTGGGAGCCAGAAATCACCGTCGAGGAGATGTGCGCTGAAATGGTTGCCGCCGATCTTGATATCGCCCGTCGCAATGCCCTCTTGAAGTCCCACGGCCACGACGTGCGCCTCTCCATGGAGTGAAACGACATTCCGTCATTGGGCTGCCTATTGCAGCCACTGATTATGCCGGTGCCATCGACTGGATTCTCGACAAGGCATCCACCGGCAAACGCGCTCATGCAGTCGAAGCTGCAAATACCCATGTGGCCGCCCTATCCCGACATGATCCGGAATTCGGCAAGAGCATCTCTCGCTTCGACCTCATCCTTCCAGACGGCATGCCCTTAGTCTGGGCCATTAATGCCGATTCTGAAAATCAACTCAGCGATCGCGTCTATGGCCCCACTCTGATGCTCAAAACACTCGAGGCCACCGCGGATCAGCCAAAACTCAGTCACTTCTTTCTGGGTGGAAGTCAGGAGACCCTCGACAAGCTTAAGGTCGAATTTGCCGAACGCTTTCCCGGAGTCACGATCTCAGGCACCCACTCTCCACCCTTCGGCAAGTGGGACGAAATGGAACAGGAGCGCATTGAGGATAAGATCCGTGAATCTGGCGCCAGACTCATCTGGGTCGGGCTCGGATGCCCCAAACAAGAACATTGGATCGCTCGCAACCTAGATCGCCTACCCCCCGGTGTCTATTTCGGCATTGGCGCCGCCTTCGCCTTCCATGCTGGCGAAGTCAGTCAAGCACCAGCCCTACTCCAAAAACTAGGCCTCGAATGGCTTTATCGCCTCGCCATGGAGCCGCGCCGCCTGTTTCGCCGCTATCTAATCTACAACAACCTATTCATCTACCACTGGCTGAGGGATCGAATGAAGGACTAGGTCGTGAACACGACCTAAGCTGGATGTCACGAAAGCGTCACCTGACTTCAAACTCCCCTCTTGGCAATTGAGTTTGCCATGCCCATGATCCCCGCTCATCGCAACCCCATGAAGATCGAATCCATCTGCTGCATCGGCGCCGGCTATGTCGGCGGCCCCACCATGGCCATGATCGCCGCCAAATGTCCTCACATTCAGGTTACGGTCGCCGACATCAACGAGGCCCGCATCAACGCATGGAATTCCGATCAACTCCCCATCTACGAGCCGGGACTGGACGAGGTGGTGCAGGAAGCACGCGGCAAGAACCTCCACTTCACCACCGATATCAAGGCGGCTGTCGCCGCAGCGGACCTCATCTTTGTGTCGGTCGGCACTCCTACCAAAACTCAGGGCATTGGCGCCGGCAGCGCCGCCGACCTGCGTTACATCGAATCGGCGGCACGCATGATTGCCGAGGTTTCTGAAGGCCATAAGATCATCGTTGAGAAGAGCACCATTCCGGTGAAGACCGCAGAAGCCATCCGCACGATCATTTCTGCGAACACCACCAAGCAGGCCACCTTCGAAGTCCTTTCCAATCCTGAATTCCTCGCTGAAGGCACCGCTGTCGCAGATCTTGAAAATCCGGACCGCATCCTCATCGGTGGTGATCCAAGCGAAAGCGGTCAGGAAGCCATCGAGGCTCTGGTCTCGGTGTATGCCAACTGGGTCGATCGCTCGCGCATCATCACCACCAACCTGTGGTCGTCTGAGCTCTCCAAGCTGGTAGCAAACGCCTTCCTCGCCCAGCGCATCTCCTCAATCAACTCGATCTCCGCTCTGTGCGAAGCCACAGGCGCCAACGTCGATGAAGTCGCCCGCGCCATCGGCACGGACTCCCGCATCGGACCCAAATTCCTCAAATCCTCGGTTGGCTTCGGCGGCTCCTGCTTCCAGAAGGATGTCCTCAACCTAGTCTACCTCTGCGACTCCTTCAATCTACCCGAAGTCGCCGACTACTGGCGTCAGGTCATTCGGATGAACGATTGGCAGAAGTCGCGCTTCGTCGAAAAGATCATCCGCACGCTCTTCAACACCGTCGTTGGAAAGCGCATCGCCGTTCTTGGCTTCGCCTTCAAAAAGGACACCAACGACACCCGCGAATCGCCCGCCATCTACATCTGCCGCGACCTCCTTCAGGAACAGGCCAATGTGATCATCTACGACCCACAGGTCAGCGAGGAGTCCATCCGCCGGGATCTGGAATACGTCGGCATCTCCAAGGAGACCCTCGACCAACACCTCACCGTCGTCGACGACCCCTACCAAGCGGCGGACCAGGCCCACGCACTGGCAACCCTCACCGAATGGGACGAATTCAAGGATCTCGATCTTGGCCGCATCCACGATCTGATGCTCAAGCCCTCCTTCGTCTTTGATGGCCGCTCCATCCTGCCGGTCAAGGCACTTGAGGAGCACGGCTTCGATGCCTTCACCATCGGCCACGGCTGAAGCGCCGACTTTCCCTTAATGTAAAGGTAGCGCCCTCTCGCCGAGAGGGCACAAACCACCTTCGGCTCCGATGGCTGATTTCACGCGCAAACGCCTTCCCATGACATACCCGACTGGGTCAATCCCTCGCTGGAGGCTTATTTCATTACCATCAACGGCACGCCGAGACACGAAAACCAATTTACTAAGGCTGAAGTATGGGAAGCCTTAATCGAATCTATCCAACTTAGGGAAAATCGCGGTGTATGGAATTGGGAATTGTTTCTGGCTATGCCAGATCACATTCACGGCATCGTGACTTTTCCTGCAGAACATGATATTGCTAAGTCGATATCCGCTTGGAAAAGATGGCATGCCTCAAAACATGGCATCACGTGGCAAAAAGGATTTTTTGAACACCGCCTCAGAAACTGGGAAAGCGCTCAGGAAAAGGCCCGCTATATTTGCATGAACCCGGTTCGTGCCGGGCTCATCCAAGAGATTTCTGATTGGCCTTATGTTCGCAATCGGGGAACATATTCCCGGTAGCGTAATTTACGAATCACTGCCGTCATCTAATCCGTGCCCTCTCGGCGAGAGGGCGCTACCTGACTTAACATCTTCCTCAGCCAACAGCCCATGTCGAATATTCATCCAGAGTTCCATCGCTTCCTCAATCGTGAGGACAAGGAGAAGCTGCTCAATCAGCGTGGCATGGTGGTCTGGATGTGCGGTCTCTCCGGGTCAGGCAAGTCGACCATCGCCAATGCTGCAGAACGCGTCCTACACGAGCAGGGCCGCATGACCACCATACTCGACGGCGACAATCTGCGCAGCGGACTCAACGCCAATCTCGGATTCAGCGACGATGATCGCCTCGAAAACATCCGGCGCTTCGCCGAGGTCGCCAAACTCTTTGTCGAACAAGGCATCATCACCTTCGTCTCTGCCATCACCCCCAAAGGTGAACTTCGCGACATGGCACGTGGAATTCTTGGCGAGGATTTCTTCGAAATCTATGTGAAGGCGAGCTATGAGGCCTGTGAAGAGCGTGACGTCAAAGGCCTCTACGCGAAGGCTGCCAAAGGGGAGATTAAGGACTTCACCGGCAAACAAAGTGGCTTCGAGCCCCCTGAAAACCCGGATCTGGTTATCGATACCGAGGCCACCAGCATTGAGGAAGCCACTTCTGCTCTTTTAGAAGCCATTCACGATCGGCACTGATCCATCACAGCATCAATAACTTGTGACGATTTAAGTCTATTACTTTAGTAAATCACCCAAGTTAATAAGATAATCTCTTGACGCCGTGCGCAATCATGCCCTATTTCCCGCGCGTGCAGAGAAATGCACCACGCTTTCGACCATGAACTACAACCTCAGTCACCTCGACCAACTCGAAGCCGAGGCCATTTTCATCCTACGTGAAACGGCAGCTCAGTTCCAAAACCCGGGCCTCCTCTTTTCCGCCGGTAAGGACTCCATCGTCATGGCCTGGCTGGCCAAGAAGGCCTTCCACCCAGCTCGTGTGCCCTTCCCTCTGGTTCACGTCGACACTGGCCACAACTTTCCTGAAACCATCGATTACCGAGATAAGTTCGCCGAGGAAATCGGTGCCCGTCTGGTGATCGGCTCGGTTCAGGAGTCTATCGACAAGGGTCGCGTGACCGAAGAGAAGGGTCCGGATGCGTCTCGCAACCGACTGCAGACCACCACCCTACTCGATACCATTGAGGAACAGGGCTTCGACGCCGTGCTTGGTGGCGGCCGCCGTGACGAGGAAAAGGCCCGCGCCAAGGAACGCTTTTTCTCCCACCGCGATGACTTCGGCCAGTGGGACCCCAAAAACCAGCGTCCTGAGCTGTGGAACCTCTTCAATGGCCGCATGCATCAGGGTGAACACTTCCGTGTATTCCCTCTCTCCAACTTCACCGAAATGGACATCTGGATGTATATGAAGCGTGAGGGCATCGTCCTCCCCAGCCTCTACTACGCCCACGAGCGCGACACCATCGTCCGCAACAACACCATTCTCGCCGTCAGTGAATTCGTCACTCCACGCGATGGCGAGGAAGTCGTGAACCGCAAGATCCGCTTCCGCACCATGGGCGACGCGACGATCACCGGCGCCGTCGAGTCCGATGCCGACACCATGGACAAGATCATCGAAGAGGTCGCCGCAGCCCGCCAGACCGAGCGCGGCAATCGTGCCGATGATAAACGCTCCGAGACCTCCATGGAGGACCGCAAGAAAGAGGGCTACTTTTAAATAAATGCTGAAAAGCTGAGATGCTGAAATCCTGAAATATTCAGCATCCAACCCTCAGCCTACATCGCTCACATTTCAGATTTTCAGTTTTTCAGAATTTTAGCTTTTTCAATTATGGATCTACTCCGCTTCACCACCGCCGGTTCCGTTGACGACGGCAAGTCCACCCTCATCGGACGCCTGCTCTACGATTCCAAATCCATTTTCGAGGACCAACTCGAAGCCGTTGAGGAATCTTCGCGCCGCCGTGGCGATGAGAACGTCAACCTTGCTCTGCTGACCGACGGTCTCAAGGCCGAGCGCGAACAGGGCATCACCATCGACGTCGCCTACCGCTACTTCGCCACCCCCAAGCGCAAGTTCATCATCGCTGACACCCCAGGCCACATCCAATACACCCGCAACATGGTGACCGGCGCCTCGACCGCCAACCTCGCCATCATTCTGGTCGATGCACGCAAGGGAGTCATCGAACAAACCAAGCGCCACTCCTTCATCGCCAATCTGCTGCGCATCCAGCACGTGATCTTGGCCGTCAACAAGATGGATCTCGTGGATTACTCCCAGGAAGATTACGAAAAGATCGTGGAGGAATATCGACAATTCGCCTCGCGCCTCGACAATATCGTCGAGATCCAAGACATCCCCATCTCCGCACTCAACGGCGACAACGTGGTCGAAAAATCCGAAAACATGCCGTGGTATCAGGGACCGACCTTCCTCTACCACCTCGAGAACGTATACGTCGGTGGTGAGGAAAATCACGTCGAAGCCCGCTTCCCCGTGCAATGGGTCATCCGCCCCATGTCCGACAAGTGGCACGACTTCCGTGGCTTTGCCGGTCGCGTAGCAGGCGGCGTCTTCCGCCCCGGCGATGAAGTCACCGTTCAACCTTCCGGGTTCACGAGTAAGATCAAGACCATCCACACTGCAGATGGCGACCTCGATGAGGCCTTCGCTCCGCAATCCGTCGCCATCACCCTTGAAGATGAGATCGACATCTCGCGTGGCGACACCTTGGTGAAGTCCAACAACCCTCCAAAGGTCAGCCAGGACATCGAAGCCATGATCTGCTGGTTCTCCAGCAAGCCCATGGCCAACCGCGCCAAGCTGATCATGCGCCACACCACTCAGGAGACCAAGGCCATCATCCAGGAGGTGAAGTATCAGGTCGACATCAACACCCTCCACAAGATCGAGGATGTTGAGGGCTTCAACATGAACGACATCGGCCGCATCTCTCTGCGAACCGCAGCCCCGCTCATTCACGACTCCTACCGCCGCAACCGCAACACGGGCTCTTTCGTGCTCATCGATCCAGGCACCAACGAGACCGTGGCCGCCGGCATGATCGTCTGATCAGCTGTTGACCGCTCAGGCAGCGAATGCGAAGGGTATCCCCTTCCCGCCATGTCATTCGAGGTTCTCGCCACCGATCCCAAAAGCTCCGCGCGCTGCGGACGCTTGGAACTCGCGCATGGCACGGTGGAAACCCCCATGTTCATGCCCGTGGGCACACAGGGCTCGGTCAAGACCCTCCACCCGGATGAACTGACCGAACTCGGTGCCCAGATCATACTCGGCAACACCTACCACCTATGGCTGCGACCCGGCCACGAGCTGATCCGTGATTTCGGCGGTCTCCATGAGTTCACCACTTGGGAAAAGCCCATCCTCACCGACTCAGGCGGCTTCCAGGTCTGGTCGCTGGCCAAGATGCGCAAGATTACCGAGGAAGGAGTCACCTTCCAGAACCACCTCGACGGCACCAAGATGCTGCTGAGCCCAGAGCTCAGCATGGAGATCCAAGCCTCCCTAGGCTCAGACATTGCCATGCTCTTCGACGAATGCCCGCCCTACCCCTGCGAAAAGGACTACGCCTCCAAATCGTTGGGACTCACCAGCCGCTGGGCTAAGCGCTGTAAGGACTGGATCGTGGATCACGAGCCCACCTCCGGAAATGGCCGCCAACAGCACTTCGGCATCGTTCAGGGCTCGATATACGCCGATTTGCGGGAGCAATCTGCCCGTGAGTTGGTGGATCTGGACTTCGACGGTTACGCCATCGGCGGCGTTTCGGTCGGAGAACCCGAGGAGGAGATGTTCCGGGCCATCGACAACGCCACCCCCTTCTTACCCAAGGACAAGCCTCGCTACGCCATGGGTTTGGGCACCCCACCCCAGATTTTGGAGATGATCGGCCGCGGTGTGGACCTTTTCGACTGCGTCATGCCCACCCGAGTGGCCCGCCACGGGGTCGCCTTCACCCTCGACGGCCCCCTACAGATCAAAAACAGCGAGAATTCAAAGAATCCGTCCCCGATTTGCGAGTCCTGCCACCCTCACGTGGCCGGATTCTCCCGGGCCTACCTCCGACACCTCTTCAAAGCCGGTGAAATCCTCGGTTTGCGGTTGCTTTCCTTCCATAATCTGCATTTCTACTTGCGCCTCGTCGCGGGGGCCAGAGAGGCAATCGCGGCAGGCACCTTCGATTCCTACAAGGAATCCTTCATCCGACGCTACCATACCACCGACAAGTCATGACATCCCTTGCCTCCCTTTCCATCCTTGCTGCCCAGCAACCCCAAGGCGGATTTCTCGGCAGCCCCATGATGATGCTCGTCATCATGATCGTGCTGTTCTACTTCCTGCTGATTCGTCCCCAGCAGAAGCAGCGCCGCGAGCAGATGGAGCGCATCAACAGCCTGTCCAATGGCGACAAGGTGGTGACCACTGCCGGCATCCACGGCATCGTCCACAACATCAAGGACAAGACCGTCGTCATCAAGGTTGCCGAAAGCACCATGATCGAGTTCGACAAGATGGCCGTGACCTCGGTGACCAAGAAGGACTGATTGAGGCTCCGCGGTCCACCTATCCTATTTCCAACCCATGCATTCCTGCACCATGACTGCTGCACTACCCACTGCATTCATTAGCAACACCATTGAATTCATCGATAAGATTTCAGCTTACCTCCTGAAAGATCCGCTTTCGATTTTCCTCATCGGCATCTCCCTGCTGATTCTCTTTTTCTGGTATTTCGCCAGCGAAATCGAACTCCGCAAACGCAATATCGGCTCCATCCTGCTCGTTGGCCTGACCGCCCTCTGCCTGATTGCCATCATTCCTCCCAAGGAAAAACTCAAGGGCGGCATCGACATTGTCGGTGGAGCGTCCTTCAGCATGCAGATCAAGCCCAAGAAGGGCGCCAACAATCAAAACATGCCCATCACCAAGGAACAGGTGGATCAGGCAAAGATCGTGATTGAAAACCGCCTCCGCGCAATAGGATATCCGGAGGCAACCATCTACCAGCAAGGTGATAACGGCCTACTGCTTCAAATTCCTGGGGTCGAGCCAGAGGAAGCTGAGAAGATTCGTCTAACTCTCAAGAAAGTCGCCAAACTCGAACTACATAAAGTCAGTGAGCGCAGCAACGAGCCTGCGAATGGCGGTAAGACCCTCGCACAGAGTGTGCTGGATGGTGATGAGATCGTCGTCGGCCAGCGTGCTTACAAATATGTCTACACCGACTCCGACGGCAACGAGATCACCGAAGCCATCCTCCTCTACCGTCGTTCTGCCCTCGGCGGCAAGGACATCGCGAACGCCGTTCCGTCCCCAAGTCGATCCGATGCTGTTGCAATCACCCTTAACGGCCCAGGAACCGACAAAATGATAGCACTGACGGACCCGCGCAATATTCGCGAGGGTATCGATCGCATCGCTATCGTGCTCGATGGCAAAGTGGTGAGTGCGCCAACAGTCGTCGAAGCTCCACTTGGCAAAAATTTTGAAATCAACGGTCTCACCGATCCTGGAGAAAAGGAAACACTGGCTAAACAGCTGATGAACCCTTTGGAAAATCCGCTCGATATCGGTGAAATGCGTATTATTTCTCCCACCCTCGGTGAGGCGGTTGTGACTCAGGGCCTAGTCGCTGGCGCCTCCGCTCTGGCACTAACCTACCTCTTCATGCTGCTTTACTACCGGGTTTCCGGGGTCGTGGCTGCCGTTTCTCTTACCGTCTGCGGTGTGTTGCTCTTTGGCTTCATGGGCATGTTCGGCTTCACCTTCTCACTTCCCGGCATCGCGGGTATGGTCCTGACTGTCGGTATGGCGGTCGACGCCAACGTTCTCATTTACGAACGGATGCGAGAGGAATTTGCGGCCGGCAAGGACACCCGCCTGGCGATCAATTCCGCCTACGACAAAGCCTTCAGCGCAATCTTTGACTCGAACATCACCACTCTGATCACCGCCTGCATCCTGTTTATCCTCGGTAGCGGCGCGATCAAGAGCTTCGCCATCACCCTGATCATCGGCCTTTCCGCGTCGATGTTTGCCGCCATTCTCGGCACCCGCACCCTCTACCGCTGGGGCATGGACATCGGCGCCGTGAAGAAGCTCAGCTTCATGAACCTGATCAGGGCCACCAAGTTCGACTTCATGGGCAAGCGCAGGGCATACGCCGTGGTCGGTATCGGCCTCATCCTCATCTCTATCGGAGGCATGACCGCCAAGAAGGACACCATGATGGGCATCGATTTCACTGGGGGCACCACCCTCACCTACCAGCTCGGAGAAAAGAATATTTCGCTCGATGAGATTAAGAAATCCATCGGAGAACTGACTCTCACCAAACAAGCCTACCCGCAGACCGAATCCAACCCTTCCTCCGGCCTTCAGGTCATCATCCGTTGCGCCACCAAAGACGCGGTCCAGATCAATGATCAACTGCGAGCCAACTTCGACGTCCTTGGCGAGAAAAAGGAGGATGGCAACTACGTGATCGCCACTTCCAAAGATGAGGTCTCCTCAGCCATCGGCGGCAACTTCCTCAAGCAAGCCATCATCGCCGTTATCTGCGGCTTGATCGGCATCATGCTCTACATGACCGCCCGCTTCGAGTTCTCGTTCGCGCTCGGTGGCTTCGTCGCCATGCTCCACGACATCATCATCGCTCTCGGCGTGGTGGTCATCCTCGGTAGTGAACTCTCCCTGATCCACGTCGGTGCCATCCTGACCATCGCGGGTTACTCGATCAACGATACCATCATCGTCTTCGACCGCATTCGCGAAACCCTGCTGATCCGCAGCGGCTCCATTATCAACATCATGAATGAGGCGATCAATGCCACTCTCTCCCGTACTTTGATCACATCGGGCACGACCATCACCACCGTGGCCATCCTCACCATCTTTGGTGGTGCCGCGCTGCGTGACTTCGGCCTAATCATTCTAATCGGCATTATCGTCGGCACCTTCTCCTCGATCTTCGTCGCCTCACCCATCGTTCTGTGGTGGAGCAAGCGCAGCGGACGCAGCATCCGCGAGGAAGTGCTCGAGACCACCGCGCGTGCCGAAGCCGCGGCCCAAGCACCCTAATCGGAGGCTGGATCCATTCACCACAAAGGCGTCCCGGTTCTACCGCGGCGCCTTTTTTCGGTCACCAGCCCTGGTCTGTAACAAGAGGAACTTGGGCTTTATCAATTGCCTGAATGATCTGCCGCACCTGAATTCTGCGCTCCGGATCATCATCATTCAGATAACTGGTAAGTAGAGGCTTCGCAGGCCATCCAGTTTGAATAAGAGACTGATGTGCTTTGTGGCGAATGAGATAATCATCATCAGCCAATTGGAGAATGCTATTCTTGATGGACAACTCCTGCTCTGGAGTTGCCGGAGCAGGCTTCTCGATAAAGCGGCAAGAATCCGAAACCTCCAGCTTGAGAATGGTCACTCTCTTGACCCAGGGAGCCACAAAGACAGAGGCATAAAATCCTGTGGGTGGTTTACTCGAATAGTGCAGCTTTTGCTCACTAACTTTGCCAACTGGCAACTTTCTGGCTGAAGCACAAAACCCGGACTGCCCCTTTGTCTTGTCCCGCTGCATGTAGAGCGAAACGTGTCGGTCCCGTTGCGGCGAACCTTCGAATTCTGCCATCTTGGATTCGTCCCATTCCTCAACGAGCAAGCTGAAGGTCACCGTACAGCCGGACTCAGTCAGTCTCTCTATGGGAATGGCGATGAAACAGCCCTGTGCATTGCCAGCCTTGGGTTCCAGCACGATGGGATATTCGCAACGAACGAAATGAATCTCGTCAGGACCACTCTTGACCACCAGTTGCTCGATATGACGCTCCGAGTATGCAGATTGAAGGATCAGAATGGAGAATCCGACCAGGAATGAAGCGCAGCGTCTATTCACATGCATGATGGCATGTTAGGCCCTGAGCTCTGGGCTTGGGTAAACGCCGCGTAAACGTGAATGGGATCATTCAACCTGAGCACCACCGTCTGGCTTATCCTCACCACCTCTGAGCTTATCGGGGCCACCGGGACGGGGGCGTGGACGAGTGCCTTGGCCTTCACGGCGCTGGAAGTCGCTGCGATCGACTTTGCCATCACCATTGCGGTCCAGCATCTTGAAGCGTTTGCGGATAGTTTCCTCATCCAGCTGCTTCATCCGCGGATTGTCGGAGAATTCTTCGAGGGTCACCTCACCGTCACCATTCTTGTCGAGGTGTTGAGCCAGACCACCGGGTTTGGGCGGTTTGCGGTCGTCGCCTCCGGGGCGCGGACCTTCACCACCTTCGGGGCGTTGGCGTTGCTTGGGCTTGTCCGCCTTAGAAATTTTGCCATCTCCATCGGAGTCCAGATGCCGGAACATGCGCTTCTGTTTCTCAGGATCGATGCGCTGGATGATTCGGCCGGCCTGAAATTCATCGAAACTCACGCTGCCGTCCTTGTCCGTGTCCAGATCCCAGATCTGGGGCATGGTTGGCCGGTTCTGTCCTGGGCCTTGTTTGCCCGGATTCATCTCGGTGCGATCAAGGCGCCCGTCGACATTCTTATCGAGACGCTCAAAAAGTGCCTGTCGCTTGTCCTCCGGGAGGCTGGTCAGGCGGGGCATCTTGTCGAATTCATCGCGGGAAATGGCTCCATCAGCGTCGAGATCGACCTTTTTCCACATTTCTGCAGCGCGGGCAGCATGATCTCCGGGTCTCTGACGATCAGCTCCCGGACCGCGGTTCTCCGCACTGGCAACGGAGCAAAGGGCCAGAAAGCTCGCTAAAATGGGGCAAACAGGGGTTGTTTTCATTGCCGATAGTAGATTACTTAGCCCCATTCCTGAGGGCCGACGAGGGATAAAACCCCTGAAATCAGCAAAAGTTGCCATTTCTTCGTCCTCTAAGCCACTTTTTCGCACATCTTCCCGTTTTCCCAATCTCATGCACATTCGCGACATTCTCGCCGATTCCAGCCCCTCGATGTCCTTCGAGTTCTTCCCGCCCCGTCAGGAGAGCGCTTGGGAGAGCCTGTACCAGACGATTCGGGAGTTGGAGCCCCTGGGCCCCTCCTTCGTCTCCGTCACCTATGGAGCGGGTGGAACTACCCGGGAAATGACCCACGATCTGGTGGTGCGAATCAAGGAAACCACCGCAATCCCACCAGTTCCGCATCTGACCTGTGTCGGTCATAGCCGCGATGAGGTGCAATCGATTCTCGAGCGCTATGCAGCTGCAGGAGTCTCCAACATCCTCGCCCTGCGGGGTGATCCTCCCCAGGACCAGCCCAACTACGACTGGAGCCAGGGAGATTTCCAACACGCGGCTGACCTGGTGGCCTTCATCCGTGAATTCAATGAATCCGGGGTTCACCCCGAGAAACGCGGCTTTGGCATCGGTGTTGCCGGATTCCCCGAAGGCCACCCCGACACCCCCAATCGGATGGCCGAGCTCGATCACCTCAAGGCCAAGGTCGACCAGGGCGCCGACTACATCTGCACCCAGCTCTTCTTCGACAACCACGATTTCCTTGATTTCCGAGATCGCTGCCGCCTCAGTGGCATCGACATCCCCATCATCGCTGGCCTCATGCCTGTGACCTCTCTCTCAGGCATGAAGCGCATGGCCGAGCTTGCCGCCGGAGCCCGCTACCCTGCCAGGCTGATGCGCGCCCTCGATCGGGCCGGGGACAACAAGGAAGCCGTCAGCCGCGTCGGCATCCACTATGCCGCTGAGCAATGTTCCGACCTCCTCGACAACGAGGTCGACGGCATCCATTTCTACACCCTCAACAAGAGCCTCGCGACCCGTGAAATTTACCACAGTCTGGGTTTGAAGAGTGGAGCCTGATCCCTTACCTAAGCGTTCGCGTGGAATCCAACGATTACAAAGTCCGCCTCGACATCTTCGAGGGCCCTCTGGACCTGCTGCTCTATCTCATCAAGAAGGATGAGGTGGACATCCAGTCCATTTCCATCGAGCGGATCACCCATCAGTATCTGGACTACATCAACACCTTCAAGCTGCTCAACATCGATATCGCCTCCGAGTTCATCGTCATGGCGGCCAATCTGATGTATCTCAAGAGCCGCACCCTGCTGCCCAAGTCCGAACAGCCTCCGGAAGAGGATGTGGAAGAGGATGATCCGCGCTGGGAGCTGATCGGCCAGCTCATCGAATACAAAAAGTTCAAAGATGCCGCGGGCTTCCTATCCCGCAAAGAGATCGAGCAGGAGGGCAGCTTCGCCCATCAGGCCGATGCGAGCGATGCCCCCGACGACGAGCCGGCCAAACTGGCCGAGGCTTCAATCTTCGATCTCATCCGTGCCTTCCAAAACGTGCTCAAGCGCTTCGAGGAAGCCGATAGCTTTAAGGACATCATTGATGACCGCTTCACGGTATCCGAGCAGATCGACATGCTGATGAAGCGTCTGAGTCCCGGCGAATCCCTGCGCTTCGAATCGCTGTTCCAAGACGCCACGTCCAAATCGGAAGTCATCACCACTTTCCTCGCTCTGCTCGAGCTCATGAAACTCAATCAGTTTCTGGTCAGTCAGAACCAGCTGCTCGGCGAAATTGTCATCGAGCGCCGCGAGCAAACGGCAGGTGCTGCCGCCGCTGATGATGCCGACCTGAGCGCTTATCAGGAATAGCTCCCTACGCTTCGAAAATCCGGAGACTAAAAGTCAGCCCAAACGGGCTTCTCCGACCTTGCATGGGCCTTCAGCCCAAACGGTATACAATCCGTGCCTTGGTCAGGTCGTAGGGCGACATCTCCATCTTCACACGGTCGCCGATGACCAGGCGGATGAAGCGCTTGCGCATTTTGCCGGAAATATGAGCCAAGACCTCATGACCGCTCTCAAGCTTCACTCGGAACATGGTGCCAGCAAGAACGGCAGAAATCTCACCTTCCACTTCCACGGCCTTCTCCTCACTTTTTTCGGATGGCTCGTGTCTTCTGCGACGGCGGCCGCGGCCTTTGGGGCCTGAATTTCTGCGATTGGGACGTGGGGGCATGCGGGATAATGGGGGTCTCAGGCAGCGACGGAACGGCCTGCGCACGTGGCCATAAGGGATCCACCCCCCTCATCAAAGGAAAAAAACCTGTCTCACCCGGGCTCAATGCCTTATTCTACGGCCTAATACACCCATCCCCAATCCTACAATCGAGGCTTGAAGCCATGAATCTGAATGATCAGATTGTAGATCAAGACCCGGTCGCCCCTTCCCACCATGCCAGAAATTACGGAACACGACATTCCCGCAGAAGTGAAACCCTTGTGGCTCAAGGCCATCAACGCCGTTCAGGTTTCCAACCACCCCTATGCCATCACCCTGCTTCAGAGCGTGCTGGAACAGGCTCCAGCCTTTCTCGACGGCCGCAAGATGCTGCGAAACTGCGCCATTCAAGTAGCCGGCGATTCTAAAAAGAAGAGTCTCTTCGGATCAGGCGGATCGCGCAAGATTCAGTCCACTCTCAAGAAGGACCCAGAAGCGGCCATCATCCTCGCAGAGAAGGAACTGGCCAAGGACCCGGGAAATGATGCCATCAACGACCTGCTTTTTGAGGCCGCCCTCAAACTCGAGCTGATCGAAACCGCCGCCTTCGCTTTGGAGACAGTTCGCAAGGTCAGCCCCGAGAATGCTGCCACCCTTCACAAGCTCGCTAAGTTCTATCTCGATCTGGATCGTCCGGACAACGCGGTCGATGTCTACAACGACATCATCAAGCA
>CAZIPY010000356.1:0-1884 GCA_964541125.1 uncultured Luteolibacter sp. | reverse complement strand
AGGTTGATCTGACTGAAGATGGCAGAGATCTTGACCGAAACGTAATCGACATCATCGCGACCCAAGAGAGCCAGAAGAGCCTCCAGCCGCTTGCCGGCCTCCTCTTCACCCAGCACCGCTTCGCCGAGCTGGTTGAAGTTGAGACCCACGCCTTCGCTCCGACGAGTACCGATGTGATTGGTGAGCTGAGGCTCTTCAGCCGAAAGGATGACATCCTTGGCTTCATTGCGCAGACGCTTGCGCACCAACTCCATCACCACGTCGGGAAGAATCTTGGAACCGAAGGCACCGAGGTGGAGCTGCACCCGATCCATGAAACCAAAGCCATCACCGATGCCGACTTGATTCAAAATGGCACGCCAACCCTTGGCGGTGCGATCCGCGGCAGAACTACGGAACAGGCGGTCGGTCATGAGCATACTCAAGGACTTGGCCTCCGGACTCTGCACCAACTGACCCACACGCTCCATCTGCGCGCTTTCCTCAGCGGAAGTCAGTTCGAGGGATTTCTTCAAAAGTTCTTCGGCGAGAGCCACAGCTTCTTCAGCAACGGCATCGTCATTGATCGGGGCGTTCTTCTTAGGAGCTTCGGCAACAGCGGTGGACATGGGAGCCATCCTACTGACTTGCGCAAAATCTGTCTTTGGTGTTTTCTCGAGTCCGCGTGCCGAAAAAACACAAAAACGAGAAAAGCAGGGCCACCCTCACCCACAAACAGCTCCTAGTTGAGGCTCCGGGTGTGGCAGCCATGGAACGCCTGTTCTCCAATCTCGACGGCGTTCTTTTCTGCATCAAGGACTGCCAAGGCCGCTACCTCTCCGCCAACGATGCCCTGCTCCGCCGCGCCCGGGCCGATCTCATCGGACGCACCGCCAAGGAGATCTTCCCTCCCCTGCTCGCTGCCGGATATGAACAACAGGACACCCGCGTGATCGAGCGCGGCGAGGAGACTCACGACCGACTTGAAATGATCACCAACCCCGACGGCGGCGTCGGCTGGTATCTCTCGGACAAGGTCCCCATCCGCAACGGCAAGGGTGAGGTCATCGGTATTGCCTCCACCTCACGGGATCTCCAATCCTCTGCGGACAACGATCCGCGTTACGCCAAGCTGGCCTCGGTCATCGACCACATGCGCAAACACTACGACGAGCCGCTTCGCATTGGCGAGTTGGTTGCGAAGACAGAGCTATCTCTCAGCAGCTTCGAGCGCCTGACCCGTTCGCTTCTGAAGGTTTCCCCGCGCCAGTATCTCACCCGCATCCGAGTGGAGGCCGCGGCTGAGCGCTTGCGGGACACAGATGAGCCTCTGGGAGTCATTGCGCTGGATTGCGGCTTCTGCGATCAGGCGACCTTTTGCCGCCAGTTCAAGGCGATCACAGGAATGACGGCCAGCAATTACCGTAAATTATCACGTCTCTGAGCCACCCCAAAACCGTACAGGTCGGCGGACAGCTTTGGGGGCAGGTTCTGTTTGCATATTGGCTCCGGATTTATAGTCTCGCCGCCCTATGGCACACAAAGTTGATTGGCACGGCGTCTACCCCGCCCTCCCCACCCAGTTCCACGACGATTTCACTCTCGACCTGCCCTCCACGCAGAAGCATGTCGAAGCGATGCTCGAAGAAGGCGTTCACGGACTGATCATGCTCGGCACCATTGGTGAAAACTGCTCCCTCACGCTCGACGAGAAGGTGAAGGTCCTCAAAGCCACCAAGGAAGTCTGTGGCGACCAGGTTCCCCTCCTCAACGGCATCGCCGAGTTCACCACCGCCAACGCCTGCGAAACCGCCAAGGCTGCCGCCAATGCCGGCGTCGATGGATTCATGGTCATGCCCGGCATGGTCTACAACTCGGACCGCCGCGAAACCGTGAACCACTTCC
>CAZIPY010000355.1:0-4073 GCA_964541125.1 uncultured Luteolibacter sp. | reverse complement strand
ATGTTCAAACTCGCATAGTTGGCTAGATCCAACTCTGTGAAGGGGCTTTCGCCGGTTTCGGGATCTATGGGTGAAGTTAGGGTGGCGAACACCATCGTGTCCGTAGACTTCTTTTTAACGATGATGCCGCGATCGCGAACCTCTTTGGGTAGGCGCGGCTCGGCAATGCTTACTCGGTTTTGGACCAACACATTGGCAATGTCCAAATCAGTGCCTGGCTCGAAGGTGACAGTCAGGGCCATGGACCCGTCGTTGCCGCAGACCGAGGACATGTACATCATGCCCTCCACACCGTTGACCTCACTCTCAATGGGGCCGGCTACCGTGTCGGAGACGGTGGCCGCGTCGGCACCGGGGTAGGCGGCCGAGATGGTGATGGTTGGCGGAGCGATGTCCGGATAGCGGGCAATGGGCAGGCTGAGCAGGCCCACGATGCCGACCACGATGGTCACGATCGAGATGACCGTGGAGAAGATGGGTCGGCGGATGAAGAATTCGCTGAACATGGTGGCGATCGGCTCGGATTACTTGCCTTGGGGCTTCTTGCCGGACATGGCCTGCTTCAAAGCCATCTCATACTGTGCGGCGGGGATGGGTTTGACCGGCGCCCCTTCACGCACACGTTGGAAGCCCTTGGTGATGACTTGCTCGTCGCCCGTGAGGCCGTCGACGATGCGCAGCGCTCCATTGCGCTGACCGGGAGTGACGGCTTTGCGTGCCACCGTGCTGTCCTTGTCGACAACCAGCACAAAGAAGCCGCTCATGTCTTGTTGGACTGCGATGCCGGGCACAAGAACACGCTCACCCTTGTCATCGGGCTTGGGCACCTTGATGCGGGTGAAGAGGCCATCGGCCAGCTTGCCTTCCGGATTGGGGACGAGGGCACGCACCATGAGTGTGCCGGTTTCGGCGTCGAGTCGATTGTCCGCGAGTTCAATCTGGGCTTCGTGCTCGTAGGCTTCGCCATCAGCCAGGGTCAGCTTGGCGCTGGGGGGGACTTGGTCGGTGTCCTCGTATTGCTTGCGGCGGCGAAGAAATTCCAGAGCGCGGCGTTCATCGGCCTCGAAGTAGACGTGCATGGAGCTGTCATCGACGATGGTGCAGAGCAAAGTGGCTTCGCCGCTACCGACGAGGTTGGATTCGCTGACCTGCACTTCCGAGATGCGACCGGTGATGGGGGCAACAATGTCGCAATAGCCGAGATTGAGGATGGCGTTGTCCAATTCGGCTTTGGCGGCGGCGGACCTGGCCATGGCGGCCTGATAATCGAACTCGGCTTGTTTCTTTTGAATGTCGGAAACGCCTTGTCCGGCACTGTTCATTTTTTCGGAGGTCAGTTTGGCGAGGGCCTCATTGGCCTTGGCTTGATCATGCGCAGCTTTGGCGGCATCGCGTTGAGCGATGTAGGGAGCCTTCTGAATCTGGAAGAGTAGGGTGCCTTTCTCGACGATGTCACCGGGAGTGAAGTCATCACTGGTCTTTTCGAGTAGACCGTTGACGCGGGCGCGAACCTGAACGGTGGCGAGCGCTTCGATGCGGCCAGTGAACTCAGAGTAGATCTGTTCTTCGCGAACCACCGGCTTTTCGATGCCGACGGGCATGGCGGGTGGGGCCGCGAATTCATTTTTATCGCCGCAGGCGGCGAGTAACAGGACTGCAGGGAGAGCAATGAGGGTTCTCATGGTGGGTATCCTTATTTGGTGGTGGCGGCTTTGACTGATGTCTTCATGGGTGTGCCACCACCGAGGGCGCGGTAGAGGGCAATGTGGTTCAAGGCGAGTTGGCTGGCACTGAGGGCAGCGCTGTCTTCGTTGGCAAAGAGAGTGCGTTCGGCATCGAGCACGTTCTGGAAGTCAACCAAGCCTTCCTTGTAGTTGTCCTTGATGAAATTAACCGTTTTCTGGGATTCGGTGACTGCGGTATCGAGAAATCCTTTGCGGGCTTTTTCGTATTTGATGCCAGCCATGCTGGTTTCCACCTCAGCCACGGCTCCGAGCAGGGCTTTTTCGTAGCTCTTGAGGGCTTGGCGGGTGCGGGATTCCTCCACCTTCACTGCCTGGCGGATCGCTCCACCTTCGAATAGGCGCCAGCGGAAGCCTGGACCGAAGGAATAGGCGCGGGAGGCGCGATCGGCAAACTCACCACCGGTTTGGGATTGGAAGGCGAAGGTGCCGGAGAGTGAAAACTTAGGGTAGAGTTCAGCCTTGGCGATGCCGATGCTGGCAGTCTGCGCGGCAAGTTGACGCTCGGCAGCACGGAGATCGGGACGGGAGCGGACCAAATTAGCAGGGATGCCGACCGAAGCCGAGCCAGCAGCTTTTGGAATGGTGCTGGAGATTCCCAGCACTCGATCGAGGCTTCCCGGGTAGTCGCCGATCAACACCGCGAGGCGATTGCGAGTGGCGACCGCTTGGGTCTGCAGTTGGGGGATGACGGCCTCGGTGATGGCAAGGTTGGCCTTGGCCTGGGTGACGTCAATTTTGGGAGCGAGTCCGGCATCTTCTCGATCCTCAGCGATGTCGAGTGAGGCCTTCTGGCGCTCGAGGTTGTCTTTGGCAATCTTGATGCGTTTCTGGATGGTGCGATATTCGACGTAGGTTGTGGCAACCTCGGCAAACACCAAGACCATGGTGTCGTGTTTGATTTCCTCCGTGGCCTCCAGAGTGGCGGAAGCAGCTTCGGCGCGACGACGCAGGCCGCCGACAAAATCAATTTCCCAGCCGGCATCGAGTCCACCCGAATAGACTTCGATGGGATTGGGTGGGGCAAAGGGAAGGCTCTCGGAAGAGCGGGTTCGGGTGGCCGATCCGCTAGCGCCGACGGCGGGCACAAAATTAGCTCTCGCAATGCCGCGCTGGGCGCGGGCTTCGATCACACGCTCGGCGGCGATGGCCAGATCGCGGTTTTGAGATTCAGCCAGGGCAATGAGCTTGTTTAGGGTGGGATCGTTGAACTTGCGCCACCAGCTCTCGATCTGGGGCGTAGAGCGGCTCATGCCCGACATCAGGGAGGAGTTCCAAGCATCTGGAGTGGGGAGGTCGGCTTGTTGGTAGCTGGGACCAACGGGGGCACAGGCGCCGAGGATGATGGCTGGGGAGAGGAGAAGGAGGCCTTTCACGCTCGCAAAACTAGGCTAATGCAAGCCACTTGCAAGTGAAGGATCTGCTCATCTTTTGCCCTCAATGAGGATCCTTTGCCTCAGAATCAGTTTGCCTCATGGCTCGGGTCTGTGGAGAGTCGCCGCGTGCTCGATATCCGACTGATTCGCGAAGACGCCGATGGCGTGGTGGAACGCCTCAAAGCCCGAGGAGGGGACCATTGGACCCTCGTCGCCGAGGTGCTCGCCTGTGACGAAGCTCGTCGCAAGGCTGAAACCGAAAAGCAACAACTCCAAGGCCAGCGCAAGACCATCTCCAAGCAGATTGGTGCGCCCAAGGCTCAGGGTGAGGATTCCTCCGAGATCGAAGCCCAGGTCCGTGCCATCAAGGAGCAGATCGAAGCTCTCGACGCTCAGTCCGACGAAGCCGGTCTCAAGCAGACCGAACTGCTCCTCAACATTCCCAACCTGACCCATGACGCCTGTCCGGTGGGTGAGGACGAAGACGCGAACCCGGTGATCCGCGAGTGGGGTGAAGCTCCCGCCATCGACAGCCCCAAGGACCACGTTGAGCTTGCCGATCAGCATGGCCTCATCGGCTGGGAAGACGGCATCCGCGTATCGGGTTCTGGTTTCGTGGTTTACCGCGGCCAAGGCGCCAAGCTGGAGCGCGCACTGATTAACTTCCTCTTGGATGAGCAAGCCGCCAACGGCTACGAGGAGGTCAATGTGCCTCACCTCGTGCTGCGCGAATGCATGGAAGGCACTGGCCAACTTCCGAAATTTGAGGACGACATGTATGGCACCGATGCCGGTGAAGACGGTCGCAACCGTCTCTTCTGTGCGCCGACTGCTGAAGTGCCCGTCACCAACCTTTGCCGCGACACCCTCTTTGCCGAAGCCGACCTGCCCAAGAAGATGGTCGCCTACACGCCGTGCTTCCGTCGCGAAGCAGGTTCCGCCGGTCGCGACAACA
>CAZIPY010000354.1:0-16073 GCA_964541125.1 uncultured Luteolibacter sp. | reverse complement strand
ACCAAGGTGCATCCCGGTGTGGGTGTCGGTTGCGGCAAGGATCACACTCTCTTCGCCCTAGTCGACGGAAAGGTGAAGTTCGACCGCGAAGGTCGCCGCGTGAACGTGGTTAGCGCCTAAACCGCCCGCCCACCCAGCGCCTAAGCTGAACCCCATCCATTTCGAAGGCCGCTTCCCTCCGAGGGCAGCGGCCTTTTTATTGCCCGGAGAATCAGGACTCGAAGTAGGTATAGCCCGCGAGACCCGTGCGGTAGAGGTCCATGATCTGGCGCCGCTCTGTGGGGCTGATGCGGCCGTCGTTGACCGCCTTCTCCGCGAATGAGCGGAATTTGGACACCAGCTCCTTGGGGTCGAACTCCACGTAGCTGAGCACGTCAGCCACTGTATCGCCCTCGACCTCATGACTGTAGACAGGCTTGCCGTTCTCCAGATGTACTCCCACCACGTTGGTGTCTCCAAGCAAGTTGTGGAGGTCACCCAGGGTTTCCTGATACGCACCGACTAGGAATACCGCCACGTAATAAGGTTCATCTCCCTTCACTTCGTGAAGCGGAAGGACTTTGTCCACATCCTCACGCGCGATGAAGCGGTCGATCTTGCCATCGCAGTCACAGGTGATGTCGGCCAAGAGGGCATGCTGACGCGGTTTCTCTCCCAGTCGGTGGATGGGCATCACTGGGAAAAGTTGGCCGATGGCCCAGGAGTCGGGCAACGACTGGAACAGGGAAAAGTTGCCGTAGTAGAAATCCACCAGCGTGGAGGACAGCTCACGCAGATCCTCAGGAATGTCGTCGAGGCGGCGGATGATATTGGAAATGCGGGTGATGATGTGGAGGAACCAGGCTTCGGCCAGGCCCCGCTGTCTCAGCGACACGTTGCCATAGAAAAACTGAGCCTGAACCTGGTCACGGTAGTAGGTCGCATCGTTGTAGCTCTCCTGGAGGTTGTCTTTGCTGAGGGTCTGGTTGACTTGGATGAGATTCAACAGGTTCTGGGGACCTTCCTCGGGCGTATCGGGCTCAATCTCGGAGGTCTGGGCCTGAGTGACATCGAGAATGTTGAAGACCAGCACCGAGTAATAGGCGACCACGGCGCGACCACTCTCCGAAATCAACTCGGGATGGGCGACGCCCTGCTTGTCACAGATCTGGGCAATGACCTCGACAATGTCGGTACAGTATTCGGCCACCGAGTAGTTGCAGGAGGCCTGAAAATTGGTGTGCGAACCATCATAATCGACCGCCATGCCTCCACCGATGTCGAGCACGCCCATCGGAGCACCCTCCTTGACCAAATCACAGTAAACTCGAACCGCCTCGGTCGCCCCCTCACGGATTGCCGCGATGTTGGGAATCTGCGAGCCCTGATGGTAGTGCAACATCTTGAGGCAGCCGAGGTAGCCTTCGGCCTTGAGCTTATCGACAACCTGGATGACCTGGTCGGCATTGAGGCCAAAGACCGATTTATCTCCGGCGCTCTCCTGCCACTTGCCTTCACCACGTGCCGAAAGACGAATGCGTACACCGAGGTTGGGCAACACATTGATCTGGCGTGAGCGCTCGAGGATGAGATCCAGCTCACTCGGCATCTCCAGTACCAGCATCACTTTTAGACCCATCTTCTGGGCATGCAGAGCGAGATCGATGAATTCCTCGTCCTTATAGCCGTTACAGATGATGTAGGCCTCGGGATCGTGCATGTGCGAGAGGGCCGCAATCAACTCCGGCTTGGAGCCGGCTTCCAGACCGTAGTGGTACTTCTGCCCGAACTCCGCGATCTCCTCGATGACCTGACGCTGCTGATTGACCTTAATGGGATACACGCCGCGGTAGTTCCCACGATAGTTGATATCCTTCATCGCCTTGAGAAAGGACTCATTGATCTCGGTGATTCGGGAATGCAGCAGGTCGCGGAAGCGGAGCAGCACCGGCAGATGGGTTCCACGATCGCGCAGACCCTCGATGATCTCGTGGATGGAAATCTGCTTCTGCTCCTTGCCGTCCTCGAGTTCGACGGTCACGTGGCCAGCCTCGTTGACTCCAAAATAACCGTTGCCCCAGTCATCGACCCCATAGAGCTGGGATGAGGCATCCGGTGACCATGACTTGGCGGGAGTCGAGGAGATGGAGTTGGAACCGTGAACGGGAGCGGTCATGGCAAAGAGGAAAACAGGGGCGCAGAAAACTCGAAAACACCCGATTTGGCAACCCTGCGATTGCTCGGAATCAGGCCCTATGGGGCCTTCCAGTCAGGGAACTGCGTCTGCAGCTGCTGGCGGTATTTCTCAGCCTCGTCCCTCTGGCCAGCCGCTTCCTGGGCGGCCACCAGCTTGTGTAGGGCCAGAGGCTTGAGCTCCTTGTCGTTGATGAAGCTGATCACGATCAGGTATTGGGCTGAAGCCTTCTTGGGATCGCCCTCCATCATATCGAGATCACCGGCCAAAATGCGCAGACTCCCGCGGGTGCGTCCCTGAGGCTGCATACCGAGGGCCTCATCTACCGCCTCGCGCGACTCCACGGGCTTCTTGAGCATGTAGAAGGCGCGTCCACGGTCCAGCAGGCCATCGGCCCGCCATGCCTGATTGTTCTCCACCTCCAGTACATTGGTGATCGATGGCAGCGCCTGTTCGGCCAGACCGGTTTCCAAAAGTGATTTGCCGAGATAGCGCCAGACTTCCTTGGGCGTCGCACGGGGTTCATCGGGATTGGCAATCAGGGCGAGGAAAATGGCTGCGTCGTGGTAGGAGGCTGCATTGTAGGACTGCATCCCCACCCATTGGATGGCCTGATCGGGAAGGTCTTCCTGATACTCACCATCAATCGCCAGATGTACTTCGGCACCAAGCTTCTCCACGTTCTGAGCTGCGAAGTAGCCAAGCGCAAGCAATAGGCCGGCGTGCTTGCCGTAGAGATCACCACGCAATTTGCGGGCCTTCTCTAGTGGCTCAATGGAAAGCTTGGGTTTGTTGCTCTTCACCATGCCCCAACCCAGCCAGTAGTTGGCCTCAGCCTGCAGTTTGGCATCCAACTCCAGCCCCGCCTCAAGCAGGCCCTGATAACGAACTAGCATGTCTTCAATCTGATTTGCTCCCCTGCGCAGGCGGGCAGATTCCATCCAGCCGAAGGTCACCATGTCCACGGGATTGCCGAGTTTGATCAGGCGGTCGTAGTCGGCAATGGCCTGATCTGGCTGGCCAGCCTGTTCGTGTACCTTGGCGCGTTTGGCCAGGGCCGAGGGTATGCGTTCATCCTTAGGGTAGGCACCAATGAACAGGCCTAGGGATCGGATGGCGCCGCGTTGATCACCTGCTTCCGCCAGACACCAGCCTCGCTGATAAAGCAGACCCGGACGATTGGCTTCACTGACCTTGTTTTCATCGACCTTGCTGTAAACCTGGGCCGCAGCGGCGATCTTACCACTGGCATGTAAGCTTTCCGCCTTCATCATCAGGGCAGTGTGGACCCGCAGATCATTGGGTCGGCTATTCCCATAAAGCTGGAGGAAGGCATCCACCTGCTCCGGCACATGCTTTCCCTCGATCTGGTAGAAGCACATGAGCCGGTAGTAGGAGGCCTGAAACGCAAGGTCGGACTCGGGCTCCACCTGGCGTTCGATGGCGCGGAACACTTCCAAGGCTTCCTTCGATTTATTGAGGCGCATCTGGGCACGACCGATGAGGAGCAAGCGGGCAGCTTCCTGTTCACCCTGCAACTTGATTTCAGACTCCTCATGGAGTTTCACCACATCTTCATACTTCTCCTGTTCAAAGAACACCCCGAGCAATGCTGAGTGCGCGGAGGGCCAGAGAGTCTTCATCTCCTCCTCCTTGAGGATGCGCTCTAGGTAATGCACACCTACCTCAAGCTTCTCCAAACGTCGGGCCGCAATGGATGCATTCAGCAAGGCCTCGCCCTTGACCGCGGCAGCCACCTCCATCTCGGTGACCTCGACAAAGAAATCCAAAGCCTGTTGGTCCTGCTTGAGATGAAGGGCGCAGTGGCCCAGTCCGACCTTGGACATGGCGACGAACTCGCCAGCTTGGGGATCCTCGATCACCTTGCGGAAGGCCACCATGGCAGGTCCGTGCATGCCGCTCTGTCGGTAGCAATGACCAGCGTAGTAAAAGCCGCGCGCGGCCTCCCCTTCCCGGTCCGTTTCGGAGCCGTAGCGCTCGAACAAGGGCGCGGCGACAGCATACTGCCGCTTGTTATAGTGATCCGCAGCAAGGGCATAAGCCGCAGCAGACACCCATGGACCCTTCTGAAAGCGTTGAAGCAGAGCACCGTAGCAGCGCTTGGCATCCCTTTCGCGACCGATCTGCTGGTAGGACGAACCCAGATACCACCAGGCCTTAGGGGCGTTCTCATGGTCAGGAAAGTCCATGAGATAGGCTTCAAAAATCTGCACCGCCGTGGTGTAGAGGCGAACCTTCTGAGCCTCTTCCTGTGCTGAGCGGGCTTCATCATAGACGTTCTTGCCGCGCTGGAAGAAATCGTTGGCTGCATCGTTCTGCAGAGCAGGATTGTCTTCCGGCTGCACCGGTTGGGCGACTGGAGGTTGCTGAGCATGCAGGCTCGCCAAAGACAGCACGCAGGCCGCCAGGCCGCTCGTCATCCGCATCATGGTTGGGTCGCTCATGTCAGTGGGTTATTCCGAGGCCTCGGGGCGTTGAGTCGCGAAGGAAATGTTCCAGATGCCAGCCTTCTGGCAGGTATCGATCACCTCAACGATGCGCTGGTAGGTAACCTCACCGTCGCCACGAATCCGCACGGGCTGGTTCTCGAAGTTGACGGCAATGGCCTTCAACTTGTCGTGAAGCTGTGGCAAATCGACGACCACGCCTTCCACCTTGATCGCTCCGTCTTCGAGGATGTTGATGATGATCTCACCCATGGGACGGGTCAGTTCCTCACCCTGCTCAGCTGTGGGCACCGAGACATCCAACTCCGTCTCAGAACGACTGAACTGCCAAGTCACGATGAAGAAAATCAGCAGCAGGAAGACAATGTCGATCATCGGCGCCAGCTGCATGCCGGCGGACTCGGGTTCTCGACTCGTGAATTTCATCGGTTGGGGTTGCTGTAGATCTCAGAGGCCCTGCATGTCCCTACGGTCACCACGACCCAGTTGAAGATCATCGGAATCCTCCTGGGCCTCGATCTGGCGTTCGACCTGGGAATGGAGCAGAGCCATCAGGTGGGTAGCGGCGGCTTCGAGCTCAGCAATGTACTTCTGAACGCGGCCACGGAAAAGGGAGTAGAACATCAACGCAGGAATGCCGATCATCAGACCGGTGGCGGTGGTGACCAGAGCTTCATAGACGCCTTCGGCCAATTGCATTTGACGCACGCCGGTGACATCACCCGAGGAGATCTCCTGGAAGGATTTGATCATGCCGACGACAGTGCCGAGGAGACCAACCATGGGGGCTAGCGCTCCAACGTCAGCAAGGTAAGTGATGCGCGATGTCAGCAGACCCGCCTGGCGCGAACCTTCGGCCTCAGCCACTTCGCGAACCCCATCGAAGGAGGAGACAGGATACTTGGTGAGAAAGTCCATGGTCTTCTGGGTGACCCGAGCCATGGATTCGTTCTGGCGGTGGCAGTAGGCCACGAGGCCAAGGTAGTCACGCTTGCGAATCATCGCCTCTGCGGCGTTCATGAAACGGTCACTCACCACGGCATTGCGGCGAATGGTCAGCAAGTAGACCAGAATCAGCACCATGCCCACCATCGAGAGCACCGCCAGCGGATACATCATGAACCCGCCGGCCTTGGCGATATCGAGAAGGTTCATCCCCTCGGAAAGCGGGGGTGCGGGATCCTCCTGAGCAAAGGCCATGGTGGCCGTGATCAGAAACCCGGTGAGGCTACAGGCGAAATACTTCATGAACGTTGATATGTTGGAGCAGGAAAGGGCCCTAAGCAAGCCCACCCCCCTGACTGGAGGTCAAACAATGGTAAAACGGTGTCAAAAGCATGAATAATACCTATTTTTTTGAGAATTTTCCGAAAATTTGGACCTCGGTGTATACGTTAAAGGCATTCGTTGTATTCCCTCGACTGTAAAGTCGAACATAGCGCCCTAAAGATGCCTTCCCGTCAGCGAGCAGACCAAAGCGGGTTTCCACGTATGGACGATGACTTCCTTTACCGAGTTTTGCTGAGTTATCGAAGTCGTTGTTGTAAATGGTAACCACACACTCGTTAAAATTTGGGTCGTCCGAAACCTGGATGATCACATCGTGAAATATTCGATCATCACCATAGGGACGCCAGACCCAAACCGCGGCGATCTGCGCCGAATCACCCAGGTCAATCTGCACCCACTGTAAACCTTCTAAGATCTCAACATAATAACCTTCACCGGTTTCCTTTTCGCCGTCAGTGATGAGCTCAAGTTCGCCGATGATGGGCATATCATCACTGCTCGACACCGGCCTATCCTGAGACAGCAACACCGTATCTTTAGGAACCAGAAGCTTCGGAGCTTCATCAGGCCGATCATATGGCACTGGCAACTTATGATTCCTTGGAGGTGGCCCAAAGAACACATCAGGCAAGTCAGTCTTCAGCAGCACTCCTTCCTCAGCACGCTGAGACTCAGCAAATTGGCCGATGGGTAGAATCAGTGCGATCGCTAGAAGATTCAATGATTTGATGACCAGCATAGAACAGATGAGCAATCAGACTCAGGAAATTAGATGGCTTACTTACCGAAGACTTCCACTTCGATGTAGTGATTCATCTCGTTAGAGGTGTTTCCAGCGCTGTAAAGACGCACATATTGCCCTTTGGCACCCTTGCCGTCAGCAAGCAGGCCGAAACGAGTTTCAGCGTAGGGAGCGAAGCCGCCTTTGCCCATGCCGGCTGAATCGTCGCAGTCGTTGTTGTAGATGGTGGTGGCATCTTTGAACTTGGGATCGTTCGAAACCTGAATGATCACGTCGTGGTAGACGCGTTTCTGGGAGTGGAAGTGCCAGAGCCAGACAGCATGAACCTCGAACTCCTTGCCAAGGTCGATCTGCACCCATTGCAGACCATCGAGGAGTTCCACATAATGCCCCTCTCCTGCTTCCTTGTCTCCATCAGTGATCAAATCCAAAGCACCGATGATGGGAGCATCATCACTACCGGTCACTTTCTTGCCCTTGGACAACAACACGGTCTCCTCGGGAACCATCAGCCTGGGAACTTCCCGAGGGATGTCGTGCATCACAGGCAACTTGATCGGCTTGGGGACTCCTTCTATGAGCTCATCTGGTATCTTTGTTTTCAGAATTTTCCCGATGTCCGCAGGCTTTGGCAATGCAGACAGACAGAAACTGGTTGCAATGACTGATATGATGGCAAGTTGAGTTTTCATGTCGTATTCGATGAGTTCGTGGGTCGTTAGAGAAAAGTTCTCCTCTAACCTTCATCGAAAATACGACTTTGCTCGCTATCATGTTACCTCCGATTGGTCCCACGAAAAAACCACAGCCCCTTGCGAGGCTGTGGTTTGGGATAAATTAGAGGTAGGTCCTACAGCTTACTTACCGAAGACTTCCACTTCGATGTAGTGGTTCATCTCATTGGAAGTGTTACCAGCGCTGTAGAGGCGGACGTATTGGCCCTTGGTACCCTTGCCGTCAGCAACGAGACCGAAACGAGTTTCAGCATAGGGGGCGAAGCCGCCTTTGCCCATACCAGCCGAATCGTCGTAGTCGTTATTGTAGATGGTGGTAGCTTCCTTGAACTCGGGGTCGTTGGAGACCTGGATGATCACGTCATTGTAGGCACGCTTCTGGGAGTGGAAGTGCCAAACCCAAACGGCGTTGACTTCCTTCTCAGCACCAAGGTCGATCTGAACCCACTGCTTACCGTCGAGAAGCTCAACGTAGTAGCCTTCGCCGGCTTCTTTGTCGCCGTCAGTGATCAGGTCAAGGCTTCCGATGATGGGAGCATCATCCGAGCTGGTGACAGTCTTGCCAGCAGAAAGCAGAACGCTGCCCTCAGGTAGCTTGAAGTCAGGAGCTGCAGTCGGGGTGTCGTGAGCAACGGGAAGCTTGATGGGCTTGGGAGTACCTTCAATCAGCTCGTCGGGCAGTTCCGAGAGGCTGGAAATGGCAACACCATTGGGGTCGCCGGCACCAAGTTTTGCGCTTCCGGCCGCGGCATCGCCGCCGTCAGCACCGTTGTCTTTGTCGCCACCGCCACAGCTGGTGAGAGCGATGGAGGTAACGGCAGTCAGGGTGGTCAGGATCAGTTGTTTTTTCATACGGAGAGGTGTTCTTCGGTAAGTTCAATGGGCGCTTGTTGATCCGCGGAGGGATTGACCCAGAAAATGGGGGCTTCGCTCTCGAATGCGTGGCGCGCGTCGCAATTGAGCGTGGCTTTGCCGCGGACGGAAGCAAAAAAGTTCTCCAAATGCGGCTGGTGAGCTGGTTTCGGTATCACCTTGCCTTCATCAGTGGTCACCAGAGGCAAACCTCCTGGAAGGGCGTATTCATCTGGTGCAGCAGACTCATAAGAGGCAACGGCTCCAGCGGTGGCAGCCGGCTTGGGAGGAGCGGGCTTCTTCTTGAGGTAGCCTTGAGCAACTAGATCATCCCATTCGGGAGCCCCGCTTTCACGGTAAATCGCAGAGCTTGCTGCAATTTCAGCCGTTTTGATGGTCGCCTTGGTGCCCATGAAGTTTTCCCAGAATCCGCCACCGGAACTGGTGGTGGTCAAAACCTGGTAGAAACCACGCACTTCACCATACTTTGTATCCCAATCAAACAGGCACAAAACATTGTCGAAGTGCTCCCGATCCTTGAAATAAGCTTTGCCACCGGTGGCAAACACCCTCTTAGGCTGAGCCTCAAGAAACCAATTGAAAATGTCGATTTGGTGAGCACCCAAATCGGAAATGGGCCCTCCAGAGAGGTCACGGTAGAGGCGCCAATCCTTATACTGCGTGAAGTCCTTGAAGCCGTATTTCTTGAGGATTTCATCAGAAGGAGCAATCGTTCGCTTCATCTTGATAGGCTGAGAGCCCTTTAGAGAACGGTTCCATTGTGCCTGAACATTGGTCAACTGCCCGGCAATCTTCTGCCCATTGATCAGCTGCTCAAAGGTGTAGCGATAGCGGGGGTTTGAGCGACGTTGGTGACCGATCTGGCAGAGCTTGCCGCTTTTCTCAGCCGCTTTGACCATCGCACGAGCACCGTCAATGGTATTGGACATCATCTTCTCGCAGTAGACGTGAAGCCCGGCCTCGAGACACTTGACGGTATGGGGCGAATGCCAGAAGTCCGGGGTCGCGATAACTGCCACATCGAGACCCTTTTCGGTGGCAAGCATGTCATCGATATCCATGTAACCTTTTGGTCTACTTCCCTGATGAGCATTTGCTGACTTAATTCCGGTACCTCGGTTCCAATCCGAGATATCACAGACAGCTTGCACGTGCAGGCCCTTGATATTCTTCATGGCCTCAAACAGAACTTTTGCCTGTTTACCAAAGCCAACAAAGGCAACGTGGATGGTGTCAGAAGCGCCCTTCTCTGCTGCTTTGAGAATATTGGGGGCAGCCATAACCAAACCGGCTCCAGCCGATTTTTCGATAAAACGGCGGCGGTTGAGGAAGCTGCTTTCTTGATTGGGTGTTTTTGAATCGCTCATGAGGTCAATTGGGGGTTGTTACCACTTCTTGAGGATGACGAAGCGGTCGTGCTTGATGAAATGGAGGGCCAAGATGATGAGAACAATGTGAACGCCGAGCTGCGCTGCACCGGCAGCTCCCTGAGGACCGCCGATCAGGATCAGGCCCCAGGTTAGACCGACGTAGAGCAGGCCTTGGGCCATCAGGGAGATGCGGGAAAACACACCCAGCAGGATGGTCAGACCCATCAGAATGAGGACCGGGCCAAGGGCTTTGTCAAAAAGCTTGTACATAAAGCCGATCATCAGAGGCTGAGTCTCTAGCTTGCCAGCCATTTGCTCCGGCACACCCTTGTAAAATTCCAGACCGTAGATCTTTTCGGCGGTACCTTCGTAGAGACCGGTGGATTCACCGCCCGCTTCGACTTCTGTGTTGGAAGCTTTCTGGCCAGCGTATTTCTCAATGCCGGTCTGCAGAGCGCGGACACCGAGCCAGAGACGAAGGAGAATGGAGGAGAAAATGAGGGTCAGCTTGTCACAGCAATTGGCGCTTCCGCAGGAGGCTTCCTTGGCGGGAGTTTCTTCAGCAGCGGCTTCAACGGGAGTTTCTTCGTCGGACATGGGATGGGGTGGGTAGTCTGGGTTGGGGTATTGGAAAGTTCGTAGAATTGCTCCAATCTGGGGGATTTCAGCCTCCGGTGCGGGCAAATGAACGGGTCGAAATGTCCACTTCGGAGGCCTCTGGGTCAAGCATCGGGTGGTTGCCGCTGCTGATGCCTGAATCTACGGGCATCATAGCGCCATCTTATCACCTGGGAAGTCACCTGATGGTATGACCCCAGAAAGGGCTCTGCGTGGGCCTGAAAGCCCCTCTCAGGAGAGGTCGGGCTCCCAGCCCTTGCGGTATTCGCGGCGGATCATGGACTCCAGCTCGGGCATACCACGGGCGGTCATGTTCTCGGAGTCCCAATCAATCTTCTTACCGCTACGCAGGGCCAGATTGCCGGCCAGCACCATTTCGGTGAGGGGACCGGCGTGATCCTCAAAATTGGAGATGGGCTTGGCCCCTTCCCCACGAATGGCGCGGGAGAGCTCCTGGGTGGGGCCTCCCTTGATCCGCTCGTAGACCGCCTCGACCTTGCCGGGACGCTCCTCCTTGCCATTGCGATAGAGCTTGGGGGCGCTGCCACAGTACGGATCGGCCACGAAAATGGTGCCCTCGGTGCCAATGAAGGCCTGACCGCAGCCGGTTGGCGTTTTGAGCGAGAGGTCCTCGGGCAGACCTTCGGGACGGATGAATTCCTTGCTCTTGTCCGGATTGCCGAAGCCGTCCTGCCAGACCAGCTTCACCACCTTACGTTTCCCCTTGGCTGGGAATTTGTAGACGATGGTTGAGGATTTGGGCGCGGTGACCTCATCAAACTCAGTGCTGCGGGTGGCTTCCACCACCAGATCACCGGCCAGATCGAGGGCCCAGAAGGCCGAATTGAAGCTGTGGCATCCGATGTCACCGAGAGCACCGCAGCCATAATCCCAGAATCCGCGCCAGGCGAAGGGATGAATTTTGGGACTGTAGGCCCGCTCATTGGCACAAGTGCCCTGCCAAACGTCCCAATTGACGTGTCCGGGCACATCGGCGGCATTGAATTGAAGACCCTTGCCCTGAGGCCAGATCGGACGGTTGGTCCAGTAATGAACGGTGGTGACGTCGCCAATCAATCCGGCTTCGATCCACTCGCGCAAGATGCGCGTGCCCTGCATGGTGGCGCCCTGATTGCCCATCACGGTCATCACGCCCTTCTTCTTGGCATACTCAGAGAGCATGCGGGTTTCCCAGATGGTGTTGCAAAGAGGCTTCTGCACCATCACCGGCTTGCCGTGACGCATGGCCTCCAGTGCGATGGGAAAGTGCATGTGGTCGGCAGTCGACACAGTAACCACGTCGATCTTGTCCGCCACTTTGGAGAACATTTCGCGGTAGTCCTGGAAGAATTGCGCTCCCTTGTAGGAATCGCGAGCCCGCTTGGCGCGGTTGCTGTCGATGTCGCAGAGGAAGGCGATGTTGTTGCCACGGGCGATTTCGGAGATGTCGCTGCGACCCTTACCGCCACAGCCGACGGCAGCCACATTGAGTTTCTTGGCGTCCTCGGGCTTGCCGAAGAGGAGATTGGGGCCGAAGGCCGTTCCTGCGAAGGCCGCTGAAGTTTGAAGGAAGCGGCGGCGGGTGGTTTTCTGGATGCTCATAAATGGGACGGAACCGCGAGCGGTTCTGCCCATGAATACGGCTCAGGAAACCCCGTTTATCGCCTTTTCTTACCTCCTCTTTCGGAGCCTCTTGCCGCTGAGGCGCGACTCGATGAGGTTGGGGCAGCGCCCCTTCAGGCGCAGCTGCTCACAGGAGGCCTCAATCTTGAGGGAATGCTCCAGCGGACGAAACCCGAGCCGACGGGCCACGCAATCGTTGAGGGTGTCGATGCCGGAGTCCTCGAATTCGATCACTTTGCCACAATCCTTACAGACCAGGTGATTGTGCGAGGGCTTGTCGTGGAAGTTGGGATCGTAGGTCGTCTCGTTCTCACCTAGGTCGATTTCCTTCAGCAATCCAGCTTCCTCAAGCAATGCCAAGGTTCGGTAGACTGTGGCCCTGGAAATCCCGCTATTGGACTTGCGGACCCGCTCAAACAATTCCTCAGCAGTGAAGTGATCGTCCTTGGAGAACACCTCCTCCGCGATGCTATCGCGCTGCTGGGTTCGACGCAGCCCCTTCAGATCAATGAAGGAGTCCAAGCGCTCTCGGATCGCTGCGTCCATGACTCAGACTAGGGCAGAGGCAGTGAAAACGGGAAGCGGAATCAGGCTTCGTGACGAACAATGCCCAGCGGATTGTCATCCTGCAGCTCCGCAGGTAGCGCGGCATCGGGAAAGCCCTGCCACGCCACTGGGCGCACGAAGCGGAAAATGGCCATCGTGCCCACGGAGGTACTGCGGCCATCGGAAGTCGCCGGGAAAGGCCCGCCATGCACCATGCTGCTGCAGACCTCGACGCCTGTGGGAAAGCCGTTGCAGATGAGACGACCGGCACAGCCCTGAAGTGCCGCAAGCAGATCCGCGTTCTCAGCTAGTTCCTCGTCGGTGCCGTGAACTGTGGCCGTCAGTTGGCCTTCGAGCATGGAAATCGCATCACGAATCTTCTCGATACTGCCGGTGATCACCATCGTTGCGGGGCCGAACATTTCGCCCTGAAGTTGTGCGTTGGCCATGAAGTCCTTGATGCCGACCTCAAAGACGACGGGTACCGCTTCGTCCGGTCCGGCCGCGGTCTTACAGGAAGCAAAGGTCGAAACCCCTTCGGCGGAGGCCATAGCCTGAGTGGTGAGCTGGTAGTTTTTGCTGATGCCGGAATGAAGCATTAGCGCACCCGAACTACGCTTCACCAGCTTCTTAAGCTTGGAGAGGAATTTCTTACCACTCCCCTTCTCCAGAAAGACCAAACCCGGATTGGTGCAGAACTGTCCGACCCCAAGAGTCAGGGAACCATGGAATGCTTTGGCCAGTGCTTCCTCATCCACGGCAAGTGCCCCCTTAAGAAACACCACCGGATTAATGGAGCTCATCTCGGCATAAACGGGAATGGGTTGTTCGCGATTCGCCGCGATCTCCATCAGCGCGGTGCCGCCGGCGCGGGAACCGGTGAAACCGACCGCTTGAATCACCGGATGGCGAACCACGGTCTGGCCGACGCTGTGCCCGCCACCGTAAAGCAGCGAAAAGACACCCTCGGGCATACTGCAAGCAAGCGCCGCCTTTCTCACTGCGGTACCGACGATCTCAGCGCATCCAGGATGAGCTTCGTGCGCAATCACGATCACTGGGCAACCTGCAGCAAGCGCGGAGGCGGTGTCCCCCCCGGCCACGGAGTAGGCCAATGGGAAATTGGCGGCGCAAAACACGGCCACCGGCCCCAGTGGGCGGTTCATGGAACGCACATCGGGTTTGGGCAAAGGCTGACGATCTGGTTGGGCACGTTCGATGCGGGCATCGACCCAGGAACCTTCCTCGATCTGATCGGCAAACATGCGCAGCTGACCCATGGTGCGGGCGGATTCACCACGCAGACGTGGTTCGGGCAGGGCCGCCTCTAGTTGACCGCGTTCGACGATATCGTCGATCACTTCCTCAATATTGTCAGCAATGGCACGCAGGAAGGCGGCACGCTGCTTGCCGGAAAGTCGGGAGTAGTCTTCGAATGCTGACCCGGCGAGCGCCAATGCCTGTTCGACTTCCTCATCGGTGGCCGAAACGTAGGCGGGCTCGAGTTGGGTGCCCGTTCCGGGTTGGACGCCGTGAGTCGCAATGTCAGCACCCGCAGAACGGGACCAACCAATGATGGATTTGCCGAGAAGTTCGGTGATCATACCGAGCATTTAAAGGTCATCAGCGCCGACCGCCAAGCTTGTTACCATAGCGGTGAAGCGTCTCGGTCACGGACTGCTCTCGGGTCCAGCGGGTCAGCTCCAGACGACCCAAGGCGGTCATGGGTGCTTCGATCCAGTTGAGGCCAGCATCGTAGATGGCATTCAGGATGACATCGGCCGGCGGTCCATCGACAGTGCGGACAAACTCGTTTGTGCTGGCGAGGCCACCAAGGCGAGCAGCGAAGTCCTCATCGCTCTCCTCACTGACACGGCTGATGGTCAAGGGCGCGCCAGAGATCTCGCTCGCAAGACGGGCAAGAGCTTCGCTGTGCTCGTCCTTGTCTGCGAGACGCAGGATGACTCCGTGGGCGGCGCGGTAACGGAAGACGTTGCTCTCACATTCGAGACCTGTGGGATCGTGACCGATGGCGAAGTGCTCCTTCCAGGCTTTCTGATAGTCGGCCTTGGCTTGTTCGGGTGAGACTGTCTCCTTGTCGGTGCAAGTGCGAAAGAGGTTGCAGTAGTTGGGTCCACCCGCCTTGGCGCCGGGGCCAATGCTACTCTTCTTCCAACCACCGAAGGGCTGACGTTGGACGATCGCACCGGTGATGCCACGGTTGATGTAGAGATTACCGGCCTGCACCTTGGACTTCCACTCGGTGATTTCATCTTCATCCAAGGTGTGGATGCCGGCGGTGAGGCCATAATCCACTTCGTTCTGGATGGACACAGCTTCATCCAAATCCTCGGCACGCATCAGACCCAACACCGGGCCGAAGCATTCGTTCATGTGGAACCACGAACCGCGCTTCACGCCGATCTTGATACCGGGTGACCAAAGCAGCGGATCGTCGGCATCCACTTTCGGCTCAAGCAGCCATTCTTCACCCGGATCCAATTGGGTGAGGGCGCGGCTGAGTTTTTCATCGGGCTTGAGAATGACCGGAGTCACGATACTGGCTGGATCGCTGGACTGGCCGACCTTGAGACTGGCCGCAGCATCCACAAGCTGACGACGGAAGATGGGATCGTCGTAAACCTCGGCTTCGAGGATGGCGAGGCTGGCGGCGGAGCACTTCTGACCGGAGTGGCCAAAGGCCGACTTCACCAAGTCCTTGGCGGCGAGTTCGGTGTCGGCGAGAGCGGAGACCACCAGTGCGTTCTTGCCGCTGGTCTCTGCAAAGAGACGTAGCGAAGGACGCCAGTCTTGGAACATGCGCGCGGTCTCGTAAGCACCGGTAAGAATGACAGCGTCGGTGCGATCGTCGTCCACCAGGGCGCGACCGGCGGTGCGGTCGGTGGGCAATACGAAGTGCAGCACGTCCTTGGGCACGCCCGCTTCCCAGAGTTGTTGCGCAAGCCAGTAGCCGATACGTGCGGTCTTGGACGCCGGTTTGAGAATGACGGCGTTGCCCGCCATCAGCGCACTCACCACACCACCGCAAGGGATGGCGAAGGGAAAGTTCCAGGGTGGGGTCACCACCACGGTGCCCAGAGGTTTCACATCGAGTCCTTCGGGGTCGAGGCCGGTCTCGGCGTAGTAGCTACAGAAGTCGATGGCTTCGGAGATTTCGGTATCGGCTTCGGGAATGGCCTTCTTGCCTTCCTCGCGCAGCAGTTGGATGCACTCGAAGCGGGTCTTCGCAATTTGATCACCGCAGGCCTGCAGGATCTCCGCACGCTTTTCGCCTCCCAGAGCGAACCAGCCTTTCTGGCCCTCCTTGGCAGCGGCGTGAATCTTGTCCACTTCGTCGGCATCGGCAGTCGGCGGAACTTCCGTGGATGCCTTCGCAGCCCACAGGGCCTTCATGTGGCGCTCCTGGGTCCAGTCGCTGTCGGGTTCGTTGTGGAAGCCTTCACCTTTAGGCTTGGGCAGCTCGATACGGCGCGGTGTCACGTTGACGGTGTGACGGTCTTTCCAAGCGGAGAGGAAGCGCTGCTTCTGCTCTTCCCATTCCTTACTTCCCGGCTTGAGGGAGAAGAGGCTCGCGAGGAAATTACCGGGAGAGGTGTTCTCATCGAGACGACGGAT
>CAZIPY010000353.1:0-3170 GCA_964541125.1 uncultured Luteolibacter sp. | reverse complement strand
ACGGCCCCTCGGTCGCCATGATGTTTGGCAGCGATGAGAAGCCTCTTGCCAACGAGGCTGATGAGATCATTCCCATCGAGGCTCACGGCATCCAGCTCATGTCCATGGGCTTCCTGCTCGAGGAGCGCTCCCCGTCATCGTCCGCGGCCCCATGGCCACCCGCTACACCCAACAGTTCCTGCGTCAGGTCGCCTGGGACAATCTCGACTACCTGGTGCTCGACCTCCCTCCGGGCACTGGCGACATCCAACTGACCATCGTCCAAACAGTGAGCGTGGATGGTGCCGTCATCGTCACCACGCCTCAGGAAGTGGCTCTGATTGACGCCCGGAAGGCCGTGTCCATGTTCGGCAAGGTCAACGTGCCCATCTACGGCCTGATTGAGAACATGGCCTGGTTCGAATGCGATGCAGGCAAGAAATACCCCATCTTCGGCGAAGGCGGAGGCGCCAAGGAAGCCGCTATGCTCAATGTGCCGCTGCTGGCCCAGATCCCCATCGACATGCCGACCCGCGCCGGTGGCGATGCCGGCAAGCCTGTGGCCCTGATGCCCGCTGCCGAGAGCAAGGTGGCCGCCGCCTTCCACGAATTGGCTGACAAGGTGAAGTCCGCTGTTCATGCTTGAAGGCATGAAACGCCTACTCATCGGTGCCATCGCCCTATTCTCCGTCGCTCACGCCGACGATGATCCCGCCGTCCTTTTCAAGGGCGACTTGGAAGTCATCTCGGAGGGTCATCAGTTCGCCGAGGGCATGGCTTTTGATGTGGACGGCAATTTCTACTTCACCGACGTCCCTGCCGGAAAACTCTTCAAGGTCGATAAGGCCGGCAAGAAGGAGCGCTTCGATGGCGACACCGGCAAAACGAATGGCATCGCCATGGGGCCCGACGGCATGCTCTACGGCTGTGCAGGAGGCGCGATGGCAATTCATCGCTGGAACCTGAAGACCGGCGAGAAAACGGCCATCGCCAAGGGCGCCTTCTCCAACGACATCGCCATCACCAAGGAAGGCCGTATCTACTTCACCGATCCCAAGACCTCGGCGGTATGGACTGTCTCCCCCGCTCCCGAACACAAACTGGAGAAAGCCGTGCAACTGGAGTGGAGACCCAATGGCATCGGCCTCCACCCAAAACAAGACGCACTGATGGTCGCCGAGTTCTTCGGTAACACCGTTCACAGTCTCCATATCGCTGATGATGGTTCCCTCGGCAAACCCCAAGCCGCCTACCATTTTGCCGTCAGCACCGAGGAAGGAAAATTCAAGGACAAGGGCCTGCTGGATGGCATGGTTGTCCTCCCTTCCAACCGACTCATCATTGGCACTGCGAGAGGCATCCAATACACCACTCCCATCAAAGCGGAGAAAAAGGCCGGCGACCACATCATCATCCCTCCTTTCGGCGAACGCCCCCGCTGTAACTACGTCCGCATCAGCCCGGACGGCAAATGGCTCTACGCCGCCTTCAAGGATGATCTGGTACGACTACCGCTGAAGGATGGGGTGTTGAAGTGATCACTCTACCAGAGGCCATCCCCTCAGGACTTTCTGCTAAACCTTTCTTCCCAGTCCACATGGTAAAAGAGGATCTCATCACCATCTAACCTGAAGTATTCCGCTTCACTCGAAATGTAGGTATTGGAGTTTCGGGCACGGTAACGAAAATAGAAACCTCCATCATCCGAGGGCTCCCAGACACCTCCCCCTCTTGGCTTATCTTCCATATTATGTGGAGTGAACACAAAAGAACCATCACTCGATATGACAAGCTTGCTGTAATCAGACTCCCAAACACCAATCACATGGTTGCGCGCATGATTCTCTTTGTCAGCTATTGGCGCACATGAGAGCAATCCCATGATGGACATAAAAATCAGCACCAGCGACTTCATCATATCACCGGAATTAGCCTGCTTCTCATAACCAACACAAGCCTGAACCCATCAGGATACTGAAGTGGTCAACATATAACCTCAGCCACCTAAGCAGGCCCGAATGTGTCCGCCTATGAGGATTACAATCCAGAAGAGCAAAGGAATACATAAGACCACAAGGATAGGATTACGCTCTCCTACTTGTTGAAACCAATCCTGATCCGCGCTTTGCAGGGGCCGCCTTTTGAGGATCACCAAAACAGCGATCACCCCGATCAAGCCTCCTGTAATAAAGCGCCCCCATGACAGCCAGGAGGGCTCATTCAGAGCAAAACCAGATTTCAAATACCGGTAAGGCAATATCCACAGCAATGAACCACAGATTGCGAAGACGATCCCCAAGCATAAGACCGGCATCACCAAAGAAAGAGACAACTCCAACCACCGAGGCAACTCATTCTCAGGCCCCTGGTAAACTTCGAAATCATCCCAATCCGGATCGGAATCCAAATCTTCTTCCGGATCAAAATCTGGATCTTCCAAAGTCACCTAATCGATCATTCATTAATCCGGCATGAAATCAATCACCAGCCATACACAAAAAAGCGGCGGACCCTTTCGGGACCGCCGCTGTGAAGTCTTTGTGACTGAGAGGGATTAGATACCCTGGGTGGTGGGCGGGTTAGATACCCTTATCAACCACGTCGTTCATCAGGTCGATGACGCGATTCGAGTAGCCCCACTCGTTGTCATACCAGCTGACGAGCTTGAAGAACTTGGAGTTCAGCTCGATGGAGGAGCCAGCATCGTAGATGGAGGAGTGTGCGTCGTGGATGAAGTCGGTGGAGACCACTTCGTCGTTGGTGTAGGCGAGGATGCCCTTGAGGTAGGTCTCGGAAGCGGTCTTGAGCAGGCCGTTGATTTCGGCGAGCGAGGTTTCCTTCTCGGTCTTCACGGTCAGGTCGACAGCGGAAACGGTCGGAGTGGGAACGCGGAAGGCCATGCCGGTCAGCTTACCAGCCACTGCAGGGCAAACCAGAGCAACAGCCTTGGCGGCACCGGTGGTGGACGGGATGATGTTGATGGCAGCGCTGCGACCACCCTTCCAGTCCTTCTTGGACGGACCGTCAACGGTCTTCTGGGTGGCGGTGTAGGCGTGAACGGTGGTCATCAGGCCCTCCTCAATACCGATGCCTTCCTTCAGCAGCACGTGCACGAGCGGAGCCAGGCAGTTGGTGGTGCAGGAAGCGTTGGAGATGATGTGGTTGTTGGCGGGATCGTAGTCGCCGTCGTT
>CAZIPY010000352.1:0-13164 GCA_964541125.1 uncultured Luteolibacter sp. | reverse complement strand
TGACAAAATAGCTGAAATTGTTGAGCAATCAAAGTACTTGGACTTTGACGTTGCTCTAATGTCTTACAAGTCCAGCCAAGAAAAACGGTTGAGAAGTCAAAATCCGACGTGGTGGTGGAAGCAAATGACTTTAAAGACCTGTCGCACAGTAAATGCCGTGTTTGCTGAAGTCGGGGGAGAAGTCCGGGTCGGGTTGCGGCTTCTTCATCATCTCGGTTTCGCCGGTTTCCACCAGACCCAGCCAAGACTGCTCACGTTCAGCCTTCCAGAGATAGCGCACGCGGGCGACATCGACGGTGAACATGTCGGTCTCCTCGAGGTAGGTCTTCATGATGACCGTGGACTTCGGCCACACGGCGTGGTTGTTCTGACCATCGACGATGAGCGCCTTCATCTTCTCGGCGGAAAGCGAGAGGGTGGAGGCGAAGAGAGCGAGGGCGGCAATGAAGTGGGAGCGTTTCATGGCAAGTGTAATGGTTGGATACTAGAGATACGCATCAGGCGATCAAATCATGCATCACATGTCCATGCACATCGGTCAGGCGGAAGTCCCGGCCCTGATAGCGTGAGGTCAGTTTCTTGTGATCGATGCCGAGCAGGTGGAGGATGGTGGCGTTGAGGTCGTGGATGTGCATGGTGCCGGGGATCCACTTCTCTTTGGTCGGCTGCGGTTTGAGGATGTTGCCGTCGGCGTCGCAGATGTTGTAGCCGAAGTCGTCGGTGCGACCGTAGGTGATGCCGGGTTTCACGCCGCCACCGGCCATACAAATGGTGAAGCAACGGGGATGGTGATCGCGGCCGTAGTTCTTCTTGGTGAGCTTGCCTTGGCAATAGGCGGTGCGGCCGAACTCGCCGCCCCAAACGACCAGGGTGTCCTCGAGCATGCCCTTACGCTTGAGGTCCATGATGAGTCCAGCGCAGGCCTGATCGATGTCCTTGCACTGGCTTTCGTGTTCGCCGGCGAGGTTATTGTGGGCGTCCCAACCGCGGTGGAAAATCTGAATGTTGCGCACACCGCGCTCGGCGAGACGACGGGCATTGAGACAGCAGGCGGCGAAGGTGCCAGGTTTGCGGGCATCCTCTCCATAGAGCTTATAGGTGTCCTCTTTTTCGCCGGAGAGGTCCATCAGTTCGGGCACCGAGGCCTGCATGCGGTAAGCGAGTTCGTGTTGTTTGATACGCTCCAGAATCTCAGGATCAGCGAATTGCTTGTGATGCGAATGATTGAGAGCGTTGAGCGCGTCGAGTTGGGCGCGACGTTCGCTGCGAGAGACACCGTCGGGATTGCTGAGGTAGAGCACTGGATCGCCTTGACTGCGCAGTAGCACGCCCTGGTGTTCAGAAGAGAGGAAGCCGCTGCCCCAGAGGCGGCCGAACAGGCTTTGTTCGGCGAAGCGGCTGTTGGCGTGCATGACGACGTAGCCGGGAAGATTCTCATTGCCGCTGCCCAGACCATAACTGAGCCATGAACCCAGGCTCGGCCGGCCGGGGATCTGTGAGCCGGTCTGGATGTAGGTGACGGCGGGGTCGTGGTTGATGGCCTCGGTGAAAGCGCTGTGCACCACACAGAGTTCCTTGGCGACCTTGGCGGTGTGAGGAAGCAAAGAACTGATATACACGCCCTGGTCGTTGTTGTCGTACTTGGTGAACTCGTACTTGGAGGGGCAGACCGGGAGGTTTTTCTGCTTGGAGGTCATGCCGGTGATGCGTTGACCGTCGCGGATTTCTTCGGGCAGATCCTTGCCGAACATCTCGCGCATCTTGGGCTTGTAGTCCCACATGTCGTGATGGCTAGGGCCACCGCTCATGAAGAGGTAGATGACCCGCTTTGCCTTCGCCTTGTGATGGAGGCCGCCATTGAACTCGGGCTTGCCCTTGGCTTGGGCACCCAGCAGTTCGGGGCCGAAGAGCTGAGACATGGCCGCGGTGCCGAGGCCGAGTGCGGTGCGGCCGAAAAGCTGACGGCGGGTCATGTTGAGGCCGTCTTCGTGAAGCATCTGTTGAAAGTTCATGGTCGTTAGCGTGAGTGGTTGAAGAAAGAAATTAGTAAAGAGTGATGACTGCGTCGCTGGCCATGATGGTGGTGATGAGCTGTGCCCAAGAGGCGAGTTCGGCGGGGGGAAGATTCGGGTCGGTCTTGTGCATTCCGACCTTGAGTAGTGCCTCGGCATCCTTGGGTGACTTGGTGAAGTTTGTCCGACTGCTCTTGAGGAGTTCGCTACAGGCGGTGGTCTCGGCCGGAGTAGGCGCGCGGGAGGTCAGCAGTATGTAGGCGTGCTCGAGGCGATCCTTGTCGTTCTTCTGCTCAAGCAGGAGTTTCTGGGCGAGGGCGCGAGCGGCTTCGACGCGTTGGACTTCATTGAGCATGCCCAGCGACTGCAGGGCGGTGTTGCTGCGGGTGCGGCCGACGCAGCTGGACTCGCGGCTCGGGGCGTCGAAAAGGGTCATCATCGGATGCGGGCTGGTGCGCTTCCAGTAGACATAAAGGCTGCGACGGTAGACGCGTTGGTCAGTATCCGCCTTGTAGTTCTTGGTGTTGCTCTTGGGGTGCATCAGAGCGGACCAAAGGCCGGCGGGTTGGGCAGGTTTGACTCCTTCACCGCCCATCGTCGGGTCGAGTAGATCGCTAGCCCAGAGCACGGTGTCGCGCAGCACTTCGGCATCGAGGCGGTAACTCGGGCCACGGGCGTAGAGCTTGTTCTCGGGATCTTCGATGCCGCTACGGTGCTTCGAGTCTTGCATGAAGGTCTTGCTGGTGAGCATCAGGTGCAGCATGTGTTGAATGTCCCAGCCGCTCTCACGGAATTCGACGGCCAGACTATCCAGCAGCTCTGGGTGAGTGGGGTGCTCGCCTTGTAGGCCGAAGTCTTCGGGGGTGCGCACGAGTCCATAGCCAAAGACTTTGGCCCACAGGCGATTGACGATGACGCGCGACATCAGTGGGTTCTCCGCAGTTACCAGCCATTGGGCCAGACCGAGGCGATTGGTGGGCGCTCCTTCCGGCCAGGGACCCATGATTTCGGGCATCATCGGCTTGAGGACCTCACCCACGGGTGACGCGTAGTCGCCGCGGTCCAGCAGCTTGGTCTCGCGCGGTTTGTCGAGCTCCTTGGCGATGAGGGTCGTGGTAAAGGTCTTCTCCAGCGCCTTGAGGGCATTGGCAATTTCCACGGCCTTTTTGTGCTCGGGTTTGCCGGCGAAGGGACCCCTGGGGTCGGCGAGTTGTGCGAGATTCACGACCTCGGATTGCACCGCCCACTTCTTCTTGAGGTCTCCGGGATCGAAGTCAGTCAGCAGTTTGCTACGATCCGCCTTGAGTTTCTTCCATGTCTGCCAGTCGACTTGATTCGATGGCACCTTGAGGGTGGGGTGGTAGTCGTATTTGTTGCCGTCCAGGGGCCGTTCGGCAGTGTTGTTGAAGAAGGCATACATCTGGAAGTAGTCCGTGTGTAGAATGGGGTCGTACGTGTGGGTGTGGCAGCGAGCACAGGACATCGACATGCCCAGCATGACCGTGCCGAACATCTCCGTGCGGTCGAAGCTGTTCTTGGCTTGGAATTCCGCGGGGATCACGCCGCCTTCCGATGTTGAAGGGTTCATTCGGATGAAACCGGTGGCAACGAGTTGCTCGGGAGTCGGCTTGGGCAGCATGTCGCCGGCGAGCTGATCGCGGATGAACTCGTCAAAGGGCATGTTTTGGTTGAAGGCGCGCACCACCCAGTCGCGGTAGGGGAAGATGCCGCGCTTGTTGTCGAGGTGCAGGCCGTGGGTGTCGCCGTAGCGCACAGCATCCAGCCAGAAGCGGGCCTGATGCTCACCGTAGCGCGGGCTGTTCATCAGTACCTTGAGATACTTGTCGTAGGCGTCGCCGGATTTGTCCGCGAGGAAGGTGTTGAGCTGTTCCGGTTCCGGTGGCAGGCCGGTCAGGGTCAGCGCTGCACGCCTTGCCAGATTGCGGCGGTCGGTGGCCGGTGCTGGCTTGTGACCGGCCTCCTTCAGTCCTTCGCGGATGAAATGATCGATGCCGCCATCCGCCTTGAAGTCCTTGTGTTTTTTCGGAGCCACGAAGGCCCAGTGTTGGGCGTATTTGCCACCGCTGAGTACCCAACGCTTGAGGATGTCGCGCTCTTTGTCGGTGAGGGACTTTTCGAATTTCTTGGGAGGCATCGGGTCGTCCTTATCCTCGATGCGAAAGATCAGCTCGCTCTCGGTCAGATCCTTGAGATCAATGGCGTGGTAGTCGCCCAAGTCAGCGGTGGCGCCTTCAAATGAGTCCAATCGCACTTCGTCCTCTTCCGCGTCTGGGCCGTGGCAGGCGAAGCACTTGTTGGAGAGGATGGGCAGCACCTCCTTGGCAAAGTCGGGAGGCTCCGCTGCTGGGCTCGACGTGGTGGCGGCCAAGAGGATTAGGCCGGTCAGGTACTTGGGGAACGGAAGCTTCATGGATACAGAGAGGGAATTCGGAGAGGCAGATTCCGAATTTTGGACAAGCTAGCCTCGTCAGTCCCGAAAGGAAGAGGAATCGGAAGAATAGGCTGTCTGATAAAGGCCAGGTCATGCATACGTTAAGAAATCCTCCTTTTGTTCCCTGAAGCCCATGCGCATCGCACTATTTTCACTACTCGCCGCCGCCTTTGCGGGCTCCGCCCTCGCCGAAGCCAAGAAGCCCAACATCCTCTGGATCTTCACAGATGACCACGCCGTCAACGCCATCGGCGCCTACGGCAGCCGTTTCGAGAAGCTCAACCTGCCCCCCAACATCGACCGCATCGCCAACGATGGCATGCGCTTCGACCGCTGTTACGTCGGTAATTCCATCTGTGCTCCATCGCGCGCGACCCTGCTCACCGGCAAGCACAGCCACATGAACGGCAAGTTCGACAACTACGGCAAGTTCGACCACGGTCAGCAGCAATTCCAGAAGATCCTGCGTGAGAACGGCTACCAGACCGCAATGGTCGGCAAGATCCATCTCAACGGCAAGATGCAGGGCTTCGACTACTGGGAAGTGCTCCCCGGTCAGGGCAAGTACTGGAATCCGGTGTTCATCACCGAAGAGGGCCAGACCACCTACAAGGACGAGCATTCGACCGATGTAATCACCCGCCGTGCCATCGAGTGGTTGGATAAGACCCGGGACAAGGAGAAGCCCTTCATGGCTATGGTGCACTACAAGGCGCCCCATCGCAATTGGCAGCCGGCCACCCGCTGGAAGGAGAAGTTTAAAGACAAAATGTTTCCCGAACCCGACACCCTCTTTGACGACTACGAAGGTCGGGGTCACGCCGCCAAGCATCAGGACATGAGTATCCTCAAGACGATGACCATGGGCGGCGATGTCAAATCCCAGCAGCCCGAACGCCAGGCAGAGTTGGCCAAGATCGACAAAGACGATCCGGTGGCCCTGACCAAGCTCAAGTACCAATGGTACATGCGGGACTACCTCGGTTGCATTGCAGGCGTGGACGAGAACATTGGCAAGCTCCTCGACTACCTCAATGATTCCAAACTTGCTGAAAACACCATCGTCATCTACTGCTCGGACCAGGGCTTCTACCTCGGCGAGCACGGTTGGTTCGACAAGCGCTTCATGTATGAGGAGAGCTTCCGCGCGCCACTGGTGGTCAAGTGGCCGGGCGTGATCAAGCCGGGTTCGGTCAACAAGGACTTGGTCCAGAATATCGACTTCGCCGAGACCTTCCTCGACATTGCCGGTGTCGAGGCCCCCGCCGACATGCAGGGCGAAAGTCTAGTGCCACTGATGAAGGGCGAGACTCCCGGTGATTGGCGCAAAAGCCTCTACTACCACTACTATGAGTTTCCGAGTTGGCACTCCGTGCGTCGTCATGAAGGAGTGTCCACTGACCGCTACAAGCTGATTCGTTTTTACGGCCACGATATCCCCAACGGTGAGGAGTGGGAATTCTACGATCTGGTGGAGGACCCCAAGGAAATGAAGAGTGGCTACGCTGATCCCAAGTACAAGGACAAGGTCGCCGAGTTGAAGAAGGAGATCCTCGTGCTTCGCGACAAGTATCAGGTTCCCGACGAGTTCGGTGGCCGCCCCTTCAAGAAGAAGCGTAAATAGGTATCATCCCTGCATCCTTGATTCAAAAATTGTCTTCCTAGAGCGGCTTTCGTGAAGCAGTCTGGTAGAAGGCAATATGAACTCCACCACCATACGTCTGCACACCAATCTCGGGCTGCCTGAAGTGGAGGTAGATTTGAATGCCAAGGCTGCCTTCGTCGGTCGTGCCGATGGGGACCTGATTATGGATAAGCCCGAGGTGAGTGGGCGGCACTTGAGCATCGAACTGCTGGATGGGCAGGTGGTGATGAGTGACTTGGATAGTTTTAATGGCACCTGTTTTGCGCAAACTCGGGAGCCAGTAACCCAGCGTACTCCCGTGCAGCCTCGAACTCGGGTGTGTGTGGGTGATCAGAAGTTCGAGCTTTGGTACGAAATTGCGCAAATGCGCAGCTTCGCATGTCCGCGGTGTGGGGCGCTAATCGAAGTTGGGCTTTCTGATAAACCCGCGAGTTCAGAATGCCCGTCCTGTCATGAAGTCATCAAGTTGCCGGTGGTGGGCATCGTGGTGCCTCCGGTTCAACCGCCGCCATCTCCTGCGGTCTACACTCTAGAATGCCCGTCCTGTTCTAAGCAGATCGCCGCCATGCGCGATGAAGCCGGCAAGCAGGTCAGATGTCCATTGTGTCAGGATGCAATCCATCTTCCCGCCCCTCAATCACCCTAGAAGTCATGAAAATCAAATGTCCTGTATGCAGTGAGTATTTAGAACCCGATGAAGCCAATCCGGACCAGGCGCTCGAATGCAAATCTTGCAACAACCTTGTGCTGCCTCCGACAGATTCATCTGGGGCCTTGTCGATTCAGCAGACCCAGCAGGCCACCGCGCCCATGCCTCCCATGGTTGTTCCCATGAGTATGCCTCCAGCACTGGTGGCCGAAGAATGCCTGGACCGTCGAGAGGCCCGTGCGGATAGGCGTGAGCAGAGAGAGATGCGGCGGGACTCCTACGTGGAGAAAAAGGAGGATCGTCAGGCAAATTATACCGGCGTGGCCGGCTTGGCCATCAACAGTTGTTGCGCGGCATTTTTGTTTGCGGGAATTGTGGCACCTGGCAATCACAACCTGCTCCTCAATATTTCGCTGATTCTAACACCCTTGGGTGTGGCCGCCGGCATCGTCCTGTCGATTATTGGCGTGTTTATGCCCTCAAGAAATCAACAGCCAGCCATCTACGGTATTGCCGTTGGCGCCTTGGCGATGATCGCCCTGATGATTGGATTCAGCCGTTGATGGCTTCGCCATGAGCTACGAAGAGAAGATGCAGCGCTCCCATATCATTCTGATTAGTTTGCTGAGTGTGGCGATTGTTGCCGCTCTGATTCCGCTGATCAGCCATGCCGCTGGCAGGGGAGGCGGGTGGGATGAGCGCGCCGAGGCCCTGCTGCCGACCGTCGAGAAGCTCCGCCCCTTGCACAAGCCCATGGGTCAACCGCAGCCGGGTGAATGGCTCTCCCAGCACAAGGAGGCCGGGCAGACCTTCAAGCAGTATGTCATACAGCGCCCCATTCAACCGACCAAGGAGCGGGGGATCATCTATATCCTGCCCATCGGCGCCTTCACCGAAGAACAAGACAAGGTGGTTAAGCTGACGGCCGAATACATGGCCCTCTTTTTCTCCCTGCCGGTGAAGATGATGGATCCACTTCCAGCAGACAAAATTCCTCCCGGCGCCACTCGGGAACACCCGCATACCGGTAAGCAGTTCCTCTCCACCTACATCCTCGACCAAGTGCTCAAACCTCGTCTGCCCAAGGATGGCTGTGTCATTCTAGGTCTCACTGCCACCGATTTGTGGCCCGGTAGGAACTGGAATTTTGTGTTCGGACAGGCATCGATTCGTGAGCGCGTCGGTGTCTGGTCGCTGCACCGCAATGGTGACCCTGCCGATTCGAAGGAGGCCTTTCGCAAGTGCCTACTGCGAACCATCAAGACGGCGGTCCATGAAACCGGGCATATGTTTAGCATCCATCACTGCACGGCCTACGAATGCCTCATGTGCGGGAGTAATTCACTGGCTGAGTCTGATGGTAGGCCCATCGCTTTCTGTCCCGAGTGCATGGCCAAGGTCTGCTGGAGCACCAAGGTCGAGCCTCTGCCGAGAATGAAGAAGCTTGCGGCGTTCTGCGAGAAGCACGGCTTCGAATCCGATCACCAACTCTATGAGCGTCAGATCGCCGTGCTAGAGGGGCGCAAGCCAGAGTGAATCGTCGTCACTTGAGCTTGTCGATGGCGGCCTTCTCCTCTGCACCCAGTTCGTCGTAGGTCTTACCATGATACACTTGGGCGAAGATCTCAGCCATGGGTGCCTCTGGTTGGCTGGTCAGGGTAACATTGAAAGGAGGCCACTCCTTGTCGGATGAGTCCGATTTGATGGTTGCGATTACCTCATAGCTGCCGGCCATGCCCTTGCCGGTGATGGTATCTTCTTCCTCTGCATCATTGAATTCCCGACCATCGTAGTTGAAGGTGGTTCGACCGATGATGAAGCTGCCGGCCTCAAGCTTCACCAGTTCGCCATCTTGGCGTGCCTTTAGATGGATGATGTCGGGCATGACATGCTCTTCGAACTTCAGGTAGTCCCCGGGGGAAAGTGAATTGAAGTGCACATAGGAGGCATCGTTACCGAAGTCCACTTGCTCGAGTGCGCCGTCAAAGGCGGTGATGCGGGTGGTGGTCCGGCCCTTGCTCTTGTTGAACTCAAAGGCCACGGGGATGTCCTTGATCACTGTGTCGTGGATTTCGGGTTTGATGACGATATCGATCCGTTGGTCGAAGCTGACCTTTTTTCCGTCGATCTCCACCTTGCGCCCGTCGGCAAGAGAGGCGTTGAGCACATTTGAATCGATCTTGAACTCATCCATCCTGAACTCGTCGTGAGCGATGTAGAGGCCCTTCATGTGAATGAGGGGAATATTTAGATCGATGGATCCATCCACGGTGCGGATTCGGGTGTTTTGGAATTTCAGCAGCCGCAGATCGAAGAAGCCGCCGTTGTCGCTGGTTGAGTCGTTTGCGTAGTCCTCTTCGCCATATTCCTCTTCACCATAGGTTTCGGTTCCTTTGCCGCCGACCGGATCCTCGGTCGTTTCGTCCTCATGTTCGTCATTGGAGCTGAAGAAGTCATTGGCAACGGTGAACTCCGCCGAGCTGGTCGAGATTTCAGTGATGATGACCTCGCCGCGGGTGAACCAACGGATGGGTTTTTCGTACTTCAGCTTTAGGTTCTTGATGGTGGTGTCACCATATTCGCCGGGAATGATGAGCTCCTTGATTTTGATGCCGCGGCTCAGTGAGCCACCGACACCATTGATTTCTAGGCGACGGCCGTCGATGACGGTGTTCCTTTCAATGTTGCCGGCAATCAGCTTGAGCGGGAGGGATGTCTGGAACATCGCCGTGTAACCGATCAGGATGATGCCGAGAATCACGATCAGGCAGCCGGAGCAGCCGAACTTGAGCTTTCTGCCGGTTTTGGACTCTGGCTCCACCTCATGTGGGTGCTGGGTGTAGGGCTTGGGATCCATCCGTGCCAGCATAGCGGCCCAGTGGCGGTAGACGATGAGAATTCCGAGCCTTGATTGTAAATGATCCTGTGGGTCCTAACTCCTCCTACGCGAATTTGTATTCAACAGGGACGCATGCTCGTGATAGGATTCTGCATGCTCTTGCCAGTTCGTCATGGGGTGATGCTCGCCCTCGTTTGCCTTTCTGTTTCCTGCGGGGGTTCTCTAGAGTTGGTCGAGAAGAATGAACAACTCGACAGTCAAATCGCGGAACTTGAGAAGAAGTTAGCGGAGCTCGACAAGCAGTTGGACTCTGAGCAGGAAGACGTGAGCGATGATTTCAAGCAAAGCTTGGAGCAGTTGGAGGAAGCAAAAGGTGAGGCAGACCATATTGCCGGGCAACTGGCCAAACTACGTGACGAAAAGGAATCGCTGGAGAACCGCTTCGGCAAATATCGTAGGGATTATCCCATCAACTGACCACGGATCATGTCATTCCAGGAAATTATCGCATGGCTTCGGGGATCAGTGATTCACATAGTCATCCTCGCTATCGGGGCTGTGAGTGCCTGGATTCTCGTCGGGAAATTCAAGTCCGGTGAGCTGTCCTTCGGTGATACCCCCCTGCAGCAGGAGGTTGCGAAAAAGGAGGGGCAGCTCAACTCACTGAAGTCGCGCTTGGAACGTAAGGAAGAGAAGCTTGTTACGCTGACCGAGTTGAAGGCAAAGGCGGTCGAATTGGAGGAACTCAATGCCGAACTTAGGGAGTTGCAAGCTTCGAACCTTTCCGCAAAGGGCAGGCTGGCCTCCCTCAATGAAGGCTTGGTCCAGACCGAGGAGATGTTCGATGAATATCGGCAGCGCTACCGCAAACACATTCGTGAAAAGGCGGTCGGCACCAAGATGGAGACGTTGACCATCGCGGGAGGCAAAACCTACCACAGCGTGGAGATCAAATCGGTTGGGGCACTAGGGGTGAATATCACCCACAAGGACGGCAGTCGCAGAATCCCTTTCAAGGAGTTGCCGACTTCGATGCAGAAGCAGTTCCAGTTTGATGAGGAAGAGGCGGAAGCCCAGCTCAGGAAGGAGGCCGAACGCCGCCGCCAATTCCGCCTTGCTCAAGCTGCCGCTCTGAGGGAGGACGAAAAACAAGGGGCGACTGGCAGCAAACCGGACGAACCCAAGATGACCGATGCGGAAATCGAGCGCGCTGAAGACAAGTTGCGCTCCGTGATAAACAATCTCAAATCTAGGATTAACGTCGCGGAGGCCAATCTTCGGATTGAACGCGGCAAGACTATCAGTCGTGCTCCGCAGTTCCGGGCCGAACTTCAGGAATTGCGCCAGGCCCTTAAAGAGAATGAATCCAGACTCAGGGATCTGCGATCGAAGCGCTAGGCCGTGAACACAATCTAGTCCGGGCGGCTCTGCGCGATGGCCTCGCGTTCATCCAGCACCGAGCTGTAGAGAGCGAACTTAGCGATGCGGCCATTCCAGGCCCGGTTATCCTTCCACTCGTTGCCGAGCACCACCTGAAAGAGCTTCCAGTTGGAGAAGTCCCCGCCGATTTGCTGCACATCGATCTTCTTGCCATCCATGTAGAAGCCGAGTTTCCCGGGTTCATAGGTGACGACAATCTGGTGGAGTTTATCGAGCTGGAGCTTGCCCAGTTTGACCTCTGGATTGGTGCCGTTGTCTCCGGTCTTGGTCGTGCGCAGTCTAAGGACCAGCTGAGTGTTTTCTTGGCAGAGAGAGAAGTTGCGCAGCTGACCGTTCTCTGAAAACGAGAAGATGCGTGCCGGACCTGTTTGATTGAGGTCGGCAGTTTCGAAATATAGCACCAATGACAGCGCGTTACTTTTTTTACAGGCCTCGAGCAGCTTCTGGTTTAGGCCTTCGATGGTCGTTCGGCCACCGGTCAGGCTGACGCGTCCGGTTGGAGCCATTCCATTGCCGTCTTGGTGGTTGAAGCGCAGACCGATGCCCAGATCATTGGGGCGTTCCCGGCTCCATGCGGCAATCAGAGATGGTGAGTTGGCGGCCGGTATGATGGGAGCTTTTGGGGTCCAAGCAGGCATGCCGGCCTGTAGCTTACGCGCGCGGTCGGCTTCGTTCCTCACTTTCACCGCATCCTCCAATTTGCCCTCCTGCGTCAGCTTCTTCTGCACCGCTTCGAGGTAGGCTAGATACTTGGTGGTCAGCTCACCGGTACTTTGACCCTTGGTCGCATCTGACTTTGCCTTCGAGCCTCGGTAGATGCCGTGAAGTTTGATCACCGACTCATGGGTTTTTTCCGGGCTTTTTGCCGGCACGGTGCCAGTTCGCTTAAAGCGCTGGATCTCCTCTTTGACCGCCAGCACGCCATCGAGATTGCCCTGTTTCTGGAGGCCGGCCGAGGAGGCTTCTAGGGCCTTCGTGTATTGCTCGGCGAGTTGGGCCATTTCATCCGCATGAAGATTGATCGCCTGAGACATGCGAACGTCATAGAGCTCCTTTTGCTCGGCGATGGGGTCCGCCACTGCCCCTGCCGAGAAGGCGAGGCAGAGCAGGCAGAGGGCACGCAACAGCTTCATGATGTGCCAGACTTACACCATCGCTCCACCTACTGACAAGGCAAGTGGCCCAAAACAAAACCGCTCCGATCCATCTGGATCGGAGCGGCTTGTGTTTCTGCGGAGCAGTGCAACCGGAGAATTATTTGACCGGAGTCAGGGTGTAGCCCTTGACCGCGATGCCTTTTTGCGGGGCATCGATGCGGTAGAATTCGAGGGTGTTGGCTCCTTGGCGAAGCTGAACACGAACGGGTTCACTCTGATCCCAGGCGCCGGAGGTGTAAGGCAGGCCGATATTGACGGGCTCTCCTCCATTGGCGGAGACCATCAGGTGCTGACCGTAATTGACGGTGCATACCATGCTGCTGAGTGCGTAACTGCCCGATTTTGGAGCGTTGAATTCATACTTGGTGACCGAAGTGGGTTTCACGCCAGTGGAGAGGGGATCCACTTTGGGGCCGTTCTTGTAGAAGTTGGCATCGTAGCGGTCGGCAACTCGTTCGCAGACGTTGCCGTAAATGTCATGCAGACCCCATGGGTTGGGTTTCTTGGTGCCGACAGGATGTGATTTCATGCCTGCGTTCTCCTTGAACCAACCGTAATCGAGCATGGCTGCGGGGCTGTTGTCGGAGAACCACTTGCCATCGTTGCCGCCACGCGCGGCATATTCCCATTCGGCTTCGGTCGGCAGTCTCACACCAACACCTGTTTTTCCGGCAAGAGCGGTGCAGAAGCGTTCGGCGTCCGTTTCGCCAACGGTATCGACAGGCATGTCCTTGCCGCGGTTCTTCTTGTTGCTCGTGTTCTTGCCGGTGATGTGCTCGTACTGCTCTTGGGTGACTTCGGTTTTGCCGAGGTAAAAACCCTTGCTGATGGTGACTTCACGCTTGGGGGTGTTGGCACCACTCCACTTGGAGCCTTTGGCGATATCTCCACCCATGGTGAACTTGCCGGGCGGAATGTAGACAAAGTCCATTTTGACGCCGTCACCCAGGTCGAGACTGAGGGTGCGAGG